>CAYSUY010000190.1:0-8069 GCA_964434345.1 uncultured Acetobacteraceae bacterium
GCACCGCGCGCGATCGCGCCCGTCGCGACGCGACGCAACAGGCACAGCGCCACCTTGGCGTTGTAGACGGGATCGAGGATCAGCCCCTGGGCGCGGGCGACGCGGCGTACGACGTCGCGCAGCTCGGGCGTCACGATCCCATAGCCGGGCGCGAGGACGTCATCCTCCAGCGCGACATCGCCCGGTGCGAGCCTCGTTTCGATCCCCAGCCGTGCGGCGGCACGCGCCGCATGTGCAACGACTTCGCCCGCCATCGCCGTGGCCGGTCGCGCGATACACACGCCATGGACACGCGCCGGCGCACCCAGATGCTTGAGGCCGAGCGCGAGCCCGGACGCGGTCATGCCGGCTCCCGCGGCGATGAACACGGCGCTGGCAGCACCCCGTCCACGCGCCAGCAGCTGGCCGTGCAGTTCCTCCGCGGCATCGACATAGGCGATGGTCGCATCGGCGCCGTACTCCAGGCGCCGATCGAGGATGGCGACGCGACGCCCGGCCCGCTCCAGCTCGTCGCGCACGGCCTCCTCTGCCGCCAGCACGGCCGCGTCGTCGAGGCCGGTGCCGACCACACGCACCTCGGCGCCGAGAAGATCGAACAGCAGCCGGTTGCCCTGAAGCGGCGTGCCGTCGCGCGGCGTCGTCCCGGGAACCAGAAGCACCGCGCGCATGCCGCTACGCGCCGCAGCCGCCGCGATGTCGCGCAGCTTGTTGGACTGGTCGGCTGCATGCGCGACCAGCGTGTCGACCCCGCGCGCGCGCAGCGCGCCGAGCGCGAACTCCATCAGCCGCGACTTGTTTCCTCCGACGCAGAGCCCGGCCAGATCCTCGCGCTTGATCAGCAGATCGATGCCGAGCTCGGCCGAGAGAGTCGGCGCCTCCTCGAGCGGCGTGGGCAGATGGACGAGGCGCTGGCGTGGCTGGCCCGCGCAGATCGTGAGGGTCACGTCGGTCGTTCCTGGACAGATGTGCAGGCGCCGGACGCCCGAAGGACCGGACGCGCCGACCGCCCGGCCGCCTGGCCCGATGCCTGCCATCCCGATGGATCGTTACGCATCGCCGCGGCTTCAGCGCGCCGGTTGCACCGACATCGCCAGGACCTCGTCGTCCATGCGCGGTGTCACGGAAAACCCGGTGCGCGCCGCCATGACGACGAAGTTGTTGTAGAGCGGGATCGTCGTCAGATCATGGGTCGCGGTCGCCATCACGGCTTCCAGCTTGCGGCGTCGCGCCTCCGGCTCCATCTCGGCGACGGCGTCCTGGATCGCCTGATCGAAGGCCGCATCCCTGTAGCCCGAACGATTGCCCGAGCCGAAGCGCCGCTGCGTGTCGAAGGAATGGAGAACCGTGGTCAGCAATCCGGACGTGTCACCGACGGAATGGCCCCAGCCGACCAGCATCGCCGAATAGGGCAGACCCTCCAGATTCGCCGTGACGCGCGCTTTGGGGAAGTAGACGTTCCAGGGCTCGCTCACGATCTTCACCTGCAGGCCGATGCGCGACAGCATCTGGCCCATCGCCTCGAGCGTCTTCGCATCGTTGAGATAACGATCGTTCGGCCCGTTGAGGGTCAGACCGAACCCATCCGGATACCCGGCCTCGGCGAGGAGCCGGCGCGCACCCTGGACATCGAAGGGGAGTTTCGGCAGGGCCGCGGCATGGCCGGTGATGCCGGTGGGAACGAGCTGATGCGCCGGAAGGGCGAAGCCGTCCATCACGCGTTCGGCGATGGCATCGCGATTGATCGCCATCGACATGGCCTGGCGCACGCGCTGGTCGCGCAACGGGTTCTTCGCCAGGACCTGGCCGGCGCGATCGGTCGCCATCGGCGTCGTCTCGCGCGCCACGTCGAGGATCAGATAGACGACGCGGTCGGACGGCCGCTTGAAGATCCGGACCGCCGGATCCTTCGCGAGCGTCTCGACATGGGCGGGGTTCAGATTGCCCACGACGTCGATCTCGTTGCTGCGCAGGCTGACCGTGCGCGCGGCATCGTTCGCGATGATGCGCAGGCTCACGCGCTCCCAGGGCTGTGCACCGCCCCAATAGGCCTCGTTGCGGATCAGGTCGAGCCGATCGCCGGGCTTCCACGCGGCGAAGCGATAGGGGCCGGTGCCGATCGCCGCCTTTCCGGAGCGGAAATCGGAGGGCTGCGCGTCGCGTGCCGCGTTGCGCGAGACCACGAAGACACCGGCGAGCTGGTTGGGCAGGATCGCATCCGGAAATTTCGTGCGGATGCGCAGCAGCAACGGCTCGACCGCCTCTGCCTTGTCGATCGATCGCGTCAGGGGCGTGTAGGGATTCGGATTGTTCGGCAGCGCGCCGATGCGCGCGATCGAGAAGACGACGTCCTCGGCCGTGAGCGGCGAGCCGTCATGGAAGGTCACGCCGGCGCGCAGCTTGAATTCCCAGGTGAGCGGATCGACAAGGCGCCAGGATTCGGCAAGGCCCGGTCGCGGCTGCAGATCCTCGTCGCGGCTGGTCACCGCGTCGAAGATGTGGCGCGATACCGCCGTGTTCGTCGTGGCGAACAGGAAATGCGGATCGATCGCCGGTTCGGTCTCGATCGCGAGACGAAGCTCCCGCGCCTGGACGGACCAGGCGAACAAAGTCGCCGCGATCAGCACCACCAGTTTTGACCCGATACGCGCGCGCATGACAGACTCCCCCCGTCGAAACCATCCCCATGCTATGACGCTTCCTGCGGTCGTGTCGCGCCGCGTCTGGTCGACGTCGGGGCGCCGGGACGACCGGGAAACCCGGAGCGGGATGCGACGACTCCATCTGCGATCCGCACAGGACGACCATGACCGATATCGTCTTCACCAATTTCGCCCTGCTCGACGTCGATGCCGGTGAACTGCGCGGCGGTCGTGATGTCCTGATTTCCGGGAACATGATCAAGGCCGTTCGCGAAGGGCGGATCGACGCGCCCGGTGCGCGGGTCGTCGATCTCGGCGGGCGGACGCTGATGCCGGGTCTGATCGACTGCCATGTCCATATCTGCGCCGACGGGATGACGGCCTATCCATCGATCTTTCCGGCCATGCTCGCGGCCAAGGCGGCGAAGATCCTGCGCGAGACGCTGATGCGCGGCTTCACCACGATCCGCGATGCCGGCGGTGCCGACATGGGGTACCGGCAGGCGATCGAGGCCGGGCTCTTCACCGGGCCACGCCTGTTCGTTGCCGGACGGCCGATCAGCCAGACCGGCGGCCATGTCGATTCCCGCAACCAGGCCGATTTCTGCGTCGCATGCGCCTGCACCCAGGAATCGACGATGCGCTCGATCGCGGACGGCGTCGATCATGTCAGGCGCGCGGTGCGCGAGGAATTGCGGCGCGGCGCCGACCAGATCAAGATCATGGCCTCGGGCGGCGTGTCGTCGCCCGCCGATCCGATCGATTACGTCCAGTACTCCACCGCGGAAATCGAGGCCGCCGTCGACGAGGCGCGCCGCGCACATAAATACGTGATGGCGCACGCCTATACCGCGGATGCGATCGCGCGGGCGGTCGAGCTTGGCGTGCGTACGATCGAGCACGGGAATTTCCTCGACGAAACCGCGGCGCGCATCATGGCGACGCACGGCGCCTATCTCGTTCCCACGCTGATCGTCTATCGGCGCATCGTCGTTCACGGCAAGGAAGTCGGGGTCTCCGACCTCCATATCGAGAAGGCGCGGCAGGTCCTGGCCGTCGGCACCCGCTCGCTGGAGATCGCGCGGCGCGCCGGCGTCAAGATGGCCTTCGGGACGGACCTGTTCCGTGCGCCCAAGCAGTATCAGGCCGAGGAATTCCTGGTGCGCGCCGAGGTGCTGTCGCCCGCCGAGATCATCCGCAGCGCCACCGTCATCGGCGCCGAGGTCGTGCGCATGGACGGTCGGCTCGGCCGGGTCGCCGAAGGACATCTCGCCGATCTGCTCGTCGTCGATGGCGACCCGCTGAGCGACCTGGGGTTGCTCCAGGACCAGGGGAAGCACATGGCCCTGATCATGAAGGATGGCGTTCCCGTGAAGGATGGTCTCGGGCTCGCCTGACGCGCACGCGCGGGCTCGCGACCCCGCGCCGCGCAAGCGCCGTCAGCCGGGAATTGGGCGCGTCAGCAGCGTGTTCGCCAGTACGGCGAGACCGGCGACGGTCATGACCCACGGGAAGACGCCAGCGTCGGCGAAGAAGATCCAGGGCACGGCCAGGGTCATCGGCGGCGAGGTGATTTCCGCCAGCCGGTGCAGTTTCATCGGGATCAGCTTGAGGATCCCGAGCGGATAGTCGGTGACGAGGTTGAGGCCCATGCCGACGACGAAGCACGCCACCGCCATGATCGTGGCGCCGCGATGCGCGGAGAAACCGAAAAGCCAAGGAGACACGAGCACGAAGGTCAGGACCGCCGCGTCGATCCTGGCATGCGTGGCGAGCGAAAGCGGAGCGTGGCGGGACGACATGTCTTCGCCGCCGGGCATGGCCGCGTTCTGGGTCATGGTGGCATCCTCCCTGGAATCGAACCGCATTTTGACGAAGTATGACAAGACGAGGGCGTCCCGTCTCGGGGTGCCGGAGGGGTTGGGGACGACATGACGGGGTTCGCACATCTGTTCGCGCCGCTGAAGCTGCGCGATGTCGAAATCCGGAACCGGATCCTCTCCACCGGACACCAGACCTATCTCGCGCGCGGCGGTCTTCCGACGCCGGATTTCATCGCCTATCACGCGGCGCGGGCGCGCGGTGGCGCCGGCCTGATCATCACCGAGGCCGCACGCTTCCACGCGACGACGATCACCGAAGCGCCCGAGATCGTGGTCGCCAGCGACGACTGCATCCCCGCCTTCCGCAGCCTCGCCGACGCTGTCCATGCCCATGGCGCGAAGCTCTTCGGCCAGTTGTCCCATGCCGGACGCCTGTCGCGTCGCGTCCAGGGCGGGCTGCGCGGCGTCGCCTACGCGCCCTCGGCCCTGCCCGATGACCGCTTCCAGACGATGCCGCGCGCGCTTCCCGAGGCGCTGATCGGCGAATTGGTGGAGGCCTATGGCCAGGGGGCGCGCCGCCTCGCCGAGGCCGGGTATGACGGCATCGAGGTGATCGCCAGCCTCGGGTTGCTGATCGCGCAATTCCTCAATCCGCGCAGCAACCGCCGCACCGATCGCTATGGCGGCGACCGCGAGGGTCGCATGCGCTTCCTCGTCGAGGTGCTGGAGGAGGTGCGCCGCCGCATCGGCGACGCGCGCGTGCTCGGTATCCGCATCTCCGCCGAGGAGGTCGAACCCGACGGGCTCGATGCGGCCGAGATCCTGGAGATCTGCAAGGCGCTCGCCGCACGCGGTCTCGTCGACTACGTGAACACGACGCTGGGCTCGATGGCCGGGCTCGGCGGCTCGGTCCATGTCGTGCCGCCGATGGAGATCCCGCACGGCTATGTCGCGCCCAAGGCGGGCGCCATCCGCGCCGCGATCGGTCTTCCGGTCTTCGTCGCCGGGCGCATCAACCAGCCGCAGCAGGCCGAGCGGATCATCGCTGCCGGACAGGCCGACATGTGCGGCATGACGCGCGCGATGATCGCCGACCCCGAGATGCCCGCGAAGGCGCGCGCCGGACGCCTCGACGAGATCCGCGCCTGCATCGGCTGCAACCAGGGCTGCATCGGGCACTTCCACCAGGGCTATTCGATCACCTGCATCCAGACGCCGGAGACCGGGCGCGAACTCAGGCTGCCGACACCGGCGCCCGCCGCGCACCGGCGGCGCATCCTGGTCGCCGGTGGCGGTCCGGCCGGCATGAAGGCCGCGGTGACGGCCGCCGCGCGCGGCCACGCGGTCGTGCTCTGCGAGGCGGGCCCACGGCTCGGTGGCCAGGTGCTGCTCGCGCAACGCCTGCCGGAGCGCGCCGAGTTCGGCGGACTGATTTCCAATCTCGAGGGCGAGCTTGCGCGCGCGGGGGTCGAGATCCGGTTGCGGACCCGCGTCGACGCGGCGCTGGTCGCGCAGATCGCGCCAGACGCCATCGTCGTCGCGACCGGCGGACGGCCCTTCGCGCCCGAGATCGAGGGGCGCGCGGACGCGCATGTCGTCGACGCCTGGAGCGTGCTGACCGCGGAGGCCAATCCCGGCTCCCGCGTGCTGGTCGCCGATTGGCGCTGCGACTGGGTCGGGATGGGCGTGGCCGAATTCCTGGCCCGCAACGGCCATCAGGTCCGGCTCGCGGTCAACGGCACCCATGCCGGCCAGTACCTGCAGATGTATCACCGCGACCACTGGGCCGGAAAACTGCACCGGCTGGGCGTGCAGGTGATCCCCTATGCGCGGCTCCACGGCGTCGACAGCGACAGCGCCTGGCTCGGCCATATCGTGACAGGCGAACCGATCGTCTGCGAAGGCGTCGACACCGTGGTCGTCGCCGCTGGCCAGGAGCCCGCGACGACGCTCGAGGACGAACTCGCGCCGCTCGGGATCGAGATGCACCTCGCCGGCGACTGCCTCTCGCCGCGCAGCGCCGAGGAAGCCGTCTACGAAGGGCTGATGGCCGGGCGCGCGGTCTGAACGCGCCCGGTCCCCGGCCGGCGTCTTACGCGCGCAGCACGAACTCCGGCGTCAGGCGGCTCAGCACCGCGGCGCCATCGGCCGCGATCTCGATCGTATGCCCGAGCGACATCGCGAGACCGTTGGGCGCGTCGATCAGGATGGCGTGCAGGAACAGGACCATGCCCGCGCGCAGCGGCAGCGGATTGCCCGAATAGATCATCGGCGGCACGTCCATCCAGGTCGGCCGGTAGAGCGCGCCCAGCGAATAGCCGCAGGCCGACATGCGCGCGGCCCCGTAGCCGGACTGGTCGTAGACGCGACGATGCGCATCGTCGATCTCGCCGATCGGCCGGCCCGGCCGCGCCGCCTCGGTCATGGCCTGCAGGGCGTCGCGCGTCACCTCGAACATCCGGCGCTGGCGCGGATCGGCGCGACCGATCGCGATGGTCCGCATCAGACAGGCGCAGTAATGGCGGTAGCTCGCCGCGAACTCCATCGTCAGCTGGTCGACCGGATCGAGATGGCGGAACCCGGTGGCGCTGCGGATCAGCAGCGCCCGCTCGCCGGAGCCCAGCACAGGGCCCGAGGGCGCCGGATCGCCGCCGCCGGACAGGATCGGCACGCTGCCGGCGGCGGCGATGTCGCCCTCGAAGGCACCGGGGCGCGCGGCGGCGAGCATCGCCTCGAGCGCGTCGTCGGCCAGCTCCGCCGCGCGCCGCACATAGGCGAGCTCGGCCGGCGATTTCACGAGGCGCAGAGACCGGACCAGCGCCGATGCGTCGGTCAGCGCGACGCGGCCCGCGAAGCGCTGGCGCACGAGTTCGTATTTGTCGGCGGTGAGGCCGAAGCTGCGCAGTTCGATGCCGATCCGCGCGCCCAGCAATCCCTTTTCCTCGAGGATCGCGAGCAGATCGATCGAGGGATCGGCGCCTTCCGCGTCGTACCAGATGCGGATGTCCTCGATCGTCGAGGTCCGGCGCGCCTGCTCCAGGTCTGGACGGCGCGTGAGCAGCGTCACAGGCCCCTCGTCCGCGGTCAGCACCGCGCACTGGAAGAAGACGAAGCCGCTGGTGTCGAAACCGGTGAGGTAGAAAAGACTCTCCTGCGAGAAGAGCAGGATCGCCGCGAGATCCTCCCGCTTCATCGCCGCGCGCGCCGCGGCGATGCGCGCCGCGAACTCCGCGCGCTCGAAATGCAAGGCCATGTCGCTCTCTCCTGCCGGTAAACCTTGACGAGTTTGGCGCAATCGCGCTCCAGTGACGAGATCGGCGTGGCCGCGCAGGCGCATTGCCGCAATCTTCGGGGGAGGCCCACATGAAAGCGCGTTCCTGGCTGCTGATGGCAGCGACCTGTCTTGCGGCACTCGGCGGCGAGATCGCTTCGGCGCAGCAGAAATCGATCACCATCTCGTCCTGGGGCGGCGCCTTCCAGAAGGCGCAGCGCGAGGCGTGGTTCAATCTCGTCGAGAAGGAACTCGGCATCACCATCAAGGAGGAGACCACCCAGGGCATCGCCGACGTGCGCGCCCAGGTCGCCTCCGGCAAGCCGACCTGGGACC
>CAYSUY010000191.1:0-8005 GCA_964434345.1 uncultured Acetobacteraceae bacterium
TCATGGGGCTTGCCGCGCATGCGGCGCTCGCGGGCGGCGGACAGGTGACCGGCGTGATGCCACGCCACCTCGCGGGCCGCGAGCGCGCCGAGACCCGGCTCGCGGATCTGCGGATGGTCGACAGCCTCGCCGAACGCAAGCAGGTCATGGCCGATCTGTCCGACATGTTCTTCGTGCTGCCCGGCGGCGTCGGGACCCTCGACGAGGCCTTCGAGATGGTGACCTGGTACGACATCGGGCTGCACCGCAAGGCGACCGTCTTCATCGACATCGACGCCTTCTGGACGCCCGTGCTGTCCGTGTTCGAGCATCTCGATCGCCAGAAGATGCTGCGCGCCCATGTGCGCGGCGGCTACGATCGGATCGCGACGGTCGACGAGATGCCGGCGGCGGTGATGCGCCATCGCGGCACGACGGCGACCGAAGCGGTTGCATGACGCCAACCGAAACAGGGAAAGGGAGACCCGACCGATGATCACACGCAGGCACTTCGCCGGCGCCGGCCTCGCCGCCGCCGCCGGGCTCTTGGCCGGCGCGGCTCCGGCCGCGGCACAGACGCTCAAGCTGACCATGGCCGGTGGCTCGGTCGGCGGCGCGTGGAGCGCGATCGGCAATGCGATCGGCGAAACGATCCGTCGCGAGGCCCCTGGCGCCGCGTTCAGCTACGAGCCGGGCCGCGACGCCGCCAACGTGCAACTCGTCGCGACCGGCCGCGTCCAGCTGGGCATCGCCCACACCCAGATGGCGCTGCGCGCGCTGAGGGGCGAGGCGCCGTTCGAACGCGCCTTCCCGAATGTCCGCGCGCTCGCGCTGATCGATCCGCAGGCGGCGCTCCAGTTCGTGGTCCGCGCGGCGAGCCCGGTCCAGTCGCTGGAACAGGTCAAGCGCGAGCGCATCCCGCTCAAGCTCGCGGTCAATCTGCGCGGCACGATGATGGCGATCGCCACCGAAGAGGCGTTCAAGGCCGCCGGCGTGACCTTCCAGGAGATCGAGGCCTTCGGCGGGCGCGTCCACTATGTCGACTACAACACCGCGCTCGACATGCTGAAGGCCGGCCAGGTCGACATGTCGGTCAACATGCTGGCCTTCCCGTCGGGTCAGCTCGCCAATGCGACGCGCGACCTGCCGGTGCGCATGGTCGGGCTCGACAAGCCGGTCATCGAGCGCATGACGAAGGATGTCGGCACCCAGCCGATCGACATCCCCGGTGCGAGCTACCCGTTCCAGCCGGCGACCGTGCATACGGTGACCGGAACCGTGGCGCTGCTCGCCGCGACGGAACTGCCCGAGGCCCAGGCCGAGGCCATCGTCGCCGCCATGCTCAAGCATTTCGACTACCTGAAGGCCGCCCATGCGACCATGGCGCGCATGACGCCGAAGGATCTGCCGGTCACCGCGCCGGTCGCCCTGCATCCCGGCGCGATCAAGGCCTATCGCGCCGCCGGCATCCCCACCTGAGCCGGCACGGCGCGAGGAGATCGGCATGTCATCCCTGCTCTCCCTCCTTGCGCCGGGCGCGTCCCGGACACAGGGCCCCGCCGAGCGTGTCGCGATCCTGGCGCTCGGGCTCGCCGTCGGCCTCGGGCTGACGGCGATCGCCTTCGGCGTCTATGCCGATCGCCGCACGACCCTCTATCTCTTCCTCGCGACGATCCTTTCGGTGGCGTTCCTGACGACCACCGGAGGACCGCATCGGCCGCGCGGGTCCAGCCCCTTCGCCTGGGTCTGTGTCGGGGTGGCCTGGGCGGCGGCGCTGTATTTCGTCGCGATGGCCGGGCGCCACGAGATGCGGCTGCCGATCGTCGATTCGCTGACCACCGCGGACCAGCTGGCCTCGGTCGCGCTGATCGTCCTCGTGCTCGAAGCGACGCGGCGCACCATCGGAATGACGCTGGTCACCCTGGTGGGGCTGTTCCTCGCCTACGGCTTCCTCGGCCATCTGCTGGAAGGTCCGTTCGCGCACCGCCAACTCGCGCTCGAGGAGATCATCGACCACCTCGTGTTCACCACCAACGGGCTGTTCGGTCCGCCGCTGCTGGTGGCGTGTTTCCTCGTCTATGTCTTCGTCCTGTTCGGCGCGATCCTCGACCGGGTCGGCGGCGGCGAGTTCTTCCACCGTCTCGCCGAGGCGCTGGTCGGACGTCAGGTCGGTGGGCCGGCCAAGGTCGCCGTCATCTCCTCGGGCATGTACGGCTCTATCTCCGGTTCGCCGACCGCCGACGTCGTCACCACCGGATCGATCACGATCCCGCTGATGATCCGCACGGGGTTCAGCCGCGTCTATGCCGGCGCGGTGGAATCCGTCGCCTCGACCGGCGGCGCAATCATGCCTCCGGTGATGGGAACCGCCGCGTTCATGATGTCCGACTTCACGGGCATCGCCTACGCGAAGATCGTCGCCGCCTCGGTCGTTCCCGCGATGGTCTACTACCTTGCGATCTATCTCGCGGTGCATTTCCATTCGCGGCGCGTGGGCCTGAAGCCGACGGTGGAGGGGCGCGGCGAGAGCGTGCTCGTCGTCCTGCGCGAGAACTGGCTCTTCCTCGTTCCGATCGGCCTGATCGTCTGGATCGTCCTGTCGGTCGACCGGCCGGATCTCTCGGCCGCGGTCGCCATCGCCGCGCTCGCGGTCGTCGCGCTGATCCGCAGCCGCGATCCGCGCGCCACCGCCCAGCGCCTGCGCGACGGGCTGGTCGATGCGCTCCACCGGTCCTGCGGCGTCGGCGTCGCCTGCGCCGTCGCCGGACTCGTCGTCGGCACGCTGTCGATGACCGATCTCACCGGCAAGATCAGCTCGATGCTCTTCGCCTTCGCGCCCGGCAACCTGCTGCTCACGCTCATGATCGCCGCGCTGGTGACGATCGTGCTCGGCATGGGGATGCCGACGCCGGCGGTCTACGCACTGGCCGCCGTTCTGGCCGGGCCCGCGATCGTGTCGCTGGGCATCGAGACCCTGCCCGCGCATCTCTTCATCGTCTTTTTCGCGTCGATGTCGGCGATCACGCCGCCGGTCGCGGTCGCCGCCTTCGCGGCCGCCTCGATCGCCGGCGCAAACCCGATGCAGATCGGCCTGCTCGCCTGCCGCATCGGGATCGTGGCCTTCCTGCTGCCCTTCGCCTTCGTCTACCAGCCGGGCGTGCTGATGATCGGCGAACCGGTAACGATCGCGATCCAGATCGCCGCGGCGCTGGCCGCGACCGTCGCGCTGGCCGGCGCTGCCGAAGCCTGGCTGGGCCGCCCGCTTCCCGCCGTCCCGCGGCTCGTTCTGACGGTTCTCGGCGTCGCGATGATCTGGCCCGTCCAGTCGGTCTCGTTTTCGGCCCTCGCCCTGTTCGCCGGCATCGCCCTGGTCCTGCTGCAGAAGCGGCACTGAGCGCTACGCGCGCGACGGACCGACGAGGCGGGGCATGGTCGGCGCTTCTGTCGGCGCGGATCATGCTCTAGGGTCGCGCCCACGCGCCGCGTTTTCCCGGGTGACCGCCATGCCGAACTACAAGCAGATCCATAACGTCGAGGATCTCCGCCGCCACGCCGCCGCCTATCTGCCGAAGCCTGTCTTCGATTTCATCGATGGCGGCGCGGAGGGCGAGGCGGCGCTGCGCAACAACCGGGAGGTCTTCGACCGGATCCGCTTCCGTCCACGCACGGTCGCCGATGTCACGGTGCGCCGGATCGACACGACGCTGCTCGGCAAGCCCGCCGCCGCGCCGATCGCCATCGCGCCGATGGGCGGGCTGTCGAGCTTCGCGCCGCATGCCGAGGTGTCGATGGCCAAGGCCTGCGCCGCTGCCGGCATTCCTTATTGCCTCAGCACCGCCGCCGGGATCTCGATCGAGGATCTGCGCGCCGCCGTGCCCGAGGCGCGGCTGTGGTTCCAGCTCTACGTCTTCAAGGACGACGCGCTCAACCGGGCGCTGGTCGAGCGCGCGCATGCCGCCGGCTACGACGCGCTGATGATCACCACCGACACCCATGTCGCGCCGAAGCGCGAGCGCGACCGGCGCAACGGCTTTTCGCTGTCGCTCGACAAGACGCCCCGCAACATCGCGCATGTGCTGTCGCGGCCGCGTTGGATCTGGGAGGTGCTGATCCGGGCCGGCCTGCCGAGCATGCCGGTGCTCTCGCCGCATGCGCCGGAAATCGTCGACAACATCTCCGCGACGCGTTTCTTCGTGCAGAACCGCCGCTACGGGTTCGACTACGCGCATCTGAGGGAACTGCGCCGGCACTGGAAGGGCAAGCTGCTGGTCAAGGGCGTGATGCGCGCCGACGAGGCGGAACAGGTCGCGGCCTGCGGCGCAGACGGCGTCGTCATGTCCAACCATGGCGGGCGCAACCTCGAATACGCGGCGGCGCCGCTCGAGATGCTGCCCGAGGTCGTCGACGCGGTCGGCAAGCGTCTGCATGTCCTGGTGGACAGCGGCTTTCGCCGCGGCACCGACGTGGTCAAGGCGCTGGCGCTCGGGGCGGAAGGCGTGCTGATGGGACGCCCGGCCGCCTTCGCGGTGGCGGCAGGCGGAGAGGCCGGTGTCGGTCACCTCATCGGCCTCACCAAGGACGAGATCGACCGCACGCTCGGCTATCTCGGCTGCACCGCGATCGACCAGCTTGGCCGCGACCATCTGCTCGTCGACCGCGCACCCTGGGGCCGCAACGCGCCGGGCCTCTGACGCGTGATCGTCGACGGTGGAACCGCCGGAGACGCGATGCACGCGATACGACAGGTGGCTCGGTCCGGCGCTCAATACTCGACTTCGTAGGTGAGACCGGCACGGCCGGCCGCGCCGAGATCGGTCTCGACGCGCAGGCGCGGCGCGACCTCGATCTGCAGCGTCGCCTCGTAGCTCGAGGGCAGACGCCCCGGCCGCACGCCGAGATAGACCCCGGGCGCGAGCAGACGGCCCGCCTCGACACCCATTCCCTCGCCCTCCCGGGACGAGGACAGGCGCAGCTGATCGAGGCCGAGTCGCTGCCGTACCTCGTCGACGAGCCCGCCACCGGGTCCGCCCGTGAACAAGGACGCCACGCCCTGCGCGATCTGCGCCATCTCCAGCGGCGACAATTCCGCCGCCGAGCGCCCGAACAGCAGCCGCGCGAGGATCTCGTCTGCCGGCAGGTCAGGCTCGGAGGCGAGCGTCAGGGACGGCGCCGACGGGCGTCCGGACACGCGCACGAACGCGACGATCCCCCGGGCCTCGCGCCGCGCCTCGAAATCGAGCCTGGGATCGGCGAGTGCGCCGCCATCGAAGGCGACCACGCCGCGCGTGAAGTCGAGACGCTGCGACAGCAGGTCGAAACTGCCCCGGCGGAGGACCGCCTCGCCGCGCAGCACCGGTGCGGCCGCCGTGCCCGCGACGCGCAAGGCGCCCGCCGCCTGCGCATCGAGCCCGCGGCCGCGCAGGAAGATCGAATCGGGCATCGCGATCGCAAGATCGAGCGCGATGCCGGCGAGGGCCGGCGGGCCGCCCGGCGCGCCATCGGCGGCGCGGCGCACGACGCGCGCGGGCGCGGGACCGGTCTCGCGCGCGACGAGCACGGGGAAATCCGGCGGCAGCGCCTCGGCGAGCCGGAACTCGGCGCGCGGGACCGACACCTCGCCCGACAGGCGCAGCGCGTCCGGAAGACGCCCGCTCAGCGTCAGCGCCCCATCGAGCGCGATGTCGGCCTGGCGGCGGCGCAGCAGCTGCGCCCGGCGCAGCGCGAGGCGCAGGTCGAGCGACACGTCGCCGCGTGCTCCGGCCTCGGTGCGGCCGGACAGCTCGATCTCGCCGCCACCGGCGCGCCCACGCAGGACGATGTCGCGCAGGCCGCGCTCCTCGATGCGCGCGGCACCGGCGATCCGGTCGAGGCGTATCCCGAGCAGCGAATCCTCGAAGGACGCATCCGCGAGTTGCAGCGACCCGGAGGCGGAGGGTGCGGTGCGCGTGCCGCCGATCCGGAGTGCGATGGTCGCATCGCCGCGCGCGCGCCGGCCCGCCGGCGCCAGGACGGCGTCGCTCAGGGCAAGATCGAGCCGCCCGTCGGCACGCAGCGCAAGCGGCGCCGCCGCGCCAAGGGGGATCTCGCCCGCCACGCGCAGGCGGCCGGCCGCGCCCAGCCGCGCCTCGGCGTCGAGCGTGATCGGACCGCGGCCGCGCGTCGCCTCCAGACGCAGCGTGGCCGGCGGCAATCCCCGCGCCGCCTCGACGCCCGGCAGACGCAGGCCGCTGGACTCGAGCCTGAGCCGACCCGCGGGATCGGCGATCGGTCCGGTCAGTCGCGCCTCGCCATCGACGACGCCCTCCGCGGCGAGGCCCGGCACGAACGCGGCGAGCGGAGCCACCGGCATGCGCGCGAGTGCGATGCGCAGATCGCTCGCCGTCGCGTCGACGCGCCCGTCGAGGGCGAGCGTGCCCTCGCCGATCGCAAGACCCAGACGCTCGATCCGCAGCCCGTCGCGCCATTCCACACGTGCCGGTTCGCGCAGCCGCATGGCGAGCGCGCCATGAGCGAACTCCGCGGCCTCCAGCCGCAGCCGCGGCGCGGCCCCGGCCGCGAGCGTCGCGCGTGCCGTGCCGCGCAGCGATGGCGCATCCAGTGCGAGCCGGGTCCGCAGGGCGGCGAGCGGTCCCTCCGCCTCCAGGCGCAGCGCGGCCGTCTCCCCCGCGAGCGTCAGGCCCCTGGCATCGAGCAGAAACCGCAGCGCCTCGCCCTCGATCCCGGCGCTGACACGCGCCGCGCCGCCCAGCGCGACGCCCAGGACCTGCCCCAGCGGCACGAGGTCGCGCGCGGCCGCCTCCAGCGTCGCCGCGTCGGGCCGCGCGCCGCGGCCACGCGCCGTGGCTGTCGCCTCGATGCCCGCGAAGCCACCCTGCTCGACCGCCAGGGTCCACGCGCCATCCGCCTCCTGACGGCCGCGCGCACGCAGGGCGAGCGGCCGGCCAGCGAGCTGCGCCGTGAGGTCGAGCAGCGCCGCGCGCGCCCCGTCCGCCGCCGGCTGGACGTCGAGCGAAGCACGCAGCGCCTCGGCGACGAACCGACCATGGCGCAGCGCGGCGCTCTCGATCCGCGCCGCGACGGAGGGCGCGAGGAGCGGTCCCGCCGCACGCGCGCGGATCTCCAGCGCGCCGTCGAGCGCCGGGTCGAGCGCGGCGAGCCGGGTCAGCCCGAGCGCGACATCGGCCGTGATCTCGTCTGCGTCGACCACGCCCGCCACCGCGAGATCGAGCGCGGCGCCTGACAGCACGAGGCTCGGCACGCCGACCCGTCCCGCAGCCGGCAGCAGCGTGGCCTCGAGACGCGGCGACGGGCCGAGCAGCGCATCGAGCGGCGTCCCCGTGGCGAGATCGACGAGCGCCAGATCCAGCGTCACCACGGGCGCGCCCGGCGGCCCCTCGGCGCCGAGCGCGAGCCGCGCGGCGCCGTCGATCCCGAGGCCCGTCATCGCCGCGATCGGCGCGCGCAGCGCCGGCGCCTCGACCGCCAGCTGCGCGCGCATGCGCCCATCGGCAAGGGCGCCGTCGCCGGTCGCGACGAAGAGCGCGTGCGAGAGGCGCAGGCGTTCGATGCGCTGCCGCCCCTCGTCCAGCGCGATGTCGAGCGCAAGCGCGAGCGGTGCGCCTGCGAGCAGCCCAGGTGGCGTCCCCGCCATCTCCGGCGCCGTCAACGTGGCACCGAGGGACAGCCGGGTCGTCGCACCGTCGATGCGGCCATCGCAGACGAGATCGAGCGCGGGACCCGCGAGGGGACCGGCCACGAGGTCGGCGACATGCGCGCGCGCGCGGACGACCGGCGCGACGAGGCTACCGTCCAGCGTGGCGTCGAGGCGTAGCGCCGACCAGCCCAACGCCTGGTCCGGGCGCATGGCCCCGGTCGCGAGCGCGATGCGCGCCGTGCCGCGCCGCGCCGCCAAGTCGAGCGCGCCATCCAGCCGCAGCCGCGCCGGACCGGCCTGCGCGGCGAGATCGAACCGGGGCGCGCCGACGGCACCCCCGAGGCGACCACGGGCCGCGAGCGCAGGCGCGTC
>CAYSUY010000192.1:0-7987 GCA_964434345.1 uncultured Acetobacteraceae bacterium
TCTTCCGCGACAACACGATGATGCTCTTCGGCGACGCCAAGAAGGTCTGCGAGGAGATCGTGAAGTCGGTCGGCGGCAGCGGCCACTGACCGCCGGCGACTGTCACGCGCCCTGGATGGTGCGTGGCTGGAGACGGAACAGCACGAGGCAGCACGCCACCGAGATCGCCCCGAACGCGGCCATCGCCAGATAGGCGAGGCCGCCGCTTGCGGCATAGACCGGACCGAGTACCCACATCGCGATCCCGATCATGAGGGCGCTTGCGCCGGCATTGAGCGATTGCGCCGACGCGGCGTGGCTGGCCGGCAGGTGGCGGGCGATGAAATGCACCGCGCCGAGATAGGTGAACCCGAAGGTGCCGACATGCAGGCACTGGATCGCCACGAAGCTCCAGAACTCGGTGGCGAAGGCGTGGAACCCCCAGCGCGGCACCGCCGACAGGCCGCCCAGCAGCAGCATCGTCGTCGGCGAGAGGCGCGCGATCGCATGGCGACTGTACCAGAGCAGGACCAGTTCGACCGCCGTGCTGACGCCCCACAGCCAGCCGATCTCGCTCTGGTTCAGGCCCACTGCGTTCCAATGCAGCGTGCTGAAGGCATAGAGCACGGCATGGCTGGCCTGGGCGAAGCTGGCCGTGGCGAGGAAGACCAGGACGACCGGCTGGCGGAGCAGAAAGCGTACCGGCGCCTGCGGTCGCGCTGTGCGCGCGGCGTCGATATCGGCAGGCAGGCAATGCGTCCCCACGACCGCCACGAGGAACAGCGCGAGGCAGAGCCAAGGAATCGACTCGACGCCCAGGCGGTCGACCAGCGGCCCGCCGGCGATCGCGAGCGCCATGAACGAGGCGGAACCCCAGAAGCGCACGCGCCCGAAATCGACCGGCTCATGTCGGCCGGCCGCGACCGCGAGCGCATCGCCGAGCGGCCCCGAGGGCGAGCGCAGGATCGTGTAGGCGATCGCGATCGCCAGCAGTGCCCAATAGCCACCGCCCAGCAGATTGAGCGCGAAGACACAGAGCGTCAGCCAGTTGAGCGCCGCGCAGACCGCGCGCGCATGCCCGTTGCGATCGACCCAACTGCCGAAGAGCGGTCCTGTGAGGACGCGGGCCAGGATGGTGACGAAGCCCAGCGCGCCGAGTTGGGTCGGCGTCACGCCCTGGGCCTGATACCACAGCTGCATGCCCGGCAGATGGATCCCCATCGCCGCGTAGTGCAGCAGATAGAAAAGGGAGAACCGGGTCGTGGTCGAAAGGCGGGCCACCGGCGACGGCGAGATCAGCGTGCGATCACCCGAAGGCCCAGTTCGGCAGCCAGAGCACGAGGCCGGGAATGTAGGTGATGAGGAACAGCACCAGGAACATGGCGGCCAGGAAGGGCAGGGCCTCGCGGGTGAATTTGTCGAGCGGCACGCGCAGGATCGACGATGTCGTGTACATCAGCGTGCCGACCGGCGGCGTCACCCCGCCGATCGTCAGATTGAGCACGATGATCAGCCCGAAATGCACGGGATCAACGCCGAGTTTCGTGACCACCGGAACCAGGATCGGCGTCAGCAGGATCAGCGCCGCGGTGCCCTCGATCAGCATGCCGACGACGATCAGGAGCAGGTTGATGATCAGCAGCAGCAGATACGGATCACGCGTGAGGGAGACGATCCAGGCCGCGATCTTCGGCGGGATGCGCTCCCAGGTCATGTAGTAGCCGAAGGCGGACGCGCAGCAGATGATCAGCATGATCACCGCGGTCGCCATCGTCGCCTCGAGCAGGATCGGATAGGCCTGGGACAGCTTCAGTTCCCGATGCCAGACCGCGCCGACGAAGATGGCGTAGAGAACCGCCAGGGCGCCTGCTTCGGTCGGCGTGAAGATTCCGTAGCGGATGCCGACGACGATGAACAAGGCGATCGAGAGTGCCCCCAGCGCGTCGACGAAGGCGCGCCGGACCTCCTTTGCGGGTGGCATCCGCGTCCGCTGCGGCGTGTAGCCCCGCCGCTTCGAGATGATGTGCACCGCGGCCATCAGGAAGACGCAGACCATGAGGCCCGGGACGACTCCGCCCAGGAAAAGTCGTCCGATCGACACGTCGGCGATGAAGCCGTAGATGATGAAGCCGATACCCGGCGGGATGATCGGCGTGATCACCGCCGCGCAGGCGGTGATCGCCGCCGCGAAGGCGGGGCTGTAGCCGCGCTTGATCATCTCCGGTCCGACCATCTTTGCCTGCATGGCGGCGTCCGCGTTGGCCGATGCCGAGAGCCCGCCCATCAAAGTCGCAAGCAGGACGTTGACCTGAGCAAGCGCGCCGCTCATGTGGCCGACCAGCGCGTCGGCGAAGCCCATCAGCCGGCGCGTGATCCCGGCATGGTTCATGATCACGCCGGCCAGCGTGTAGAACGGCACGGCGAGCAGGGGAAAGGAATCGGTCGGGCTGATCAGACGCTGCGCGAAGATCTCGAGCGGCAACTCGTCGCCCTTGAACATGAAATAGGCCATCGCCGCCGCGCCCATCGACACGGCGATGGGCACGTTGAGCGCGAAGAAGACGAACATCAGAAGAAGCGGCAGGTACTCCATGGAACCGCGCTCCTTCAGCCCGCGACCAGCCGCGCCCAGGCGGCTCGGCCATGGCGCAGCGTCATCAGCGCGAGACCGAGCGCCGCGCCAGCATAGTGGATCGAGTACGGCCAGCGCAGCGAGGGCATCGGCGTGGTCCAGGACTCGATGGTGAAATCGACGGCCAGCCACGCGACCCAGCCGAGGAAGCCGAATGTCAGCAGGTCCGTCGCTGCACCGACGACGCGGCGCAGTCCAGTCGGAAAAAGCCCGGTCAGCATGTCGATCGACACGTGCTGCCCGCGCTTGAAGGCGGCAGCCGAGCCCAGGAAGATCGCCCAGCAGAAGCCGACAGCCGCGATCTCGGCGCTCCAGGTCGCTGGCTGGGCGCTGATGTAGCGCGTAAAGACCCCCCAGGACGTCGCCAGAACCACGACGACGAGCGCTGCGCACGCGATCATCTCCTCGGCATTGCGCAGCCAGCCGCCTGGCAACCAGACCTCGCCCGACGGCGCGGCATTGTCCTCGGTCATCTCGGCACCGCGCGTCAGGCGTGGGGTTGCGTAACGTGGGTCGGCTGATAGCGCTTGCTCGCGGCCTGCGGCGCACCGGCGAACAGGATCTTCGTCACCCGGTCGATCATGGCGCCGTGGAAGGCGACGGCCTCGGGATGGAAATCCGCCTTCGGGCGCGGCTCCGGGTCGAAATTATGGAATTCGTCGACGCCGCGCACGAGCATCGCGCTGTCTCGCCCCCCGATCTGCTTCACATAGGTCGGCACGTAGCGGATCGTGAAGCCGATGCGCGACCAGTCGGCGTTGTTCGGTTCGGAGCCGTGGATGATCCGCACATGGTGCAGCGAGAACTCGCCCGGCTGGAGTTCGATGTCGACCGCGTCCTTCGGATCGACCTCGACCGCGATTTCCTGGCCGCGGCTCAGCAGGTTGTCGGCGGCGAACGTATCCTTGTGCGGGACTTGATCGCGCGTCTGCGTGCCGGGGACGACGCGCATGCAGCCCGACAGCGGGGTCGAGGGTTCGAAGGCAACCCAGGCGGTCACGACATCGGGCGCGGACAGGCCCCAGTAGGTCGAATCCTGATGCCAGGACACGAAGCCCGGGCTATGCGCGGGCTTGTCGAAGAAACCCGACGCCCAGCACAGGATATTGGGTCCGAGGACGTCCTCGACGGCGTCGAGGATGCGGGGATGGCGCACCAGCTCGTCGAGCCAGGTGACCAGCAGATGCGGCTTCTGGTTCGTGCGCTTGGAGAGGGCGCCGCCTTCGCGCGCGCAGAGTGCGGCGTAGTTCGCGCGCAGCCCGGTCATCTCGGCGGCATCCATCGCGCGCAACGGCGACAGGTAACCGTCGCGGTGATAGGCGGCGACCTGCGCCTCGGTGAGCAGCTTGGGCATCGCGTTTCTTCCCCTTCTCGATAGGATGATTAGACGGGCGAGGAGCGTCGCGCGTCAAGGCGCGCGGCGCATGCATTTCGCGGAGGATGGATGGGCGACGACGCAGGACGCCGGGCGACGCGGCGCGGTGTTCTCGGGGCGACGGCATCGTCGGCTGGACTGATGATGCTCGCCGGCTGTGCCGGCGTGACCGGCAGGGGGCGCGATCCCTTCAGCCTCGGCGTCGCCTCCGGCTATCCCTCGCCCGAGGGTATCGTGTTGTGGACGCGACTGGCGCCGGAGCCGCTCGCCCCCGATGGCGGCGGCGGCATGCCGGACCACCCGGTGGCGGTCGCCTGGGAGATCGCGGAGGATCCCGGTTTCCGGCGTGTCGTGCGCAGCGGGCAGATGCACGCCGAACCGGCCTGGGCGCATAGCGTGCATGTCGAGGCCGACGGGCTGCGGGCGGGGCGGGATTACTGGTATCGGTTTCGCGCGGACGGGCTCGTCTCGCCGGTGGGGCATGCCCGGACGGCGCCGGTCAAGGGCGTGACGCCGGCGCGGCTGCGTTTTGCCCATGCCTCCTGCCAGCATTACGAGCAGGGCTGGTTCGTCGCGCACCGCCACATGGCCGCCGAGGATCTCGATCTCGTCGCGTTCGTGGGCGATTACATCTACGAGAGTTCGTGGGGCACGGAACATGTGCGCAAGCACGGCGCCGGCGAACCGGTGAGCCTCGCCGGCTATCGCGTCCGCCACGCGCTCTATCGCGGCGACCCCGATCTCCAGGCGTGCCATGCCGCGCATTCCTGGGTCGTGACCTGGGACGACCACGAGGTCGACAACGACTACGCCGCCGACCGGTCGGAAGGGCTTTGGCCGCGCGCGCGTTTCCTCGCCCGGCGCGCGGCGGCCTATCGCGCCTTCTACGAGCATATGCCCCTGCCGGCCACGATGCGGCCGCGGGGCCCGGACATGACCATCCATGCCCGCCTCGACTGGGGCGCGCTGGCGCGCTTCCATATCGTCGACGACCGGCAGTACCGGTCGCCCCAGCCCTGCCCGCGGAGCGGGCGCGGGGGATCCAACATGGTCGGGCCCGCCTGCGCGGATCGGCTCGACCCGGCGCTGACCCTGCTCGGCGCGGAGCAGGAAGCGTGGCTCTCCGCCGGCTTCGCCGCCTCGCCCGCCCGCTGGAACATTCTGGTCCAGCAGACCCTTTTCGCACCGCTCGTGCGCGGCGGCGCGCGCGTATGGACCGATGGCTGGGACGGCTACCCGGCGGCGCGGCAGCGTCTGGTCGATGCCATGGTCGCGACGCGTCTCTCCAACCCCCTGATCGTCGGTGGTGACGTCCATGCCTGCTACGCCGCCGACATCCGCGCCGATCCGGCCGGGTCGCGTGGACCGGTCGTCGCCAGCGAGTTGTGCGGGACCTCCATCACCTCGCAGGGCGCCGCGACCGCGCGGCTGGCGACGCTGGCTCCCGCGAATCCGCATCTGCGTTTCGTCGACAGCGCATCGCGCGGCTATCTGGCGACGACGCTGACCGCCGGTGCCGCGCGTGCGGAATTGCGGGCGGTCTCCACCGTGAAGCGCGCGGATGCCGCCATCGCCAGCGTCGCGCGCTTCGAGATCGAAGCTGGCCGCCCGGGCGTCCATGTCGTGGACGATGTCGCGGGGGCGTGACGGCGCCGGGGTGCGGGCCTATCCTCGTGCGCTTTCCAACGAGGACATCGACGCATGACCACGCCGACGAGGCCACGCGGCCGGCTCTTCTTCGCCAATCCCGGCCCGACCAACATCCCCGATTCGATCCTGCACGCGGTCGCGCACACGACCATCGACTTCAACGATCCGGCCTTCGTCGCGGTCTACCAGCGCTGCGTCGCGGGCGTGAAGCGTGTCCTCGGCACCGAGGGGCATGTGTTCTTCTACACCGGGTCGGGACACGCCGCCTGGGAGGCGACGCTCGTCAATCTCTTCTCGCCCGGCGACCGGCTGCTGATGCCGGAGACCGGATATTTCTCCGACGACTGGACGCAGATGGCGCTGGATCTGGGCCTGGACGTCCAGCCCGTGGCGGCGGATTGGCGGCTGGGCTGCGACATCGCCGCGATCCGCGCGGCGCTCGAGGCGGATCGCGCGCATGCCATCAAGGCGGTCTGCGCCGTCCATAACGAGACATCCACCGGCATGGTCCTGCCGCTGGCCGAGATCCGCGCGGCGCTCGACGCGACCGGCCATCCCGCGCTGCTCCTGGCGGATACGATCTCCTCGCTCGGCAGCCTGGCGTTCGGCATGGACGCGTGGGGCGTCGATGCCGCCGTCGGCGGCAGTCAGAAGGGCCTCATGCTGCCCACGGGCTTCGCCTTCACCGGCGTGTCCGCCAAGGCGCTGGAGGCACATCGCGCGGCGCGCCTGCCGCGCCATTACTTCAGCTGGACCAAGATGCTGTCGCGGCCGCTCAAGAGCTTCGTGGGGACGCCGCCGACATCGTTGTTCTACGGGCTCGCGGAAAGCCTGCGGCTGCTCGAGGAGGAGGGGATGGAGCAGGTCGTCGCCCGTCACGCCAGGCTGGGAGGCGCCGTGCGCGCCGCCGTCCGGCACTGGAGCGGCAATGCCGGACCGCAGCTGTTCTGCGCGACTCCCGCGCGCGTGTCGGATTCGGTGACGAGCATCCTGATGCCCGAGGGCCATGGCGGCGACGCGGTGCGTGCGACGGCGCTGAATCGCTTCAACGTGTCGCTTGGCGGCGGACTCGGCAAGCTCGGTGGCCGGGTCTTCCGGATCGGGCATCTCGGCGACCTCAACGAGCCCATGATCCTCGGCACGCTCGGCGCGGTCGAGATGGCGCTCAAGATCAACGGCGTGCCGCACGCGCCGGGCGGCGTCGGCGCGGCGATGGCGGCGCTGACGGCGGGCGAGGGCGGCGCATGACGTCGTTGCGCGGGGAGGGCGGCCCTAGATATCGCCATCGCGACGGCGAAACGGCGCCCTACGCGACGCTCACCGTCGACAGGCTGACGCCGGTGATCGGGGCCGAGATCTCGGGTGTCGATCTCGCGGCTCCCATCCCAGAGACACAGATGGAGGAATTGCGCCGGGCGCTCGCCGAGCATCTGGTGATCTTCTTCCGCGACCAGGACATCGCGCCGGGCCAGCAGCTGGCATTCGGCCGCCGCTTCGGGGACCTGCATCTCCATCCCGCGGCGCCGCACGAGCCCGGGCATCCCGAACTGATGATCATCCAGACCGACGCCCAGTCGACGCGGGCGAATGGCGAGGGCTGGCACACCGACGTGTCCTGCGACGAGGAACCGCCGATGGGCAGCATCCTCTACATCAAGGACTGCCCGCCCCAGGGTGGCGATACGCTTTTCGCCAGCATGTATGCGGCCTACGAGGCCCTCTCCGAGCGCATGAAGGCCTATCTCGAAGGTCTGCGCGCGGTCCACGACGGAGAGCCCGTGTATCGCGGCCTCTACGCGAATCTTGGCGTCGCCGACAAGCCGCACTACCCACGCGCCGAGCATCCGGTGATCCGCACGCATCCGGTGACCGGGCGCAAGGCGCTCTACGTCAATGCCGGCTTCACGACGCGGCTGCTCGGCGTGCCGTCCGACGAGAGCGCGGGCATCCTCGCCTATCTGTTCCGGCACATGGAAAACCCGCTCTTCCAGTGCCGCTTCCGCTGGCGGCCGGGCAGCATCGCCTTCTGGGACAATCGTTGCACCCAGCACCGCGCCATGTGGGATTACTGGCCGCACCGGCGCTATGGCAACCGCGTCACCGTCAAGGGCGAGCGACCGGTCTGAGGGCGAGGGCGCCCGAAGCCGACTGGCCCGAAGCCGACTGGCCCACAAACAAAAACCGCCAGCGTCGCCGCTGGCGGTTTTCGAGGCTGTCCCGAACGGGACGGAGGCTCAGTACCCCTCGCGCTCCATGCGCTTGCGCTGCACCTTGCGCATGCGCCGCACCGCTTCGGCCCGCTCGCGCGCCTTGCGCTCGGAGGGCTTCTCGAAATGGCGACGAAGCTTCAT
>CAYSUY010000193.1:0-4142 GCA_964434345.1 uncultured Acetobacteraceae bacterium
GGCAGCGCAACTCCCGCCGACGTCGTGGTCCATGCCGGCGACCAGCGCACGCCGCCGGCCGGGCAGATGATCCCGCGCAATGCCGGGCGACAGCATCCGAACGCGCAACCCGGCTTCAAGATCGCCGGGAGCGGCGAAGCGTGGACATGCGCCGCCAGCGGAAATGACGGCAGCGGGCGCGCCCGACCTCCAGCAGGCGAATCGCTCCGTTTCGCGCTATAGCGCCTCCCGGTGCCGGCGGAGACGAGGACGGATGCGTGCAGGGTGCGCGCGCCCGCGAGCGCCGGTCGAGGGGGAACCATGAGGATCGGCATCATCGGGGCGAGCTTCGCGAAGGCCGCATTCCTGCCGGCGTTGAGGCATGTCGCAGGCGTCGAAGTGACGGCGATCGCGAGCGCGCGCGAGGCGAGCGCGGCCGAGGCCGCCAGGCAATTCGGCATCCCGGCCGCCTACGGCGACTGGCAGCGGATGCTCGACGCGCATCGCTTCGACCTCGTCTGCATCGCGACGCCCACGCGCCAGCATGCGCCGATGACGCTTGCCGCGCTCGAGGCGGGCGCGCACGTCCTGTGCGAGAAGCCGACCGCGATGGATGCCGCCGAGGCACGGACCATGCTCGACCGCGCCGAGGCCCTCGGGCGCGTCCACATGATCGACCACGAGCTACGGTTCAATCCCAATCGCCGGAAGGTCCGGGACCTGATCGCCTCCGGCGCGATCGGCCATGTCCGACACGTGAACGTCTCGAACATCGCGTCGGCATGGGGCGATCCAGCCTCGCGGCAGCCGGGGGACTGGTGGTCCCTCGCGTCCGAGGGCGGAGGTCGCCTTGGCGCGAACGGGTCGCACCAGGTCGATCTCCTGCGCTGGTGGCTGGGCGAGGTCGCCGCGGTCGATGGCCAGGTGCGCACGATGGTGCCCGATCGCGTCGACCGCGCGACCGGGGCCGCATGGCGCGCGGATGCCGACGACCTCTGCCATTTCACGCTCGAGATGGCGGCCGGCCCCCTCGTCCAGGTGTTCATCAGCGCCGTCGCGCGGCACGCGCTCGACAACACCACCCAGATCTTCGGCAGCGAGGGGACGATCATCCTCGAGAACGCCGGCGAGAAGCTCCGGATCGCGCGTGCCGGGGGAGCCTTCGAGGAGATCCAGGTCGAGGATCCGAACGCCGCCCTCCCCGGGCTCAACCCCGGGATCTGGAACGTCTCGGTCGTCGGGCTCCTGCGCGAACTGGTGGACGCCATACGCGAGGGGCGGCGGCCGCGCGAGGGCGCGACCTTCCATGACGGCTGGCGCAACCAGCTCGTGCTCGACGCGGTGGTCCGGTCCAGCCGCGAGCGCCGCTGGATCGACCTTCCGGGCTGACCGCCGCGCCTTGCGTCAGGTTTCGCCCAGAGCCCGCGCCACCTTGTCGGCGCCGTAGTCGCGCTCGGCCGCGGCCCGCGTCACCTTGCCCTGCCGCAGGTCGCGGGCGAGCAGGTCGTCGGGCCGCTCGCGCGGATCTCCATAGCCGCCGCCTCCCAGCGTCTCGACGCGGATCGTCTCGCCCGCCTTCATCGCGAGGCCCGAGGCCTTCGAGTAGAGGAGCTCAGCCTCGGGCGTGCCCGCGTTGCGCGTGATCCGCGTCGTGCTCGAGGACAGGCCGCCGAAGACGCCCGGCGCGGGGACGATGTGCGCGTCCGAGCGGAGCGACGCGGTCGTCCCGTCGTGGCGGATGCGGATCTGCCGCGCCATGCCAAGGCCGCCCCGGTACTTCCCGGCGCCGCCGGAATCCGGCACGAAGCAATACTCGTCGAGCAGCAGCGGATACTCGAGTTCCAGCGCCTCGACCGGCAGGTTGGTCGAGTTGACGGTGTGGACGTGGATCGCGTCCTGCCCGTCGCGGTCGGCGAAGGCGCCGGCGCCGCCACCCATCGATTCCGGATAGATGTAGGTCGTGCGTCGCTTCGGATGCCAGCCCGAGACGGAGGTCGCCGACGTCGAATCGTTGCACGAGGCCATGACGCGCTCGGCCGGCATCGCCTGGTACAGCGCGCCGAAGATCGCGCCGCACAGCCGGTTGCTGGTGACCGCGCGCGCCGCGACCGCGGCAGGAGGGCGCGGGCTCGCGATGTTGCCCTGGGGCGCGGTGATCGTGATCGGGTCGATCATCCCCTGGTTGGGCATCAGCTCGGGATCGAGCACCGCCTTGACGCTGTAGTAGACCGAGGCCTGCAGCGCGCTCTCCGGAAGATTGACCGCGCCGCGCGCCTCGCGCCCGCATTGCGAGAAGTCGAGCTCCAGGGAGTCGCCCCGGATGCGCGCGATGCAGGTCAGCGGGATCTTCTCGCCGCCGAACCCGTCGTCGTCGAGTTCGCGGGTGAAGCGATACTCGCCGTCGGGAAGGGCCGCGATCCGGTTGCGCAGGCGCCGGCGCGTGTAGGTGAGGATGTCCTCGATCGCCTGCGCGACCGCGCCCCAGCCCATGCGATCGACCAGTTGGCACAGCATCTTGCCGCCGCGCACGTTGGTGCCGACCTGGACGTTGAGGTCGAGGATGCGTTCCTCCGGATCGCGCGTGTTCCAGGCGATCATCTCGACCAGGTCGCGGTCGACCTCGCCGCCGCGCGCGATGCGGATGACGGGGATCCGGATGCCCTCCTCGAAGATCGAGCGCGAGCTGCCCGAGGTAGACCCGGGGTTGCGTCCACCGACATCCGCGTGGTGCGCGATGTTGCCGGCGAAGAACCTCACCTCCCCGTCATGGTGGATCGGCGTGATCACCGAGATGTCCGGCAGGTGGCTGCCGCCCGCCAGGTAGGGATCGTTGCAGACGAAGGCATCGCCCGGCACCAGGTCGGACAGCTTGTGGCGCCGGAGGATCGCGTGCACGCCGCCCATCATCGCAGCGAGATGGATCGGGATCAGGTCGGCCTGCGCCACCAGCCGGCCGCGCGCGTCGAACAGCGCGGTGGCGCAGTCGCGCCTCTCCTTGATGTTCGACGAGAAGGAGGAGCGGATCAGGATCGAGCCCATGTCCTCGGCGATCGCCAGCAGGCGATTGCTGAAGACCTCCATCTGCACGGCATCGCCAATCGTCTCGCTCATCGGCCGATCCTCACGATCAGGTTGCCCCAGGCGTCGATGCGCGCGACCTGCCCGGGAAAGATCAGGGTGGTGGAACTCATCTCGTTGACGACCGCGGGGCCGGCGAAGTCGACGCCGACCGGCAGGCGCTCGCGCTGGTACACGACCGCGTCCATCCAGCCATGCGCCGCATCGACGAACATGCGGCGACGGCCGATCTCCGCCGCCGCCAGGGATGGCCCGCCCTCGACGCGCGCCTGCGGGGCCTTCGGCACCTCGCCGATCGCCTGCAGGCGGCAGGTCACCAGCTCGAGCGCGCGGTCGCGCAGGGCGTATCCGTATTCGCGCGCATGCGCCTCGTGGAAGCGCTCGGCGACGGCCGCGACGTCGTCGGGACCCAGCCCGTCGCCATCGACCTTGACCTCGAAGTTCTGCCCGACGTACCGCGCGTCGATGATGCGCCTGAAGCGCCGGCGCGCGGGCGGCACGCCCTCGCGCACGAGCCAGGCATCGGCCTCGCGGGTCATCTCCTCGAACAGGCCCAGCATGCCGATCCACGACTCGCGGCTCGCATCCGCGAAATGGCTGCGGACATAGTCGGAGCTGATGTCCGACAGCAGGATGCCGCGCGCGCAGAGAGTCCCGGGCTCGCGCGGCGCCAGCACCGTGGGTATGCCGCATTCGACCGCGACCTCGGCCGCGTGCAGCGGCCCGGCGCCGCCGAAGGCGCAGAGCGCGAACTCGCCGAGGTCGTAGCCGCGCTCGACCGACACCGAGCGGATGGCGCGGCTCATGTTGGCGTTGGCGATCTGGATGACGCCCAGCGCCGCGGCCTCGAGGGACAGGCCCAGCGGCCGCGCGATGCGCTCGCGGACGACGGCGCGTGCCGCCTCCATGTCGACCGTCATCCTGCCGCCCAGCAGCGCGCCGGGGTCGAGGCGCCCCAGGCAGAGATTGGCGTCGGTGATCGTCGGTTCGGTGCCGCCCTTGCCATAGGCGACCGGCCCCGGATCGGCGCCGGCGCTGCGCGGCCCGACCTTGAGCGCGCCCGCGTCGTCGATCGCGGCGATCGA
>CAYSUY010000193.1:4242-7962 GCA_964434345.1 uncultured Acetobacteraceae bacterium
CCGACGAAGGCGTTCACCACCGTCGTCGACATGCGCTCGAACTCCCGGAACTCGGGAAGGATCTCCGAGGACACGCTGACGAAGGCGCCGGGCATGAGGCGTTCCACCGCGGCCCGCGCGCGCCGCTCGTGCTCGGGCTGCCGGTAGCTGTGCAGGAAGCAGATCGCGACCGATTCGATGCCGGCGTCCCGCAGCGCCGCGACGGCGGCCTCGAGCGAGGCGTCATCGAGCGGGGTCAGTGTTTCGCCTTCGGGACCGATACGCTCCTGCACGTCCATGCGATGCTCGCGGGGGACGAGCGGCGGCGGCTTGGCGACGCGGTAGTCGTAGATCGACGGCCGTGCCTGACGACCGAGTTCCAGCACGTCGCGAAAGCCGCGCGTGGTCACGAGGCCGGTGCGCGCGCCGCGCCGCTCGATGACGATGTTCGTCGCGACGGTCGTTCCATGCCCGAGATAGCCGACCCTGGCCGCCTCCAGCCCGAAGGTCGCGAGCATCTGCGCGAGTCCGTTCTCGATCGCCTCGGACGGGTCGGACGGCGTCGATTCGACCTTGAAGAACCGGACCGCGCCGCTGGTCTCGTCCAGAAGCGTGAAATCCGTGAACGTGCCGCCAACGTCAACCCCGATGCGTAGCATATGTACCCCCGTCAAGAATCCGGTCGAGTTCCCCGGCGCGCCGGCACGCCGAAACCTGTCCCGCCGCGCCGGCGGGCAGAAGAGTTGCGTCGCCGACGGCGCATTCCGGCATGGCGACCGGACAACGGGTGTGAAAATGGCAGCCTGGCGGTGGCGACATGGCGCTGGGCACGTCGCCGCGCAGGATGATCCGCTTGCGCCTGCGCTCCACCACCGGATCCGGAACCGGCGAGGCGCTCAGCAGCGCCCGGGTGTAGGGATGACGCGGCGCTTCGTAGAGATCCGCCTTGTCGGCCATCTCGACGATCCGGCCGAGATACATCACCGCAACCCGCGTCGAGATCTGCCGGATCACGCCGAGACCGTGCGCGATGAAGAGGTACGTCAGTCCCAGACGCTCTTGGAGATCCTGGAGCAGGTTGATGACCTGCGCCTGGATCGACACGTCCAGCGCGGAGACCGGCTCGTCGCACACGATCAGCTCCGGCTCGCAGGCCAGTGCCCGCGCAATCCCGACGCGCTGCCTTTGGCCACCCGACAATTCATGCGGGTACCGTTCGGCATGCGCGCGCCGGAGCCCGACCAGTTCGAGCAGCTCATGGACACGGTCCGCGACGGCGCCATGGCTGTCGCGCAGCCCATGCAGACGCACCGGTTCTGCGACGGTCTGCGCGATCGTCATGCGGGGGTTCAGGCTGGCGTAGGGATCCTGGAAGACGAATTGTACCAGCCGACCCCGTGGCCCCCCGGCCACCCCGTTGATCCTGATCTCGCCCGAGGTCGGCGGGGTCAGGCCGACGATCGCCCGGCCGACGGTGGTCTTGCCGCAGCCGCTCTCGCCGACCAGGCCGAGGGTTTCCCCGCGATTGATCGCGAAGCTCACGCCGTCGACAGCACGGACCGTTCCGGCGATCCGCTCGAAGACGAGCCCGCGACGCACCGGGAAGTGGACACGCAGGTCGGTGACCTCGAGGACCGGGGGCGTGCTCATGACGGCCTCACCCAGGGGGCTTCGATGTCGCGCAGGCAGGCCGCGCGATGACCCGCGGCAACCTCGCGCAGGACCGGGACCGAGCCACGGCATGCGGCATCGGCGTGGGTGCAGCGTGGCGCGAAGCGGCAGGATCGTGTCTCGCCATGCGGTTCGGGTGGTGCGCCGGCGATCGGCGTCAGCCGGCGCTGGCCGCGCGCGTCGGCGCGCGGGACCGACTGCAGCAAGCCGATCGTGTAGGGCATGCGTGGAGCGCCGAAGATCCGGTCGCTCGGTCCTTCCTCGACGACGCGGCCCGCGTACATCACCGCCACGCGATCGGCCATGCCCGCGACCACGCCCAGGTCATGCGTGATGACGATCAGCGCCATGCCCAGCTCGCGCTGGAGCGACCGGATGAGATCCAGGATCTGGGCCTGGATGGTGACGTCCAGTGCCGTGGTGGGCTCGTCGGCGACAAGCAGCTTGGGCCGGCACGCGATCGCCATCGCGATCATGACACGTTGGCGCATGCCGCCGGAGAAATGGTGCGGATAATCCCCCACGCGCGTCGCCGCGGCCGGGATGCCCACCATCTCGAACAATTCGATCGTGCGGCGCCGCGCGGCGGCACCGTCGAGACCCAGATGCAGTTCGAGGACCTCGGAGATCTGGCGTCCGACCGTGAGCACCGGATTGAGCGAGGTCATCGGATCCTGGAAGATCATCGCGATCTCGCGCCCGCGGATCGCGCGCATGCGGTCGATCGGCAGCGACAGAAGGTCGGTGCCGGCGAAGGTGATGCGTCCGCCGGCGATGCGGCCGGGCGGCGTCGGCACGAGACGCAGGAGCGACAGCGCGGTCACCGATTTTCCCGATCCCGACTCGCCGACGATGCCGAGCGTCTCGCCGGGATCGATGCGCAGGCTGACCCCGTCGACGGCGCGGACGACGGCGTCGCCGGAGCCGAAATGGACGCGCAGATCCTCGACGTCGAGCAATGCGGTCATGGCACGAGACCGTGGCGCGCCTCGAAGGCGCGGACGTCGACACGCTGTCCGGTCTCCGCGCTCTCGATCGCGGCGAAGCACAGGGCCAGCGAGCGCAGATGATCGCGCCCGCCGCAAGGCGGTGCGCCGCCGCCGCGCACGGCCGTGACGAAGGCATCGAGCAATGCGGAGGAATCGTCGATGAAGGCGCGCGCCTCCGGCAGGGCGATCGGCGTCAGGGCCGTGTCGCCGGTCCGAGCGGCGGCGAGATCCGAGAACAATTCGCGCTGGACGATCGCGCCGCCGGCGCAATCGGTGCGCCATTCGAAGCGCAACTCGTTCCAGCCCCCGGTCCAGGTGCCGAGATAGACGACCTCCATGCCTCCCTCGAGCGTCAGGAGGCAGCTCACGTTGGCATCGTGGGCATACATGCTCCAGCCGGGATTCCAGGTCCGGCACGCGACATGTGTGACGTCGCGGCCATAGCAGAACCGGATCAGGTCGAGGTGGTGGATGCTCTGCTCGAGCATCATCGGGTGGCGCATCGTCAGCGGATACTTGTTGAGGCCGGGCCGCATCCCGTCGCGGTTGCGCTGGTAGACGAAATTGCCGAAGCCGGGCTCGCCATAGGCCTTGCGCGCCACGAGGTCGCGCAACGCCATGCTGACCGGCAGGTAGCGGAAATTCAGTCCGATCGACAGGGGCAGGCGGGCCTGCTCCGACATCTCGACAATGCGCAGAGCCTCGTCGAGGCCGGTCGCGACGGGTTTCTCGCAGAGCAGCGGTTTGCCCGCGGCGAAGACCGAACGCGCCTGGGCCAGGTGCCCGTCCGGCGGCGTGACCAGGAGGACGGCGTCACAGGCGATTTCGGACAAGGCCCTGTCCAGATCGTCCAGTATCGGCGTCCCGGGGAAGCGTTCCGCGAAGATGGTGCGGGCGTCCGGCGACGGATCGACCGCCGCCGCAAGCGTGACGCCCGGCGCGTCGCCGACGATGCCGGCCCATTGTTTGCCGCGGTTGCCGAGACCGGCGAGGAGGATCCGGAAGGTCATCAGGCCTTCGGGTGCACGAAGATCCGGTCGCGCGCGGCCTTGATCCGGTCGATCGCCTCGCGCATGCGCTC
>CAYSUY010000194.1:0-7793 GCA_964434345.1 uncultured Acetobacteraceae bacterium
CGGGGTCTTCGGATCCCACGTCTCCCAGACGTGAAGCCTCCCTGTTCAACTCGCCGCCAGGTCCCAGATCTGGCGGCGTTTTTTTTGCGCGTATCGCCTGGAGCGCCGGCGACGGCGTACCGCGCGGCACGGCCAGGAATCATGGGGCGGGTTTGAGCGCGCGCAGGACGACGGTGATCTCCTCGATCACGTTGTTGAAGTGGCGGGCGGCGTCGGCGAGGGCCTGGGTGTCGATCTCGCCGCGGGCATAGCGCGAGAGCCAGGGCTCGGACGGGCGCTGCATCGCCGAGACGATCTCGAAATCGACGCCGAGGAAGCGCGCGAGCTGCGTGTTCGCCGCACCGCTCGCGGCCCATTCGTTGTTCTTCGCCAGGCTGAACAGCTCCAGGCTCTCGCGCGTCACCGCGCGGACATGCGTGGGGTCGTTGAGGAACACGTCATGGCGCGGATGCGGCACGATGATCTGGATCTCCGCGCCGTCGCGGCACACGCGATAGAGCTCGCGGAAGATCCCGAGATAGGTGTCCGTGTCGCGGCCGAGATGCTCCAGCACATGCTCCATCACCACCGCATCGACACTGTCGGTCGGCCAGGGCCAGGGCAGGCGTTCCAGGTCGACGACGAGGTCCGGAGACGCGGCGGCCTCGCGATCGACGTTGACGTAGCCGGGCTTGCGGTTCACGCCGCAGCCGAGATTGAGCTTCATGGGCGCCTGCCGTCTCCCGCGCGCTTCAGCGTTGCGCCGTGAACGCGGCCTTGAAGCGCGCGCGCGTCTCCGCACCGTGGATGAAGGCGTAATCCTGCTTGCTGGGCGCGCCGGCGACGACACGCAGCGCGCGGAAGATGGGCCCGGGCGCCTCCAGGATCGCCGGCAGAGCCGCTGCGAACCCCTCCAGCGTGTCGATCGTCCCGGTGTCGGCCAGACCGGCGCCGCGCGCGATCGCCGCGAAATCGATGCGCTCCGCGCCCGGCAGCGGGTGGGAGCCATTCGCCTCGTAGACGCCGTTGACGCAGACGAGATGCACGAAGTTGCGCGGCGCCGCCGCCGCGACCGTCGCCAGCGCGCCCAGATTCATCAGCAGGCTGCCGTCGCCGTCGAGCACGATGACGCGCCGGTCCGGCCGCCCCAGCGCGAGGCCAAGCCCGTGCGAGGAGGCAAGCCCCATCGCGCCGATCGACACGTAGTTGAGATCGCGCGGCGCGATCGCCATCCAGTCGAAGGCCGCCTGATAGGTCGCGACGATCGCCTCGTCGCGCACGCGCGCAGCCAGCAGCCGCAGGCATTCGTCCCGTTTCATCATGGCAAGACCTCCGGCGACATCGTCTCCGGCGCAGTGGGGGACGCGCCGAGCAGCACGCAGACCGGACGCGACGTGGCATAGGCGGCGTCGAGCGCCGGCGCCACCAGCGCCTCGTCGGCACGCGTCTCGACCAGGACATGCGCGACGCCCATCGCGTCGAGGATCGGCTCGACGATCCGCACCGACAGCTTCGCGGACCGCGCGGGCGGGACCCCGGGCTCCTTGCCCTGGAGCCCGACGATCATCGCCACGGGCTGCCCGTATTCGACGCCGACGGCACGCAACGCGTTGACCGAGTCGAGCAGGCCGGTCTGCTGGATCAGCAGCACCGCACGGCGGCCGGCGAAGGCGAGGCCGGCGCAGATCGCGACACCTTCGTCCTCCTTGCACACGCGAACCAGCTGGAACCCCGGATCGCGGGACAGCGGCCAGAGCAGCCCGTCGGAGGTCACGATGTCGGGCAGGGCGACGACGAATTCGATCCGCGCCTCACGCAGCGCGGCGATCAGCGCATGCCCGCGCGGGGCCGCCGGCGCGCTCATGGTGTCGGCACGCCGAGATAGGCGGCGAGCGCCGCGACCACCGCATCGGTATCGGCGCCGGTGCCGACGCCGATCCGCAGTTCGTTGAGATGCTCCGGATCGCGCCAGTCGCGGACCAGGATCCCGCGCGCCTCGAGGGCCGCCATTGCCGGCGCCGCGGGGCCAGGCAGCACGCAGGACACGAAATTGGCCGCCGACGGCCAGATCTTCAGGCCCAGCGCCGCGAGGGCCTCGGCGAGCCGCGTGCGCTCGGCCGCGATGCGGTCGAGCATGCCGCGCAGATGCGCCGGGTCCCCGAGCGCCGCGAGCGCGCCGATCTGGCTCAGCGTGGGCACGTTGAACTGCAGCTTGGCGCGGCGCAGCGCTTCGGCCACCGATTCGTCGCCGCACAGCGCGTAACCGACGCGCAGCGCGGCGAGCGCATGGGCCTTCGAGAAGGTGCGCGTCGACAGCCAGGGTCCGCGGCGGTCGCGCAGGATCTCCAGCGCGTCGGGTCCGCCGGCATGGAGGCCGAATTCACAATAGGCCTCGTCGACCAGCAGCAGGACGTCGTCGGGCACGCCCATGGCGACCGCCCGCAGCGCCTGCGCCGACATCATGCCGCCCGAGGGCGGATTGGGCGTGCAGCACACGACGAGGCGCGTGCGCGGACCGATCGCGGCGAGCAGCGCGTCGGGATCGCAGGCCCCGCCCGCATCGAGCCGCGCGCGCACGGGTTGCGCCCCGGCGAGCCGCGCCGAAAGCGCGTAGCGCGGGAAGCTGGGCGCCGGCACCACCGCCGCGTCGCCGGCGGCGAGCGCGATCACGGTCGCGAAGTGGATGAGTTCATCGCTGCCGCAGCCGAACACGACACGCCCGGGCGCGATGCCCGTGGACGCGCCGATCGCCGCCGCGAGGGCGCGGCCGGAGATGTCGGGGTAGCGGTTGAGATCGCGCGTCGCCTCGGCAATGGCCGCCGCGACGCGCGGCGACGGTGCGTAAGGGGATTCGTTGAGATGGACGAGGCGTGGCCGCCGCGCCGGATCGGGGAAATCGGCCAGGGTCACCGGACCGCGATAGGGTGGCAGGGTCCGGATCGACGCCGCCGCCCAGGAAAGATCGCCATCGCCGCTCATCGCGCCTCGCTCGTCGAAAATCGGCCTCCGGAACGCGAAACGGGCGGACCGTGAGATCCGCCCGTCGCGTGTTCGCGCCGTGTCAGGCCGCGTCAGTGGATATCGGACCAGACCTTGCGCTTGGCCGCATAGAGCAGGCCGGACAGGATCACGAGGAACAGGATCACCTTGATCCCCAGCGCCTTGCGCTGCTCGAGATTCGGCTCCGACGCCCAGGCCATGAAGGTCGTCACGTCCTTCGCCATCTGCGAGACGGTCGCCTTCGTCCCGTCGCCATAGGTGACGCGGTCGTCGGACAGCGGCGCGCCCATGGCGATCTGGAAGCCGGGGAACCAGGCATTGTAGTGCATGCCCTCGCCCAGCTTCACGCCTGCGGGCGGATCCTTGTAGCCGGTGAGAAGGGCGTAGATGTAGTCGGCTCCGTGCTTGCGGGCCTCGACGACCAGCGAGAGATCGACCGGATAGGCGCCGTTATTGGCGGAGCGGGCGGCCTTCTCGTTGGCGAAGGGCGCCTTGAAGCGATCGGCCGGGCGCGCGGTGCGCTCGAACATCTCGCCATCGTCGTTCGGGCCGTCCATCACCTTGTACTCGGCGGCGATGGCCTTGACCTCGTCGTCGGTATAGCCGAGGCCGACCAGCGGCGAATGAGCCGCCCCCGAGCCGCCGCCCAGGTCGCGGAAGCGGATCTGGTTCATCGCGTGGCAAGCGGCGCAGACTTCCTTGTAGACCTGATAGCCGCGCTGCAAGGCGCCACGATCATAGGTCCCGAACAGCCCCTCGAAGGACCAGCTCTGCGCCGGCGGCTTCAAGGTCTCCGCCGCCATGGCCGGCGCCGCGAGGCCGAGCGCCACAGCGCCGGCGAGGACGAGTTCACGCATCCGCAGCATCACGCCTTCTCCATCGGCTTGGCGGCTGCACCGGCAGCGACGCGACCGCCCCCGAGCACAGGTTGGCTGATCGAGATCGGCAACGGGCGGGGACGTTCGAACCATCCCAGCAGCGGCAGGATCGCGACGAAGTGGAAGAAATACCAGAAGGTGCAGAACTGCCCGATCCGCAGCAGCGGGATGCCCATCACCGTCGCATCGGCAGCCTGCCCGCCAACCCAGCCGAGCAGGATGCAGACCACGAAGAAGATCCAGTAGAAGACCTGGAAGATCGGACGGAACCGGCCCGAGCGCACGCGGCTGGTGTCGAGCCAGGGCAGCGCGAACAGGATCAGGATCGACCCGAACATCGCCAGCACGCCGCCGAGCTTGGCGTCGATGAAGAGGATGTTGAAGGTGATCGAGCGCAGGATCGCGTAGAACGGCAGGAAGTACCATTCCGGCACGATATGCGCGGGTGTCACCATCGGGTTGGCCGGGATGTAATTGTCCGGCTCGCCGAAGAAGTTGGGCGCGAAGAACACGAAGAACGCGAAGAAGATCATGAACACGGCCAGGCCGAACGCGTCCTTGATCGTGTAGTACGGATGGAACGGGATCGTGTCCTGCGGGCCGCGCGTGTCGATGCCGAGCGGGTTGTTGGACCCGTGCATGTGCAACGCCCAGATATGCAGCACGACCACGCCCGCGATCACGAAGGGCAGCAGATAGTGCAGCGCGAAGAAGCGGTTGAGCGTCGCGTTGTCGACCGAGAAGCCGCCCCAGAGCAGCGTCACGATCTTGTCGCCGACCAGCGGGATCGCCGAGAAGAGGTTGGTGATGACCGTGGCGCCCCAGAAGCTCATCTGGCCCCAGGGGAGCACGTAGCCCATGAACGCGGTGGCCATCATGAGCAGCAGGATGACGATGCCCAGCCACCAGAGGATCTCGCGCGGCGGCTTGTACGATCCGAAGTAGAGGCCGCGGAAGATGTGGATGTACACCACGATGAAGAACATCGAGGCGCCGTTCATGTGGATGTAGCGGATCAGCCAGCCGTAGTTCACGTCGCGCATCACGCGCTCGACGGAGTTGAAGGCATGGTCCACATGCGGCGTGTAGTTCATCGCCAGGAACACGCCCGACAGGATCATGACCACCAGCATGAACCCGGCCAGCGAGCCGAAATTCCACCAGTAGTTCAGGTTCCGCGGCGTCGGGTACTGCGAGCCGAGGCTGTGGTCGACGAAGGAGAAGATCGGCAGCCGGTGCTCGATCCACTTGACCGTCGGGTTGTTGAAGAACGCGTTGTCCTTAGCCATGGCGTGTGCCTCAGCCGATCCGGATCAGGGTGTCGTTGACGAAGGTGAACTCGGGAACCTCAAGGTTCTTCGGCGCCGGTCCTTTGCGGATGCGCCCCGAGGTGTCGTAATGCGAGCCGTGGCAGGGGCAGAACCAGCCGCCATACTCGCCCTTCGACTCGCCGGTCTTCTGTCCGAGCGGCACGCACCCCAGATGCGTGCACACGCCGAGCACGACCAGCCACTGGTCCTTGCCCGCCTTGACGCGCTTCTGGTCGGTCTGCGGGTCCGGCAATTCGATTGCGGGCACATCGCGTGCCGACTTGATCTGGTCGGCGGTGCGATGGTCGATGAAGACCGGCTTGCCGCGCCAGGTGACCGTGATGCGCTGACCCGCCTGGATCGGCTTGAGGTCGACCTCGGTCGAGGCGAGCGCGAGCACGTCCGCGGCTGGGTTCATCGAATGGATGAACGGCCACAGCGCCGCACCGGCGCCGACGGCCCCGAAGCCGCCCGCGGCCAGATAGAGGAAATCGCGACGGGTCGCAGACCCGTGATGTCCTGCTTGAGGGGATGTCGCTGAACTGCCCATTCGCTTCCTCGTCGCCTCGGGACCGGAGGCATCCCCCCGATCGTTCAGAAAACCGGCCGCATCGGCATTTCCCGCGCCGCGGACCCGCTCCACGCACCCGCCCCGCCCGGCGTCGCGGCCGTCCTGGCCGCCCGCCAAAGAGGGCTTCGTGATTCGCGCGCGCAGTCTCGCAACGCCGTCAGGAAAATCGATGCCCAATCGCGTCCGTCAACCGCTGATGCGACATCCTGCCGCACCCGATGCGGCAAGCGGCTCAGAAGCCTTCGAAACGCGCCGAGGGCTATACTCGAAAGCGCCGCGCATTGCCAAGCCTCGCGACCGGCATCGCCCCCGCACCATCCTGGTTTTCGCGCATGCGCCTGGCCCTGTTCGAACCCGACATCCCCCAGAACACCGGCGCAATCCTGCGGCTGGCGACCTGCCTGGGCGTTGCCGTGGACGTGATCGAGCCGTGCGGTTTCGTCTGGAGCGACCGCCATCTGCGCCGCGCGGGCATGGACTATCTCGACCAGGCTGATGTGGTGCGGCACGGTTCCTGGTCCGCCTTCCTGGCGGCGCATGGGGCCGGTGGTGGCCGCCTGCTGCTGCTGACGACCGCCCCCTCCGCATCCCGGCTCCATGATTTCCGCTTCGCGCCGGCCGACACGCTGCTCCTGGGGCGCGAATCATCCGGCGTGACCGACGCCGTGCGCGCCGCGGCGCATGCGGCGCTGCGCATTCCCATGCGGCCCGGGACGCGCTCGCTCAACGTCGCGCTGGCGGCGGCGCTGGCGATGGGCGAAGCTTTGCGCCAGACAGACCTCCTGCCGGGCCCGCCAACGTGACCGATCCGACCTCCGAGACCCGCCGCGCCGCCGCGCGGACCTGGTTCGAATCCCTGCGCGACCGCATCTGCGCCGCCTTCGAGGAGATCGAGGACGAGTTGTCGGGCGGCCCCCATGCCGGTCTGGAGCCGGGGCGCTTCGCGCGCAAGGCCTGGGATCGCGCCGGCGGCGGCGGCGGCGTGATGGCGACCATGCGCGGTCGCGTCTTCGAGAAGGTCGGGGTCAACGTGTCGACCGTCTGGGGCGAGTTCAGCCCGGAATTCCGTAAGCAGGTCCCCGGCGCTGCGGAGGATCCGCGCTTCTGGGCCTCCGGCATCAGCCTGGTCGCCCATATGCGCTCGCCGCTGGTCCCGGCCGTGCACATGAACACCCGCCATATCGCTACGACGCGAAGCTGGTTCGGCGGCGGCGCGGACCTCAACCCGACCACCGCGCCGATTGCCGAGGACACCGACCATTTCCACGCCGCGCTGAAGACCGCCTGCGCGCGCCACGATCCCGGCTACTACCCGCGCTTCAGCAAATGGTGCGACGAGTATTTCTTCATCCCGCATCGCGGCGAGGCGCGTGGCGTCGGCGGCATCTTCTACGACACGCTCGACACCGGGTCCTGGGACGCCGATTTCGCCTTCACCCGGGATGTCGGGCTCGCCTTCCTCGACGCCTATCTGCCAATCGTCCGGCGCCGCATGCACCTGCCCTGGACGGAGGCCGACCGGGCGATGCAGCTGGCGCGGCGCGGCCGCTATGCCGAGTTCAACCTCGTCTACGACCGCGGAACCAAATTCGGGCTGATGACCGGCGGCAACCCCGAGGCGATCCTCATGAGCCTGCCGCCGGTGGCGACGTGGCCATGAGCCGCCGCAGCTGAGCGCGGCAAGCCTCGCGGTCCGGCACGAAATCCGCCGCCACCCACCAAGCGTCGAGCGCGGCGAGAAGCCGCCCGATCTCCGGCCCGGGGGCGCCGCCGAGGGCGAGCACGTCGGCGCCCGATACCGGAAGCGCGCGGGGATGCCAGGCCGCGATCTCGTCCAGCACCGCGGCGATGGCGTCAGGCGGGTGCCGCGCGCGCGCAGCGGCGACCAGGACGCGGTCGCGCAGGGCCGCGGCTCCGTCGCGATGCAGCGCCGCGCGCAACGCGCCACGATCCACGGGCAGCGCGGCCTCGGCGCAGGCCTCCAGCCGCGCCCCCTCGGCACGCGACAGACGCAGCCGTCGCGCGACACCCGCCGCAACGCCGCGGCCGGCATCC
>CAYSUY010000195.1:0-7609 GCA_964434345.1 uncultured Acetobacteraceae bacterium
CGGGCATGTATCACCGCTTCCACGCGCCCCATGACGGGCGGCTCGCCGCGGTCAGCCATGTCGCGGGCGACGCATGGAACGTCAACCCGCCCGCGCTGGCGCGCGTCCCCGGCCTCTATTGCCGCAACGAACGCGCGGCGATCCGCTTCGAGCTTGCCGGTGGCGGGCATGCCGTGACGCTCGTCGCGGTGGCGGCGATCCTCGTCGCCGGGATCCGCATCCGCGGCGTCGATCTGCCCGCGGATCGCGACCATGCCGAGCCCTGGCGCCGGACCTGCGACATCCCGCTCGCCAAGGGCGCGGAGATCGGGTGGTTCGAGCATGGGTCGACGATCGTCGTCCTGGCACCGCCAGGCTTCCGCCTCGCGCCTGCGATCGCCCACGGCGCCACGATCCGCATGGGAGAGGCCCTGATGCGGCTGCCGGACTGATCCCGGGGCGGGGGCGGCTGGCGGCGGCACCGGCGAAAGCGGTGGAGCGGCACGGCGGTGACGCGTTAGCCTGTTGCGCTGCGCGCGATGATGCGCGAGGAAGGGCGCGAGACACGTGGGTGACGACACGACAGCGATGACGGGAGCGAGCGACACCGTCCTGGTGGAGACGATCGACGGCCCGATGTGGACGTTCCGGACCGACATCTACGTGTCCCGGTCGCTCCAGCTCTATGGCGAATATGTCGCGGAAGAAGCCGCCATCTTCCGCCAGATCCTGCGCCCGGGCATGCATGTCGTCGAGGTCGGCGCCAATATCGGCTCGCACAGCGTGATGCTGGCGCGCCTGCGCACCCGGCCGCCTCACCGCGTTCGAGCCGCAGCAGCGGGCCTTCCAGTTGATGACGACAAATCTGGTCATCAACGGCGTCACGAATGCCCGCGTCCATCCCGAGGCGATCGGCGCCGCCGCGGGCGAGATCGAGATGAGCGAGCCCGATTATGCCCGCCGCGGGAATTTCGGCGCCTTCTCGCTGACGAACCCGCGCGGCGATCGCGGGCCGAGCCTGCGCGTGCGGGTGTCGACACTCGATTCCTGGCGGCTACAGGCCTGTCATTTCCTCAAGATCGACGTCGAGGGGCTGGAATGCGAGGTCATCGCCGGAGCGAGCGAGACGATCGCGCGGCACCGTCCGATCATCTACACCGAGAACGACAGGCGCGATCAGCAGGGGCGGCTGATCGACATGCTGGCCGCGCGCGACTACACCCTCTACTGGCACACGCCGCCGCTGTTCCGAGCGGGCAATTTCAAGGGCGTCGCGCAGAATGTCTTCGAGCGGCTTGTCTCGGTGAACATGCTCTGCATCCCGGCCGAGATCCGGTCCGATGTTTCAGGCCTGATCCGGATCGATCCGAAGAACTGGGCATCGCCCCTGCGCCGCGGCCCCGCGGCCCCGGCGCAGGATGGATGACCCGGCTCAGCCGCCGCGGCGCGCCACCACCAGGCGGCGCCCGCCGAAGCCGGCAAGGAGCGCCCCCAGCAAGGCGACCGAAGCCGGCTCGGGCACCTCGCGCGGAAAGAAATTGAACGTCATGCTGTCTTCGATCGGGAAGGGACTCGCCGTCGACGCGCGGTAGAGGTTTCCGGCGCCGCCGAATTCGACATCGAGCCCAGGCAGATCCTGGAAGCTGTGCGAGAAGCTTTCGTAGAGTATCGAGAAATTGTAGTAGAAATCTCCGACATCGACGCCGCGCAGACCGGTCGTGAAACCCTCGAGATCGACCGGCATCACCTCGCGCCGCAATTCATCGGCGCTGCCGTTGAAGCCCAGCTCGAGGCGCAAGACCCCGTCCATCGCGCTGGCGAAACCAAGTGCGGCGCTGGCGCTCGTGTAGTTCTGATTCGCGTCCTCGTAGAACTGCACCATCGTACCCGGCGTCGGCGGTGCGACGCCTGCAGTCCCGGAGGCCAGCGCCGAGGCCGCGACGAACTCCGCCGTCGAGACCGGACCGAGATCGTACCGGGCGTAGTTGCCAGGCGGCGCGCCGAAGGGCGGCGGCTCGGGGGTCTTGGTCAGGATCCGCAAGACGCCGATCCCCGTCAGTTCGTTGATCGCCGATCCGATCCCGACATTGGTCGCGTTGATGCGCTCGATGGTGAAATTGTTCACCAGCAGATCGCCGATCAGGAACAGACCCGACGTGACGACGACCAGGTTCGGCGCGCCGGGCGTGCCGAGATTGCGCATCACGACTTCGCCGCTGTAATCCTCGAAGAGATTGCCCGCGCCGACGATGAACACGCTCTCGACCGGCGCTGCAAGCGCCGGCACCGCGCCGAGGGCGAACAGCGCGGCGCCGAGCTGTCTACGAATTGCCTTCATGTGAACCTCCTGCCGCTGATTTCGGCAGGGCCGATGCACGCGTCGGACCAATTCGGAAGAGTCGTTTATCTTCAGTGGCTTGCCGTAATTCCGGCCAATGCGGCACGAGCCCGGCGTCAGACGCCCCGTCACGCCTTGCGGACAATGCGGCGGCGATATTTTGGTTGTGCGCCGCGTGGTTCCGCGGGCACGGCGCGCCGCCGTCCACCCCCGCGCAAGCAGGGATGGACGGCGGCGGCCGCGACGCTTTGCCCTCAATCGACCCGGACGTAGCGGACTTCGAGCTGGTTATCCGCGCGATGCGGCGCCGTGATCTTGGCACCCATCGCCCAGGGGATCATCATGTGATAGAGGGGCAGATGGCCGAGTTCGGCGTTGTGCAGGCGATGCGCCTCGCGGATCAGGCTGCGGCGCGTCTCCGGGTTCGGCTCGACCTGGGCCTTCTCGACCAGCTCGTCGAACTTGGCGTTCGAATAGCCGCCGCCGTTCCAACTGCTGCCGCCGACCTTGGCCCGGCTCATCATGATGCCGCGCAGCGTGTACATCGCGTCATAGGTCGGCACACCCCAGGACAGACCGTAGAAGCTGGTCTCGCCACGCGCGATGCGCGGGAACATCTGGCCGGGCGGCAGCGTATTGACCTTCAGCTGGATCCCGATCTGCGCCAGCATCGGTGCGATCGCGATGCAGACCTCGTCATAGGCCCCGACCGGGCAGTCCAGCGTCAGCTCGAAACCGGAAGGATAGCCGGCCTCGGCGAGCAGCCGCTTGGCCTTTTCGCGATCGAGCGGCAGGCGCGCCTGCTCCGTCTCCTTGTCCCAGCCATTGACGAAATGCGTCCACATCGAGCCCGAGGCGATGCCCTGGCCGCGCAGAACGCGGCGGATGATCGCGTCGACGTCGATGGCATGCGCGATCGCCTGACGCACGCGCAGATCCTTGAGCGGGTTCTTGCCCTTGACGTTGGAGAATTGCAGCTCGTCCTTGCCCTGGTCGAAGCCGAGGAAGACGGTGCGGTTTTCCTGGCCTTCGATCACCTTGACGCGCTGATCGGCCTTGAGTTTCGCCACGTCGCTCGGCGGCACGTTGATGACGATGTCGACGTCGCCCGCGAGAAGCGCCGCGATGCGCGTCGCGTCCGAGGCGATCGGCAGATGCACGAGCTCGGTGACGTTGCCCTCGACCTGGCCCCAATAGCCGGCATGGCGCGTCATGACGGTGCGCGAATCGGCCTCGCGGCTCTTCAGGACGTAGGGTCCGGTGCCGTTCATGTTGCGCGCGGCGAAGGTCTCTTCCTTCGCGGCGATGTTCTGCGGCGTCAGGACCTTGTTCGCCTCGGACCACGCCTTGTTCATGATGAAGATGCGGCTCATCTTCTCGGGAAGGACTGCGTCCGGATATTTCGTCGTGATGTCGACGGTCATGTCGTCGACCTTGGCGACGCCGGCGACGCTGTCGATGTAGATCGTGACGTTCGAGGTCTTCTCGAGGGCGCGCGTGTAGCTGAACACGACGTCGTCGGCGTTCATCGTCGCGCCGTCGTGGAACTTGACGTTGGGGCGCAGCGTGAAGCGCCAGCGCGTCGGTTCGACGGCTTCCCACTTCGTCGCCAGGACGGGGACCGGCTTGAGATCCTTGTCGCGGCCGACCAGCGGTTCGTAGGCCTGGAGCAGGATCGCGAAATTGACCTGCGAGTTCTGCGCGTGCGGATCGAGCGTCGAGGCATCGGCGTTGATCGCGAGGCGGAACGTCTTGGCGTCGGCGAGATCGGCCGCACCGAGCATCAGCAGCGCGGCAAGGGCGGCCCGGCGAACGGGACGCGACATGGCAAAGGGCATGGAAGACCTCCTTGGCGCCGCGGGAATGCGGCGCGTCGGGTTCGATCTTGGCCGCAGCGGCGCCCGCCCCGCAACATCCATGGCCGGCGCGTCGCCCGGAGCCGCGGCGGCGACGGCGCGGCTACTTGAAGACCTCGTCGGGATCGATGCCCCAGATGTCGGCGCGCGCGATCCAGCCGCGGAACCCGCCGGCTTCCATCCGGCACCAGCCCTCGCGGCATTCGAGCAGGCGGCCGACGACGCCCGGCTCCAGACGCGCCACCGCCACGGCGGCGCGGTCGGGATCGCGGCGCAACGCGCGCACCTCGCCGGTGACGAGGCCGTAGCGGCGCCCCGAAAGCATGCGCTGATGCACCCAGCCGACCGTGCCCGTGGCATCGACGATGCGGCGCCATTGCTCGGCCTCCGCGATCACGCGTACGGGCAGGTTCGCGCGCTGCAGGACCCAGTCGATCGGATGCTGGGTGCCCGGCCCGACGCGCAGATGGACATTGGCGGATTTCAGGCTCTCGAAGCGCGGCACCCTGTCGCCGCCGTCGCGCGCGCCGCGCGTCTGCGCCACGGCGTCGCCCGCGGCGACGGCCATCACGAGCGCTGCAAGCGCCGCGATCACGGCCATCGCATGGAAGGAGGATCGTCTCATGATCATCGCGGCCGCTTCTATAGGACAAACCGCGCGGGCTTTACAGCGCGCGGCGCGGCTTGGTACCGCTCGCGCGCCACAGCGCCAGCCCGGAGCGCGTCATGCCCAGCAAGACCCCGCGCGTCGTCGTCACGCGCAAGCTGCCCGACCGCATCGAGACGCGGCTGCGCGAGCTGTTCGACGCGCGGCTCAACCGCGACGACCGGCCCTTCACCGCCGCCGACCTCGCCGAGGCCATGGCGCAGGCCGATGTCCTCGTGCCCACCGTCACCGACCGCATCTCGGCGGCGGTGATCGCGGCGGCCGGACCGCGGCTGCGCCTGATCGCGTCCTTCGGCACCGGTGTCGACCATATCGACCTCGACGCCGCGAAGGCGCGCGGCATCCTGGTCGCCAACACGCCCGGCGTGCTGACCGAGGACACCGCCGACACGACCATGGCGCTGATTCTCGCGACGATGCGTCGCCTGACCGCGGGCGAGCGGCTGGTGCGCGCAGGCGAATGGGAGGGTTGGAGCCCGACCTCGATGCTGGGTCACCGTCCCGGCGGCAAGGCGCTCGGCATCCTCGGCATGGGGCGGATCGGCGCCGCCGTGGCGCGGCGCGCCCGCGCCTTCGGGATGTCGATCCACTACCACAACCGCCGCCGTCTGCCCGCGGAGCGCGAGGCGGAGCTCGGCGCGACCTGGTGGGAGAGCCTCGACCAGATGCTGGGTCAGATGGATGTCGTGTCGGTGAACTGCCCGCATACCCCCGCGACGTATCACCTGCTCTCGGCACGACGCCTCGCGCTGATGCGACCGCACGCCTATCTGATCAACACCGCACGCGGCGAGGTGGTCGACGAGGCGGCATTGATCCGCGCGCTGGAGCGGCGCGATCTGGCGGGCGCCGGGCTCGACGTCTATGCGCGCGAGCCGGAGATCGACCGCCGGCTTCTGGCGCTCGACAGCGTCGTCTGCCTGCCGCATATGGGCTCGGCGACGCTGGAAGGGCGTATCGCGATGGGCGAGCGCGTGCTCATCAACATCCGCGCCTTCGTGGACGGCCACGCCATTCCCGACCGCGTCGTCACCACGGCGTTCTGAGCGGGCGCCCGAGGCCGTTGCCCGAGGCTGGCGCAGGTCGCCTGCGCCCGAGATCCCGGCGTCAGGCGGCGAGCAGCAGCAGCCCGGCGGCCGAGAGCGCGCCGCCCAGCATGCGCAGAGCGACGCCGCCCCTCAGCCGCGCGGCAAGGCCGCCCAGGCCCAGACCCGCCGCGTGCAGCGCCGCCGTCGCGAGCAGGGCCCCGGCGCCATAGAGCGCGCCCGATTCGCCCGCCGGAAGTTCGGCGCCATGGGCATGGCCATGGAAGACCGCGAAGGCGGCGACCAGCGCCATGCCCAGCCACGCCGCCGGCCGCGCCGCCGCGACGATGGCGATGCCGAACGCCAGCAGCGACAGCGCGATCCCCATCTCCACCGCCGGCAGCGCGAAACCGGCGAGGCCCAGCACGCCGCCGACAGCCATCGCCGCGAGGAAACTCGCGGGCAGGCTCCAGCGCGCCACGCGCCCGGATTGCGCCGCCCAGAGGCCGACGCCGATCATGGCCAGCGCATGGTCCCAGCCGGAGAGCGGATGCGCGATACCTGCGAGCATGCCCGCCGCATCGCCCCCGATCCCATGCGCCTCGGCCGACCCGCACGCGAGCGCGACGACCGACGCAACGACCAGACCGGTGAACGCCGATTTCCGAGCGACCATGACCATTCCCCTGACGCCGAATTCCCGGACGCGAGACCACGCCCGCCTCCACCGCGTTCAAGAATAGGCCGCCGCCCCCCGACACGTAAACCACGCGCACACACCGACCGAAAACTGCCGCGAAATGAGGCAGCGCCCAAAACCTCCCCAGCTTTGATTTCCGCACGGTCCCCGGCACCTCAGCCAAACGCTATGCCGCGCGGAAATCAAAGCTGGGGAGGTTTTGAGGCGCAGACCCGACAATGGCGGTGGCAGCCTCGGGTTGGCGGTGGTCCGCGCGAGACATTCGGATCCAGACAACCAAAGCCCCGAGCCACAGCAGGGACGCTATGGGAATGGTTGTCTGGATCGAATTTCGTGGCCCGCACGTCCGACATTGACCGCGGCCCCTGGCCGGGCACAGGCTCCGGCTCATGCCGCATATCCATGACAGGATCGATTTCACCGTCGCCGTCTTCGTGGTGCACGAGGAGCGCGTGCTGGTCGTACATCATCGCAAGCTCGACAAATGGCTGCCGCTCGGCGGCCATGTCGAGCTGGACGAGGATCCCGAGCAGGCCGCTCTGCGCGAGACGCGCGAGGAGAGCGGGCTTGAGGTCGAACTGGTCGGCGAGCGCCCGCCGACGACCGAGCCCGGGACGCGGGCGCTGATCGCGCCGCGTTTTCTCGACATTCACCGCATCCATGACGGGCACGAGCATATCGGCATGATCTACTGGGCACGGCCGACGGGCGGCACGCTGCGCCGCGCAGAGGCGGAGCACCACGACATCAGGTGGTGCACCGCCGCGGAGCTGGACGCGCTGCGTCCGGCGATGAGCGGCGCGGTCCGGTGGTATTGCGGCAAGGCGCTGGAGGAACTCGGCGCGTCCCCGCCCGCGGCCTGAGGTCCTAGACCGGACTGCCGCAGCTCGGGCAGTCCGGATCCTTGGCGACGCGGATGCGGGTGAAGCGCGTACCCAGCGCGTCGTAGAGGATCAGCGTCCCCGAGAGGCTGTCGCCGAGGGCGAGCAGTTCCTTCACCACCTCGACCGCCTGCAGCGTGCCCATCACGCCGGCGACCGCGCC
>CAYSUY010000196.1:0-7478 GCA_964434345.1 uncultured Acetobacteraceae bacterium
TGGCCTCGATGGTCGAGGCGCTGGGCATCGCGCTGCCGACCAACGCGGCGATCCCGGGCGTCGACGCGCGGCGCTACGCGCTCGCGCACATGGCCGGCCGCCGCATCGTCGAGATGGTCAAGGAGGATCTGCGCATCTCCAAGGTCCTGACCAAGCAGGCTTTCGAGAACGCGATCATGGTCAACGGCGCGATCGGCGGTTCGACCAACGCAGTCGTCCACCTGCTCGCCATGGCTGGCCGCGCCGGCGTCGACCTCACCCTCGACGACTGGGATCGCCTCGGTCGCGACATGCCCTGCCTCGTGAACCTCATGCCCTCGGGCAAGTACCTGATGGAGGAGTTCTATTACGCCGGCGGCATCCCGGCCGTGATCTCCGAGATCAAGCACAAGCTCCATCTCGATGCGCTGACGGTCACCGGCAAGACGATCGGCGAGAACAACAAGGACGCGAAGAACTTCAGCACGGACGTGATCTTCCCTTACTCCGCGCCGTTCAAGCCTGAGGGTGGCATCGCGGTGCTGCGCGGCAATCTCGCGCCGGGCGGTGCGGTGCTGAAGCCCTCCGCCGCGGATCCGAACCTGATGAAGCACCGTGGCCGCGCGGTGGTGTTCGAGTCGATCGAGGATTACGACGCGCGCATCGATGACCCGAACCTGGACATCGACGAGACCTGCATCATGGTGCTCAAGGGCTGCGGGCCGAAGGGCTATCCGGGCTTCGCCGAGGTCGGCAATTTCGCGCTGCCCGCGAAGATCCTCAAGAAGGGGATCAAGGACATGATCCGCATCTCCGATGCGCGCATGTCGGGCACCGCCTACGGCACGACCATCCTGCATACCGCGCCGGAAGCCGCGGCTGGCGGGCCGATCGCGCTGGTTCAGAACGGCGACATGATCGAGGTCGACGTGCCGAACCGGCGCCTGCATCTCGATGTCAGCGACGCCGAACTCGAGAAGCGCAGGGCCGCGTGGACGGCGCCCGCGCCGCATAGCGACCGCGGCTACTACAAGCTCTACACCGACCATGTGCTCCAGGCCGACAAGGGCGCCGACCTCGACTTCCTGGTCGGCAAGTCCGGCGCGCATGTGACGCGCGAGAGCCACTGACGGTCCGCGCGACGCGACCCTTCGGCCGCGTCGCCCGCCCGGAGCCGAGGACCGGCGCGTCGCCACGTGGCGTCGCGCCGGTCGCTCTGGTGCCGGTGGCTTGCGGCAGGGCGGGCCGCTCCGCAACCCGCCATACGAGGAAAACGGTCATGACCGAGCACGCCGCGCCCCTGCGCAAGGAGATCGAGGACCTCGCGGTCTCGCAGATCGCCGAGGTCTTCTATGCCGGACGCGACCATCCGCGCCTGCTTCCCTTCTGGTTCGGCGAGGGCGACACGCCGACGCCGGATTTCGTCAAGCGCGCGGCGATCGACGCGATCCAGGCGGACCGTGTCTTCTATGTCGACGATCGTGGCATTCCGCCGCTGCGTGAGGCGATCTCGCGCTACGTCTCGCGCCTCCATGGGCAGCCGATCGGCATCGACCGGGTGCAGGTGACGCCCTCGGGCATGGCGGCGGTCATGATGACGATGCAGGCGATCTCCGGCCCCGGCGACAACGTCGCCTATATCGCGCCGGTCTGGCCGAACATCGTCGAAACCGTCCGGATCTGTGGCGCCACGCCGCGTCCGGTGGCGCTCGACGCGACGCCGGATGGCGGCTGGCGCCTTGATCTGCAGAAGCTGTTCGATTCCTGCGACGACCGCACGCGCGGCATCTTCGTGGCCTCGCCAGGCAATCCGACGGGCTGGATGATGAGCCTGGACGAGCTGCGCGCCGTGCTCGAATTCTGTCGCCGCCGACGGATCTGGCTGATCATCGACGCGGTGTACGAGCGCCTGACCTATGATTGCGACCGGGCGCCGTCGCCCCTCGACATCGCGGGTCCCGAGGATCCGGTGATTTCGCTGAACTCCTTCTCGAAGGCCTGGGCGATGACGGGGTGGCGGCTCGGCTGGGTGATCGCGCCCGCCTGGGTCAATCTGAACCTGCGCAAGCTCAATCAGTACAACACCTCCGGCGCGGCGACCTTCGTCCAATGGGCCGGCATCGCGGCGCTCGAACAGGGCGAGCCGTTCATCGCCGAGACGCGCGCGCGGCTTCATCGGGCGCGCGACCTCGTGATCCAGGGATTGGCGCGTTTCCCGCGCGTGCACGTGGCGCCGCCGCCCGGCGCCTTCTACGCCTTCATGCGCGTGGACGGGCTGGGCAACGGCCTCGCCTTCGCGAAGGAACTGGTCGCGCGGACAGGGGTCGGCCTCGCGCCGGGCACGGCTTTCGGTCCGGAAGGCGAGGGGTATCTGCGCTTCTGCTACGCGTCGAGCGAGCAGCGGCTGTCGGACGCCCTGGCGCGCATGGAGCCGTTGTTGCGATGACCGCGCTGATCGGGCTCGACTGGGGCACCACGAACGCCCGGGCAATGCGCTTCGCAGCCGACGGATCGGTGGCGGAGATCCGCGAGCGGCCGCTTGGCATCTTGCGCGTACCCGGTGGCGATTTTCCCGCCGCCTTCGCGGAGTTGGCCGGAGATTGGCGCGCCGAGGCGCCGGCTGCGCCGGTTCTGATGTGCGGCATGATCGGCAGCCGTCAGGGATGGCGCGAGGCGAGCTACGCCGCGCTGCCCGCCGACGCCGCGGCGCTCGCGCGGGCCTTGCTGCCCATGCCCGAGATCGGTGGCTGGATCGTCCCTGGCATAAGCGGCGAGAGCCTCGCCGGTGCACCCGACGTGATCCGCGGCGAGGAGACCCAGGCGCTCGGCGTGCTGGCGGTGCTGGGCGCCGACACGGCCTGCCTGTGCATGCCGGGGTCGCATTCGAAATGGGTCGAATTGCGGCAGGGGCGGCTGACCCGCTTCGCGACCTTCATGACGGGCGAGACCTTCGCGGCTCTGCGTGGCCATACCATCCTGTCGCGGATGATCGAGGATGCGCCCCATGACCCCGCCGCCTTCGCGGCCGGCCTCGCGCGGTCCGCGGCGCCCGGCGGGCTTCTCCACCATCTGTTCACCGTTCGCACCGACGGGCTGTTCGCACGCCTGGCGCCGGCATCGGCCGCCTCGTTCCTCTCCGGCCTGCTGCTCGGCCACGAGATGCGCGACGCCACCGCCGCGTTTCCGGCGACCGAGGTCGTCCTTGTCGGCAGCCAGGCCCTGGCCGCGCCCTATCGCGCCGCGCTGGAGGCGGCGGGGCGCGCCGCGCGCGTCGTTCCAGGCGAGGAGGCGGTTGCCGCCGGTCTGTGGCGCGTGGCGCACGCCGCGGGTCTCGCAGGCTGAATACGGGCACCGGGTCGCCGCGCGGCGGCACTGGGACTGGCATGTGTGGCCCTGTCGTCGCCGGCTTCGGCTTGCGAGGCTCACGGAAAACGGATTAGATCCGGGGCTCTACCGTCCGCGTGGTCGATTCCGCGCGACGCAAAAAGGGTGGGGGAGCGCATGGCGCGAGTGGTCGTAAAGGACGTGGAAAAGGCCTTCGGAAGCACCAAGGTCATCCACGGCATCAATGTCGAGATCGCGGATGGCGAGTTCGTGGTCCTGGTCGGCCCGTCCGGCTGTGGAAAATCCACGCTGCTGCGCATGATCGCCGGGCTCGAGGAAATCTCGGGCGGGGCCATTTCGATCGGCGACCGCGAGGTCAACCGGTTGCCGCCCAAGGATCGCGACGTCGCGATGGTGTTCCAGAACTACGCGCTCTATCCGCACATGACGGTCTTCGACAACATGGCGTTCAGCCTCAAACTGCGGAAGGCCGACAAGGCCATGATGCAGGAGCGCGTGAACAAGGCCGCCGAGATCCTCAACCTGACGCCGTATCTGCAGCGCTACCCGCGGCAATTGTCCGGTGGTCAGCGCCAGCGCGTTGCGATGGGCCGCGCGATCGTCCGCGACCCGCAGGTGTTCCTCTTCGACGAACCGCTCTCGAATCTCGATGCCAAGCTGCGCGTCCAGATGCGCATCGAGATCAAGGCGCTTCACCAGCGCCTGAAGACCACGACCGTCTACGTCACCCACGACCAGATCGAGGCCATGACCATGGCCGACCGGATCGTGGTCATGCATGACGGCATCGTCGAACAGATCGGCACGCCGCTCGAACTCTACGATCACCCCGCGAACACCTTCGTGGCTGGCTTCATCGGGTCGCCCGCCATGAATTTCGTGCCCGGAACCCTGCGTGGCGAGGGCGGCGGGCTGGTGCTCGAAGCGAATGGCGGCAAGCTCGTGCTGCCGGCAGGCACCAAGGGGCGTGATGGCCAGAAGGTGACCTTCGGCATCCGTCCGGAGCATCTGTCGATGTCGGCTACCGGTCCCGACGCGCTGGACGCGACGGTCGAGGTCGTCGAGCCGACCGGCGCCGACACCCATGTCGTGGCGAGCGTCTACGGCCAGCAGGTCCAGGCCGTGTTCACCGAGCGCCACAGCTTCGTGCCCGGCGCGCGGATCGCGCTGCGTCCGAAGCCCGAAGCGATCCATATCTTCGACGCCGAGTCCGGCCGTCACCTCTGACCGAAAAGGACGATCCGCATGGCGAGCGTCGATATCCGCAACGTACGCAAGGCCTTCGGCAGCACGCAGGTTCTCCACGGCGTGAGCGTCGACATCGCGGATGGCCAGTTCGTCGTGCTCGTCGGACCGTCCGGTTGCGGCAAGTCGACCCTGCTGCGCATGCTGGCGGGGCTGGAGAACATCACGGGCGGCGAGATCGCGATCGGCGGGCGGGTGGTGAACTCCGTACCTCCCAAGGATCGCGACATCGCGATGGTCTTCCAGAACTACGCCCTCTATCCGCACATGACCGTGTTCCAGAACATGGCGTTTTCGCTGAAGCTCGCGGGCGCGCCGAAGGAGGTCATGGATCAGGAGGTCCAGAAGGCGGCGAAGATCCTCGGCCTCGAGCAGTTGCTTCATCGCTATCCGCGCCAGCTGTCCGGCGGCCAGCGCCAGCGCGTCGCCATGGGACGTGCGATCGTCCGCAACCCGCAGGTGTTCCTGTTCGACGAACCGCTGTCCAATCTCGACGCGAAACTGCGCGTGCAGATGCGCGCGGAGATCAAGGAACTGCATCAGCGTCTGAAGGTCACCACCGTCTATGTGACACATGACCAGATCGAGGCCATGACAATGGCCGACAAGATCGTGGTCATGAACCATGGCCATATCGAGCAGGCGGGCGCACCGCTCGAACTCTACGACCGCCCCGCCAATCTCTTCGTCGCCGGGTTCATCGGTTCGCCGGCGATGAACATGCTGCATGGACGCGTCGAGGGCGGGGGCTTCGTCGATGCGTCGGGCGCACGCTGGCCGTTGCCTCCTGGCCACGGAGCTGCCGACGGCATGGAGGTCGTGTACGGCGTGCGGCCCGAGCATCTTCGCCTCGACGCGGCCGGCATCCCGACCAAGGTCCACGTCGTCGAGCCGACGGGCTCCGAGACCCAGGTCGTCCTCCGGCTCGGCGACGTATCCTTGATGGGCGCGTTCCGCGAGCGGATCACGCAGGGGCCGGGCGAAGCCCTGCCCGTCTCGCCCGAGATCGGCCTCATCCATTTGTTCGACAAGAAGACCGGGAAGCGGATCTGACCCCCGATCCCGGAACCGGGTACCCACCACCTCAAGATAGGGAGAGAGACATGGCGAACATCATCACCCGTCGCGACGTTCTCGCGGCCGGCGCCGGCCTTGCGGCGCTGCATTCGGCCGGTGCCTTCGCGCAGCTGCGTGTCCAGGGCGCCGCCGCCGAGGCCCCCAAGCTGACGATCGAGAGCGGCGCCACGCTGCGAATCCTGCGTCCCGTGCGCTTCGTGCAGCCGGACGAGGACATCTTCCGCGCCAACGCCGCGCGCTTCGCCGAGCGCACCGGCGTGCAGGTTCGTGTCGACTTCGTCGGTTGGGAGGACATCACCCAGCAGACCGCGGTGACCGCCAACACCGGCGCGGGCCCCGACGTCATCATCGGCTTCAACGAGGCGCCGCATCTCTATGCCGACAAGGTCATCGAGCTGAGCGACGTCGCCGAGTATCTGGGCAAGAAGTACGGCGGCTGGATGGCCGTCGCGCAGAAATACGGCAAGCGCCACAACACCAACAACTGGATCGGTCTGCCCTTCGGCGGCAGCGGCGGTCCGCTCGTCTGGCGCAAGTCGGCGGTCAACGAGGTGGGCTTCCAGGCGCCGCCGAACGACCATGCCGGCTTCCTCGACATGTGCAAGAAGCTGCGCCGCGCCAACAAGCCGTCGGGCTTCGCGCTCGGCAACGCGGTCGGTGACGGCAATGCCTTCGCCAACTGGCTGATGTGGTCCTTCGGCGCGTCGATCACCGACGAAGCGGGTGGGGTCTCGGTCAACAGCCCCGAGACCGTGGCCGCGCTGGAGTACCTCAAGGAACTGTACCCGACCTTCGTCGACGGCGGCACGGTGTCCTGGGGCGACATCAGCAACAACCAGGCCTATGCCGCGAGCACCTGCTGGGTCACGTCGAACGGCGTCTCGCTCTACTTCGCGCTGAAGAACGATCCGGCCACGCGCGCCATCGCCGAGGATACCGAGCACTCGATCCTGCCGCCGGGCAAGGCGTCGGGCTGGCCGAGCGCGCCGCTGTCCCTCAACGGCATGGTCTTCCGCCACAGCCGGTTCCCGAACGCGGCCAAGGCGTTCTTGATGTTCATGCTCGAATCGGAGCAGTACGAGCCCTGGCTGAACGCCAATCTCGGCTACTGGGCGCACCCGCTGTCCGCGTATCGGGACGCCGCGGTGTGGACCAGCGATCCGAAGGTCGCGATCTTCCGCGACTGCATGAACAACCCGTTCTGGAACGGCTACAAGGGCCCGCTCTCGGCGGCGTCGGGTCAGGCGAACAGCGAGTACGTGCTCGTCCAGATGTTCGCCTCCGTCGCCTCGGGTCAGGCGACGCCGCAACAGGCGGCGCAGGAAGCCGAGCGGCGCTCCCGCCGCATCTTCCGGCGCTGATCAGGTCGGAACGGGCCGCGCCACTCCGGCGCGGCCCGTTCCGGGCATCTCCCGATGACGCAGAGCCAAGCCTCCCCCCCGGCCTGGACGCGCCGTTCCCGAGAGCAGAACTGGCTCGTCAAGCTTTTCGACTGGAAGCCATTCCTGGTCATGGCGTGCATGCTGCCCGCCGCCGGGCTGCTGCTCGTCTTCCTGACCTATCCGCTCGGTCTCGGCATCTGGCTGGCCTTCACCGACACCCAGATCGGCCGCAAGGGCGTCTGGGTCGGGCTCGAGAATTTCGAGTACCTGTTCGAGGAACCGATCTTCTGGAACGCTGTCTTCTACAGCGTCTTCTACACCGGCATCGCGACGATCGGTAAGTTCGGGCTTGGGCTGTGGCTGGCGCTGCTACTCAACAACCATCTGCCGTTCAAGTCGATCCTGCGCGCGATCATCCTGCTGCCCTGGATCGTTCCGACGGTCCTGACC
>CAYSUY010000197.1:0-7400 GCA_964434345.1 uncultured Acetobacteraceae bacterium
CCGGCGAACAGGATCCGCGTGCCCTGATAGACCACCCGCCCGCCCTCGATCGCGACATGCCGGCGCCCATCCCATGCGACCAGCCAGCCTGCATCGATCCCGACCCGCGCCTCGGTTTCCAAGGGCCATCCTCCCCACGCGCGCACCGCGCGCCATGACTGCCACGCGAGTCGTCGCGGACGGTGCGATGTGCAAGAGTGCCTCGAACGGAAATTGGGTTCATGTCGAAAACCGTGACCGTCGGCCCTGCGGCCGCTTCCGGTGGGCAAGCGCATCCCCTCCGCCTCCCGCCACTCGGCCTGGGGTGCGCGATGCTCGGCCGGACCGATCACGGCCTCGACGACGCCGCGGCCATCGACGCGATTCGTCATGCGGCGGCGCGTGGCATCGCCTGGTTCGACACCGCGCCGCTCTACGGTGCCCATCTCTCCGAGATCCGCCTGGGTGCCGCACTCGCGGGCATCGAGCCGCCTCCGCTGGTGTCGACCAAGATCGGCTTCGATTTCGTCAGCCCGCCAGGGCGCGTCGTCGCGGCCACGGCGCGGCGCAGCGACTACACCGCCGCATTCGCCGTCCGCTCCTTCGCCGCGAGCTGCGCGCGCCTGGGACGCGCGCATGTGGAACTCGTCTTCGTTCATGATCCCGCCGGCGCCGCGGAGGCCGCGGCGACCGGAACCGTCGCCGCGCTCGAGCAGCTGCGTGCGGACGGGCGCGTCGGCGCCATCGGTGTCGGCGTCAACGATGTCGGGGTCGCGCGCGACCTGCTCGCCCGTGTCCGGCTCGACGCCGTCCTGCTGGCCGGACGCTACACGCTGCTCGACTGGAGCGGCGCGTCCTTCCTGCGCGAATGCCATGACGCGGGCATCGCGACCATCGTCGCCGCGCCCCTCGCCTCCGGCCTCCTGGCGACAGGCGCCCGCAGCCCCGGCACCTATCTCTACCAGCCCGCCCCCGCCGGGATGCTCGCGCGCGTCGCAGCCCTCGAGGCCGTCTGCGAACGGCACGGCGTCAGCCTGCGCGCGGTGGCCCTGGGATTCGCGGCCGCGAACCCGCACGCGACCAGCCTCCTCATCGGCGCCGGCACACGTGCCGAGATCGACGACACCCTCGCCTGCCTTGCGACGCATGTTCCGGCCGCGCTCTGGGACGACCTCACCGCCGCCGGCCTGCTTCCGGCAGAGCTGGCGCGTCCGGTCGAAACCCCGCGATGACGCAAACTTCGGGACGGCCTCTCGGCACCGGTGACATGGACGCCGAAGCGGGTACACTGGCCACACGCAGGACGAGGGGAACGCGATGGGGACGACGCGCGCCGGAGTGACCGGCGTCACGGTCATGCCGGAATTCTTCCAGGTCGAGGGCATCGAAGCGGTCCTCGACAATCTGCAGCGTCGCGCGCGGGTCACGGCCATCGCGACCTCACCCTACGTCATGGCGCCGATGCCCGACGGCCAGGGCGGGCGCGAGCCGCCGATCGATGCCGGGGCCGGCAGCGTGCGCCTGCTCGATCGCCCTCTCTGGGGACGCCGCGAACTCTTCGTGCGCACTGCGCCGAGCTTCGCCCCGGACCCCGCGCTCTATCGCGGCTTGCGCTACCAGCCGGCCGCCGCGGACGATCTCACCCGCGCGCATGGACACGTGGTGGCGGACACCATCCGCGCCGCGAAGGCCCGCGGGATGATGGTTCTGCTCCAGGTCCAGGCCGCGATCCCGCCCGGCTACCGCGTCCAGTTCGGCGGCCCGGTCGAGGAGGATCGCCCGCGGCTGCCCGACGGGTCGACACCGGCCATACGCGTCGACAACAACGGCTCGCTCGCAAGCCCGCATCTGCACGACTACGCACGCGCCATGGTGCGCGACATCCTGCGCGCCTATCCGGAGATCGACGGCCTGCGCATCGACTGGCCGGAATACCCGCCCTACTCGCTCGACGGCGCGTTTTTCGATTTCGGGCCGCATGCCGAGACCGCCGCCGCGCGGCTGGGCTACGATTTCGGCGCGATGCGCGACGCGGCGGGCGCGCTGCGCGCCAAGCTGCTGGGCGGCCTGACCTCGGCCGATCTCACGATGTGGACCGAGCGCGACGGCGGTCGCTTCCGCCTGCTCCAGGCTTTGATCGACACGCCGGCGCTGCGCGACTGGCTCGCCTTCAAGACGGATCTCGCGACCGGCATCGTCGACACGTTCCGCGCGGCGCTGGACGAGGTGGCGCCGGGGCGAATGCTGGTCGCGGGCGCCTTCCCGCCGCCCTTCACCGCGCTTTCCGGTTTCTCGTTCCGGCGCGCCGCACGCAGCTGCGACGCGATCATGGTCAAGCTCTTCACGATGCACTGGGCGATGATGGTGCGCGCCTGGGGCGACACGCTGGTCGCCGCAAATCCAGGTCTCGCCGGGCATGCGGCGCTGCCGCGCACGCTGGCGGCGCTGTTCGACATCGTCGACGATGCCGGCTACGACCGGCTCGAGGATTGGCGCTATCCCGAGCCCGAGGACGCGCATCCCGTCGGCGGCCACGCGCAGACCCGCAAGATCCGCAGCGCCCAGGCCGAAGCCGGCGATACGCCCGTCTGGGCGCTGCCCCACGGCTACGGCCCGGTCGCCGATTTCGCGCGGCGCTTCGCCATCGCGCACGACGCCGCGCGTGGCGGCGTCTGGGTCAACCGCTACGGCTACCTGTCCGACGCGAAGCTCGACGCCATGGGCGCGATCGTGGCGCGGCAAGGCGAAGACTGACCGCACGGAATTCGCCGACCGGATCCGAAAAGAAACCAGGAGGAAGACATGTTCATGCGACGATTGATCTCTGGTGTCGCGCTCGCCGCGTCCCTGCTCGCGACCGGTTGGGCCAGCGCGGCGTGGCCGGAAAAGCCCGTTCGCATCGTCGTGCCATTCGGTCCTGGCGGCACCTCCGACATCGTGGCCCGGTTCCTGCAGAAACTGATCGAGGAAAAGAAGGTCCTCAATCAGCCCGTCGTGATCCAGAACGTCAGCGGACATTTCTCTGTCGGCGCGCGGCAGGTCATGACCGCGCAGCCCGACGGCCATACGTTCCTGATCATCCACCTCGCCCTTCTCTCGGGCGAGGTCGTCGATCCGAAGCGCGGCGTCTCGTACCGTAATTTTGATCCCGTGGCGCTCACCGGCGGGTTCTGTTTCCACCCGATCGTTCGCCAGGACTCTCCCTACAAGACGCTCAAGGACCTTCTCGACGCCGCAAAGGCCGCGCCCGGAACGATCGTGACCGGGGTCAATATCGGGGCGCTCAATCACATGACCGGATTGTTCCTCGAGCGCGGCTCTCCAGGCGCGAAGTTCCGTTTCGCCCAGATCGGTGGCGGCGGCGAGAACTTCGCCGCGATCATGGGGGGACACACGCAGCTGACGGTCCTGTCGAGTTCCGAGTACCAGACCTACAAGGCGAACGGCATCCGCGCCCTGGCCTATACCGGCCCGGACCGGCTGAAGCTCGAACCCGAAATTCCCACGGCCCGGGAACTAGGGCTCGGCTTCGACTATTGCGCCGAGAATTTCTGGTTTGCACCGAAGGGCACGTCCCGGGAGGCGATCGACGGCATGGCCGCGGCGCTCGAGAAGGCGAACGCGATGCCCGAGATGCAGGAATTCTTCGCCCGACAGGCGCAGACCGGCCAGTTCATGAAGGGGGACACGTACCGGCAGCATCTCGACGCCGTCTTCCAGGCGATCGAACCGGTTGCGAAGCTGGCCGCGCCCCAGTGACGGTGGCGCGGACATGGCGCGCAACCGCGAAAGACTGACGGATCTCGTCGCCGGCGGCGTCGTTTTCGCCTTCGCCGCCGGCATGCACCTTGCGGCGCGCGCCGAACCGCCGGCGCTTTACGATCCTCTGGGGTCCGGGACTGCGGCGCGATACGTGTCGCTGGTCCTGGGAGCCCTTGCGCTGATCCTGCTCGTCAAGGCGTCGCTCGGTCTGCGCGTCGCCCAATCCCAGCAGAGCCTGATCGTCGGCCTGGACGGGCAGACAGATGGCGACTACGCGCTCAGACCGTGGCTCGCGGCATTCGTGATGGTCGCGACCGCGGGATACGCGGTGCTGCTGACCGTCGGCGTTCCGTTCCGCTGGTCGACGATGCTCTTCCTCTTCGTGCTCGGCGTGGCGATGGGCGACCGCTCGCGCCGGCAAGGGGCCATCGCGGCGGCGGTCGCGGTGACCGGCGCCGTCGGGATCGATCTCGTCTTCTCCCGTCTGCTCCTGGTTCAGCTTCCATGACGCTGCTCGACGCCTTCGCCCACCTGCTGACGCCGATGCCGCTGGCCATCATGCTGGGCGGCGTCCTGCTCGGGATCGCGGTCGGCGTGATGCCGGGGATCACCGCCGGCATGCTGCTGGCGCTGACCTTGCCGTTCACCTACTCGATGAACAGCATCAACGCCATCACGCTGCTCGTCTCGATGTTCGTCGGCGGCGTGTCCGGAGGGTTGGTCACCGCGACCCTGATGCGCATTCCCGGCGAACCGAACGCCATCATGACCACGCTCGACGGTTACCCGCTCGCGCGGCGCGGATTTCCAGGCCGCGCGCTTGGCCTCGGCAATGCCGCCTCGATCGTGGGCGGCGCGTTGTCATGGGTGGCGCTGGTCCTCCTGACCGCGCCGCTCGCCAAGGCCGCGATCGTCTTCGGACCATGGGAGAATTTCGCACTCGTCCTGATGGCCCTGGCGCTGATCACGTCGCTGAGCAGGGGATCCTTCCTGAAGGGCATGATCGCCGCGCTTCTGGGCGTTCTCCTGGCGATGCCTGGCGTCGACGAGACGTCGGGCCGCGTGCGACTGACCTTCGAGATCGATGCGCTGACGAACGGCTTCCAGTTGCTGCCCGTGGTCGTCGGAATGTTCGCGTTGTCGCAGATCGTCGCGGACACCCTGCATGTCGACCAGGGCACGGACCATGTACGGGCCAACATGCGGGGCATCCTGATCTCGCTGCGCGACTACGTCGTCCACGGCTGGAACATGCTGCGTTCGGCGCTGATCGGCGTCTGGATCGGTGTGCTGCCAGGCGTCGGCGCAACCGTGGCCTCCATAGTGGCCTACAGCACGGCGAAGAGCCTCTCTAAGACGCCGGAGGCGTTCGGCACCGGCAGCGAGGAAGCGATCGTCGCGGCGGAGAGCGCCAACAACGCCACCACCGGCGGCACGCTGATCCCGCTGCTGGCCCTGGGGATACCGGGCGGTCTCGCCGACGCCATTCTCCTGGCCGCGCTCATGATCCACAATCTCAAGCCAGGACCGCTCCTCTTCGCGACCAATCCCGACATCGTCAACGCCATCATGGCGACCCATCTGGTCGCGCATCTCGCGATGTTCGCCTTGATGACCGTCGGATGCGTGATCTTCGCCCGCCTCATGCTCGTGCCGCGCGCCTTCCTGTTCCCGATGGTGATCGTGTTCTGCGTCGTCGGCGCCTATGCGCCCGACGGCCAGATCTCCGACGTCTGGATCATGCTGATCTTCGGGATCGTCGGTCTCGCGCTGGAATACGCCCGCTTCCCGCTCGCGCCGTTCGTCGTCGGCTTCGTGCTCGGCCCGCTGGCCGAAGCGAAGCTGCGCACCGCACTGATGACGTCGGCAGGATCGATGCTGCCCCTGGTCCAGCGGCCCATCGCCCTCGGCCTCACGCTGGTCGCGGTGGCGACCTGCCTGTGGCCCCTCCTGCGGCTGCTGCGGCGGCGATGAGGCCATCGCGGCACGCAGCCACCCGGACACGCGGGTCGCACGCCACGCGATGAGACCCGTGACGATCCTGATCGCGAGCCTGGGCGCTCTCGTGGCGCTGCTCCCCGTCGCCGTCCTGCTCATCGGTCCCCCGCGGATCTGGAGCCTCTTCGGTCCGGCCGATCTCGGCCCGGTCGATTTCGCGCGGCTCGAGCGGCGGAGTTCTCCCAACGACGCGCTTGCCCGTCCGGATGCGCTGCCCGGTGCCGCGCGCGCCGACATCGCCGCGCCGGTCTTCGCGATCGACGCGCGGGCGCTGCGGGCCGCCATGGCGCGCGCCCTCGCGGAGGAGCGCGATCTCCTTCGCGTCGCCGCCGATCCGGTGGCCGGCACCGAGCGCTATGTCCAGCGCACCCCCCGGCTCGGCTTTCCGGACACGATCGACGTCCTCTATCTCGATCTTCCGGACGGGCGCGGCACGCTCGCGCTCTATTCGCGCTCGCAGCTGGGCTATCGCGATCTCGGCGCCAATCGCGCGCGTATCGAACGCTGGCTCGCGCGCCTGACGCGCGTGGCACCGGTCGCGCCGTGACGGCAGGGCGCGGGGACCGGCGATCGCCGGCTCATCGTCGCCCGAGGAGACCGCGCTCGAAGACGATCAGGACGACCGCGCCCACGATCGCCGCCATGGCCAGCAGCATCGGGATGGTCAGCGCCTCGCCGGCCACGAAATACCCGATCAGCACGGCGACCACGGGGTTGACGAAGGCATAGGTCGAGATGCGCGTCGGCGGCTCGTGGCGCGTCAGCCAGACGAAGGCGCCGAAGCCGCAGAACGTGCCGAAGACGAGCAGATAGGCCATGCCGGCGAGGGAGCGCAGCGAGATCTGCGCGACGGCGAAGCCCTCGGCATGGCCCAGGACGAAGCCGATCGCCAGCAACGCGCAGCCACCGAACAGCAACTGGAAGCCGGCCGTGGCCAGCAGGCTCGCGGGCCTCGGCAGCCGTGTCGCGAGCACGGTGCCCAGTCCCCAGCTGAACGCGCCGGCGAGGGTGATCGCCGCGTAGAGCGGATCCGCCATGCCCATCGCCGCGCCGCCATTCACAAGCACGCCGACGCCGGCGAGACCCACGGCCACGCCCAGGACGACGCGCGGCCCTGGACGCCCGCCGCCGAGCGCCCAGACGATCAGCGGCACGAAGAACGGCGTGGTCGCGATGAGCAGTGCCGCGACGCCCGAGGGCAGCCGTGTCTGGGCGGTCGCGAGCAGTCCCTGGTTGCAGGCGAAGAACAAGGTGCCGACCAGCGCCGCCGAGCCCAGCTGCGCGGCCGTCGGCAGACGCACACGCAACGCGAAGGCGATCGCCAGCATCAGAAGCCCCGCGACCACGCTGCGCCCGCCCATCGCGAAGGCGGGCGGAATGGTCTCCACCGAGAGCTTGATGGCGAGATAGGTCGAGCCCCAGACGCAGTAGATCGAACCATAGGCCAGCGCCAGTTGCCAGACAGGCGGTCTCACGTCACGCCGCCGCGCGAGCTCGGCGACGGCAGAGCGGCGCTATCCTGGGCGGAAACCCGGGGGATTCCCGGCGCGTCGTCTTTCATCGCGCGAGAGACTAACCGTCCAAACGCGCGCGACGCGACAGCGTTGTCGGGCTGGAACGCCCCGAACCGCTTGCGCCATGTGTAGAGCGTCTGCTCGCTG
>CAYSUY010000198.1:0-7326 GCA_964434345.1 uncultured Acetobacteraceae bacterium
TCTGGGGTCCGTGCCCTATGTGCTCTGCATGGTGCTGGCGATCGCGCTTCTCTGCGTGTTCCCGGGTCTTGCCACCTGGCTGCCCGATCTGCTGATGGGCCCGGTTGCGCCGCGCTGAGGTCGCGCCGCGCTGAGGTCGCGCCGCGCCGAGGTCATGCCGCGCCGAGGTCACGTCGTCTGCGCGATGCGTCGTCGCCCGTCGGTCAGAACAGGTCGAGTTGGGGCGACGGCGCCGCTGGGACGCGGAACAGGGACGTGTCGAGCGCCCAGTCGTTGCGGCCCAGCCCCAGCCTGTCGCAGGCGCGGCGAACACGGGCGGCGATCAGTCTGGCGTCCTCGCCCTCGCCGGTCAGGCGCGAGCCGAAGCGCGGGTCGTTCAGCTTGCCGCCGCGCAGCCCCGCGACCCGGGAGAGGACATGGGCCGCGCGCAGTGGCGCGTGGGTCTCGAGCCATTCGCGGAACAGGTCCTTGAGTTCGAAGGGCAGGCGCAGGACCGTGTAGCCGGCGGATCTGGCGCCCGCCGCCGCGGCAGCCTCCAGCAGCGACTCGATTTCGTGGTCGGTGAGCGCGGGGATGATCGGTGCGGTCATCACCCCGGTCTGGATCCCCGCGGCGGAGAGTTTGGCGATGGCGGCGAGGCGCAGCCGCGGGCTGGAGGCACGCGGCTCGAGACGTCGCGCGAGTTCCGGATCGAGCGTCGTGACCGAGATGTAGACCTTCGCGAGACGCTGGCTGGACATCGGGGCGAGGATGTCGATGTCCCGCGTCACGGCGGCGGATTTCGTCACGATCGTCAGCGGATGGCGATGCGCGGCCAGGACCTCGAGGATCTGCCGCGTCACGCGTAAGCGGCGTTCGGCCGGCTGGTAGGGATCCGTGTTGCTGCCGAGTGCGATCGGTCGCGGCCGGTATCCTGGCCGGGCAAGCTCGGCCCGCAACAAGCGAGCCGCCTCGGGCTTGAAGAACAGCCGGGTCTCGAAGTCGAGTCCTGCCGACAGCCCGAGATAGCCGTGGCTGGGCCGCGCGTAGCAGTAGACGCAGCCATGCTCGCAGCCGCGATAGGGGTTTATCGACTGTTCGAAGGGAATGTCCGGCGATTCGTTGCGCGCGATGATCGTACGGCTCGCATCGACCGTGAGGGTCGTCGCGCGCGGCGGCGGGTCGTCTTCTTCCGGACGTGGCCACCCGTCGTCGACGGCGATGTGCCGTGCCGCCTCGAAACGGCCATCGGGGTTGGAAATCGCACCGCGCCCTTTCTGGGCGCGCGCCGGGACGGGATCGACCATCCCGCAAGCATAGCTACATGCGTGAACGAATCAAGAACACCGTCGTGCCGCGTTTCAGTAGAGGCGCGGCCGCCAGATCGTGGTGTGCCGGACTTCGCGGTCCTCGAGTTCAAGCGACGTCGGGACGGCGTAGGTCGCCAGTTGATCGACGCCGTGCGTGGGCATGTATCCGCGACCGGGATCGGCGAGAATGACATCCGCGCCCCCCAGCATGCAGCGTCGCAGCCATGCGGTGGTGCGGTCACCCATTTCGGGTTCGTAGTAGACGTCGCCCGCGATGATGACATCGGCGCGCGTCCCGCGCTCGCCCAGCGGATCCTCGCCGGAGATCCCGATCTCGACACCGTTGCGTCGCGCGTTGAGGGCGATCGCGACACGGGCGAAGGGGTCGATGTCGCAGGCGACGACATCGGCCGCGCCAGCCTTCGCGGCGGCGATCGCGTCGATCCCGCTGCCTGCCGCGAACACGAAGACGCGCTGGTCGCGGACCGTCTGCGGATGATCCAGGAGATAGCGCGCCAGCGCCAGACCGCCGGGCCAGGCGAAGGCCCAGTAGGGCGGCTGGAGGCCGTTATGCGAAAGACTGTCCTCGGTCGCGTGCCAGAGTGGCGTCATCTCCGACGCGAGCAGCAACTCGATCTCGGGCACCATGTCGGATCGTCCGGGCGTGGTGTTCGCGCGGACGAAGGCTTCCTGTTCGGATGGCGTCATACGATATGTCCTGAGATGATTCCGGCGAAAACGACCCACCCGACGATCCGGTTCGAGCGAAACTTGACGAGGCAATCGGCCGGCGCGTCGATGTCGATGCGCGCGATCTGCCATCCCAACTGCGCCGCCGCGGCCGCAAGCGCGATCCAGAAGGGCCAACTCAGGGACGCCGTGGCGCCGGCGGCGCCGAACAGCATGATCGCGAGGCCATAGAATACGGCGAGTGCCGGACGGGTGCGCGCGCCCAGTCGTCGCGCCGAGGATTTCACCCCAATCAGCGCATCGTCCTCGCGGTCCTGGTGCGCGTAGATCGTGTCGTAGCCGAGCGTCCAGGCGATCCCGCCGGCGTAGAGCAGCAGCGGCGCAGCCGCGAGGCCACCGGTCACGGCGCTCCATCCCATCAACGCGCCCCAGTTGAAGGCGAGGCCAAGGAAGAATTGCGGCCACCAGGTCACGCGCTTCATGAGTGGATAGGTGAAGACGAGGACGAGGGAGGCGACGCCGAGTGCGATCGTCGTGGCGTCGAACAGGACCAGGATCGCGAACCCCGCCGCGAGCTGCGCGGCCAGGAAGGCCACGGCCTGACGGAGCGTGACGGCGCCGGACGGGATCGGCCGGTCTGCCGTGCGCGCGACCCGGCCGTCGATGTCGCGGTCGACGATGTCGTTGTAGGTGCAGCCGGCGCCGCGCATGACGAAGGCACCCGCCGCGAAGATCGCGATCAGCCACACCGATGGCAGGCCAGGCGTCGCCAGCGCGATACCCCACCAGCACGGGAACAGCAGCAGCCACGTTCCGATCGGTCGGTCGGCCCGCATCAGCCGCGCATAGGGCAGCAGCCCGGGCGGCAGCCAGGTCGCGAGCCAGCCGGCGCGCGGAATGTCGGAAGCCGGGTGCGTCGTCACGCGCGGGAGAAGACCTCGCGCGGATCCGAATTGCCAGCGCTTTCGCGCCGCTTGCGTCCGGGGGTCACACCGCCGTCTCGCGATGCTGGACCGGCTTGCGGTTCGGGAACACCGCCAGGACCGCCGGGTCGAAATCGCCGGCCGGCACGGGATCCCGCCGGAAATAGCCGAACCGGTCCTGGCCGCGCACGAGCGTGGCATAGGGCATGTCGCCGCGCTGGCGGACATGCGGCGCGACGTAGCGGATGGCATAGCCGTAGCGCCGGCCTGGGGACCGGTTCGGCGGCGAACCATGCACGATCTTCACGTGATGGAGAGACATCTGGCCCTCATCGAGCAGCAGGCTGACGCCTTGCCCGTCGTCGACCTCGACTGCGATCTCCTCGTGCGTGAACAGCATGTTCGCGCTGTCGGGCGCCGAGCGGGCATGCGGAAATTGCGGTGCCAGATGCGTGCCTGGAAGGACCTGCATCGCGCCGTTCTCGAGCGTGCTGGGCGCGAAGGCGACCCAGGCCGACACCACGTCGTCGGGCTCGAGCCCCCAATAGAACGAGTCCTGGTGCCAGGCGACGAAGGCTGGATCGTTGGGCTCCTTCACGAACAGGCTGGACGACCAGCACATGATGTCCGGTCCGATCACCGACTCCACGGCATCGAGGATGCGCGGATCGTGGACGAGGTCGTAGAGCAGACGAAGCTTGAGATGTCCCTTGTTGCGGATCACGAGGGTCGCCTTCTCGCCCGACTCGGCCTCGTAGGCCTCGATCCGGTCGCGGTACCGGCGCGACTCTCCGTCGGCCAGGCAGGCCACGGGATGCACATACCCGTCGCGCCGATAGGCTTCGATCTGCGCCGATGTCAGATGGTTGCTCATGATCCTCTCCTCCCCTGGCGCGGCACATTGCCACGTCATGGCACCGACGTCTTCCCTGGAACCGGTATGGCCTCCGTGCGTTGTTGCGTCCGGTCCCGGGCGTCGCGCCTGGGCGGGCGCAAGACGGAGGGCATCATGCCGGTCGGCAAGGTCAAGTGGTTCGACGCACGCAAGGGCTTCGGTTTCATCGAGCCCGAGGCCGGCGGCAAGGACGTGTTCGTGCATGTCTCCGCCGTGGAGCGCGCCGGGTTGCGCGGACTGATCGAAGGGCAGCGCGTGTCCTACGACGTCTCGGAGCAGCGGGGGAAACCGGCTGCGGAGAACTTGAAGCCGCTGTGAGCGGCCTTACGGAGCCCACCGCCGCGGTTCCGCGGCGGTGGGCGTCCGGTCTATATCTGCGCGCGGCGCGCGCGGCGGGCGGGGCATGGACGCCTCGCGGTCGACGTGGGCCGCAGCAGGGTGTCCGATGGCCGGAAGACCGCGACCGCGCGTGCTCGTCGCAGGCATGCAGTACGAGCTGAACAGCTTCGTCGCCGGGACGGCCGGGCTCGAGCGTTTCCGCCAGTTCCGGCTCGCCGAGGGCGAGGATGTCTGGTCCGTCGCGCGGGGCGAGGAAGTGGCTGGCGCACGCGATGTCGCGCAAGCGTGCGGGATCGAACTTGTTCCGGCGATCCTGGGCTTCGGGGGCGCGGGTCCGGTTCTGGAGGACGCGGTCTACGATTTCTTCCGCGACCGCATCCTTGCCGCCCTCGATGCCGAGAGCGGGCGAATCGACGGCATCTACCTGCCGCTTCATGGTGCGATGGCCACGGTCGGCACCCCGGATGCCGAAGGCGATCTCATCGGCAGGATCCGCGCGCATGTCGGTCCGCGGCTTCCCATCGTCGCCTCCTTCGACATGCACGCGAATTTCACCGCCGCGATGGCGCGCGGTCTGGATGCCGCGGTCGGGTTCAAGACCTGCCCGCATGTCGACTATGTCGAGACCGGCCGCCACGCGATGGAGATCCTCGCCGGCGCCGTCACCGGCCGGATGCGGCCGCGTCTCGTCCATCGCAAGATCCGGATGATGACGCCGCCCGAGGGGCACGACACGACGACAGGACCGATGCGCGAGGTCGTGGCGCGGTTGCGCGCCATCGAGGCGCTGCCCGGCATCCTCGCCGCGACCATCATCGCGCCGCAGGCCTGGATGGATGTACCCGAACTCGGCTGGTCGGTGATCGTCGTCGCCGACGGGGCTTCGGCCCTGGACCTGGCCTCGGCGGAGGCCGACCGTCTGGGCCTGTTCTGCTGGTCGCAGCGCGAGCGGTATCTCGTGCGACGGACGGCGCTCGACGAGGCGCTCGCCATCGCGGCCGCGAACCCGCCCGGCAGCCCGCCGGTGGTCATGACCGACGCCGCGGACGCGCCGTCCGCGGGCAGCTATGGCGACTCCGCGGTCGTCCTTGCCGCGCTGCTCGCGCGGCCACCGATGCGCGGCCCCGTCCTGATGACGATGACCGACCCGGAGGCCGCGCGCGCCTGCGCCGCGGCCGGTCCGGGCGCGCATCTGCGCATCCGTGTCGGCGGCGCGTTCCAGCCGCGCTTCTTCGCGCCCGTCGATGTCGGGGTGCGGGTGCGGGCGGTGCTGCGGGAGAGCTACGAATCCTGCCTGCCGCCGGGGCGGATCGATCCCGGGCTCCGCGCGGTGGTCGAGATCGGCGGCTTCATCCATATGGTGATCGCCGAGCGCCAGATGGCGACGCTCGACCTGCGGCCCTTCGAATCCTCTGGCCTCGACCCGCGCGCCGCCCAGGCGGTCCTGGTGAAATCGGCCGGGCAGTTCCGCGGCTTCTATACCGAGATCGCGGCGCGGATCCTCGAACTCGACACACCCGGTCCGGTCGACGGGGTTCTCACGCGACTGCCCTTCCGCAACCTCACGCGCCCGCTCTGGCCCTTCGATGCCGGATTGGGGGCGCCATGGTGACGTCGTCCGCGGCGCGCGTCGCTACGCGCCTCCATTGCGCCGAGCCGCTCCGCGAGGCCGCGCGCATCGATCTCGGCGAGGGGGCGGCGCACTACCTCCGGCATGTTCTGCGCCTGCCGCCCGGCGCGGAGATCGCCCTCTTCAACGGCCAGGACGGGGAGTTCGCGGGGCGGATCGACGGCTTCGCGAAGGCACGCGTGACCATCGTCCTCGGGGCCTGTCGTCGCGCGCCCGGTCCCGAGCCGGATCTCTGGTTGTGCTTCGCGCCCATCAAGCGGACCCGGCTCGACGCAATGGTGGAGAAGGCGACGGAGTTGGGCGTCGCGCGGCTGGTGCCCGTGTTCACGCGGCACACGGCGATGGAGCGGGTCAATCGCGAGCGTCTCGCCGCGATCGCTGCCGAGGCCGCGGGGCAATGCGAGCGGCTTTCTGTGCCGGTGGTCGACGAGCCGGTGGGCTTCGATGAACTGCTCGCGCGCTGGTCGGCCGATCGCCCCCTGATCACCGCCGACGAGAGCGGCGGCGGTACGCCGATCGCCGCGGCGCTCGCCGGTCTTTCTGGCCCGCTCGCAGTCCTGACCGGACCGGAGGGCGGGTTTGCGCGCAGCGAGCTTGACGCGCTGGGGCGGGCCGTGTTCGTTCGTCGCGTCGGGCTCGGGCCGCGCATCCTCAGGGCCGACACGGCGGCGATCGCCGCCTTGGCGGTCGTCCAGGCCGTTGCGGGCGATGGTGCCCGCGCGCCGCGCGGCGTGGCCCAGGACGACGATGCGCGCGACTGATCCTCCGTCGCGCGGCCATTTCCACGCCGGTGCCGGGGTCATCCCGCCCGCGAATCACGGAGCCGCCACTTGTCTGCACCGCCGACCACGCAGGGCGCCCCGATCGAGAGCCGCCGCCAACTCGTCGACTACATCGCCAGCGGTTCCAAGCCGCCGGCGGACTGGCGGATCGGAACCGAGCACGAGAAATTCGTCTACCGGTTGAGCGACCTCCGGCGTCTTCCGTATGACGGCGAGGGGCCGACGATCCGCAAGCTGCTCGAAGGGCTCGCGACGCGATATGGCTGGACGCCGGTCGAGGAGAACGGCAATCCGATCGCCCTGGTCCAGGGGCGCGCGAGCGTGACGCTCGAACCCGGCGGGCAATTCGAATTGTCGGGCGCGCCGCTCGAGACGATCCATCAGACCTGCGACGAGGTCAGCCGGCATCTGATCGAGTGCAAGTCGGTCTGCGCCGATATCGGTGCGGGGATGATCGGTCTCGGCTTCGATCCGAAATGGCCGCGCGCCGACGTGCCCTGGATGCCGAAAGGCCGCTACGCGATCATGCGCGCCTACATGGAGAAGAAGGGCCGTCTCGGCCACGACATGATGCTCCGCACCTGCACCGTGCAGGTGAATCTCGACTACGAGTCCGAAGCGGACATGGTCCGAAAGTTCCGGGTCTCGCTGGCGCTGCAGCCGGTTGCGACGGCGCTCTTCGCCAACTCGCCCTTCAAGGACGGCGCCGAGAGCGGACTGCTCTCGACGCGCAGCCACGTGTGGACCGACACCGATCCCGACCGCACCGGCATGCTCG
>CAYSUY010000199.1:0-7307 GCA_964434345.1 uncultured Acetobacteraceae bacterium
TGCCGACCGAGACATTGGCGATCGAGGCGAAGATCAGCATCGCGATCGAGGGCGGAATGATGTTCGGCAGGATCGCGGACGCCGCGATCACCGCGCAGCAGAAGGGCGCCGGGTAGCCGTTCCGCACCATCTCCGGCACGGTCATCTTCGCGAGCAGGGAAGCGTCGGCCGTCGACGATCCCGAATCGAACCCGAAGAACACGCTGGTCACGACATTGACCTGGGCCAGCCCGCCGCGCAGATGTCCGACCAGCGCCCGCGCGAGGGCGATGAGGCGCACGGTGAGGCCGCCCGCATTCATGATCTGCGCGGCGGCGATGAACAGTGGAACCGCGAGCAGGACGAATTTCGACGAGCCGACGACCACGTTATGGACGACCGCCGCAGGCGGGAGCAGATCGCCCGCATCGCTGGCGAGGAAGGCCGCGAAGAGCATGCAATAGGCGACCGGCACGCCGAGCAGCAGCGTCACGACGAAGGCGATTCCGAGGAGGACCGCGGGATTGCCGCTCTCGATCCCCATGACCTCGAACACGTCGACCATCAGCCATGCGACGACCGCGAGGCCGATGGCTGCAAGGCCGCCGCGGCGATCGCTGCCCGGCTCCAGCGCCTCGAGGATCTGGCAGACGAACAGCACCGCCGCCGAGGCAGGGATCACGGCGTATTGCCACCAGGCGGGCAGCCCCAGCGTGATGCTGGTGCCCGACGTCAGCGACGCGATGCCGAGCCCGGCCGTGAACAACCTGATGATCGTGTACGCGATCGTCGCCGTCGCGAGGGTCGCGACGATCCGGCGGCCGAGCGGCGGCAGCAGACCCTGACCGATGTCGAGCGCGATATGGCGGCTGCGGCGCGTCGCGATCGGCAGCACCGTGACGATGAGGAAGGTGAAGAGCCAGAGGCCACCCTCCTCGGTCCAGCTGAACGAAGCGTTGAAGACGTAGCGCGACACGACCCCGCCCCGCACGACCAGGATGATCGCGCTCAGCAGGGCCGCACCGAGATGGCTGAGAACCCCGTCGATCCCCGTACGGATCGCGCCGGCGACCCGGCCGATCCCGTCATCCGATGCGCCCCCCGGCTGACCGGCTGGCAGGTCCGCATGAGATTGCGGCGTCAAAAGCCCCTGCGACATGTCTTCCCCCCATGCCACCTCGCCAGCCCCTGCCCGCTTGTGCGTGCACGGCCGGCGCGATGACTTATCATAACAAGTTGGCTGCGCCGGCGCATGCGCGTCCAGCGGCGTTTCGCGGCCCGAAAACCCGACTTCGCATAGGGGCAGCCTACAGGCGCTCCAGAACGGCGGCGGTGCCGAGCGGCAGGTCGAAGGCGATCTCCTCGCCGGCTCCGTGACGCGGCGCGCGGGCTGGAAGTTCGGCCTTCACCGGACCGGCGATCGTGTCGACGAGGTATTCGACCTTCGCGCCGCCGAAGGAGACGGCGCGGATGCGGCCGCGATGCGGTCCCTGCCCGAGCACGACCCCATCGGGACGCCAGGCAAGCGCCCCCTTGGCCGGAGCGCCCGCAGGCGCCGGCAGGACACCGCCCGTCTCGCCGTGCAGGCCGCACGAATCGAGCGCGAACACGGTCTCGAAACCCATGAAGCGCGCAACGAAGCCGGTACGCGGCCGGGCGTAGATCGTCTCGGCATCGTCGACCTGCTCGATGCGTCCGGCGCGCATCACGATCACCCGATCCGCGAGCGCCAGAGCCTCCGCCTGGTCGTGGGTGACGTAGAGCATCGTGATGCCGAGCCCGCGCTGCAGGCGCTGCAGTTCGCCGCGCATTTCCAGGCGCAGCCGCGCGTCGAGATTCGACAGCGGTTCATCGAGCAGGAGCAGGCGCGGCTCGACGACCATGGCACGCGCCAGCGCGACGCGCTGCTGCTGTCCGCCGGACAATTCCCGTGGCAGGCGCGCCGCGAATCCATCCAGTCCGACGCTCGCGAGCGCCGCGCCGACGCGGCGCTCGCGCTCGACCCGGGGCACCCGCCGCAAACGCAGTCCGAACGCCACGTTTTCGAAGGCGGAGAGATGCGGAAAGAGCGCGTAGGACTGGAACACCAGCCCGACATCGCGCCGATTGGCCGGCACGCGCGTGATGTCGCGGCCGTCGAGTTCGATACGCCCGGCGCGCGCCTCGATCAGGCCGGCGATCGCCCGCATCGTGGTCGTCTTCCCGCATCCGGAAGGACCGAGCAGGGCCACGAGTTCGCCGCGCCGCACGGACAGGTCGAGCCCCTCGACGACGGTCGCCGCGCCGTAGCCGAGCGCGAGACCCGACAGGCGCAGGAAATCGTCGTCAGACATAGCGGAAGATCCCCAGCATGCGCTCGGCGGCGAAGACGACCGCGATCGATCCGAGCGCGATCAGCGCCGACAGCGCCGCCACGGACGGATCGTAGGTATGCTCCATGTAGGCGAGCATCTGGATCGGCAGGGTACTCACCCCGGGGCCGGTCAGGAAAAGCGAGGCCGGCACCTGGTTGAACGACGAGATGAAACCAAGGATGAAGGCCGCGAGGATGCCGCCGCGGATATTCGGCAGGACGACCGCGAAGAAGGCGCGCGCGCGGCTCGCCCCGAGCAGCACGGCGGCTTCCTCGATGTCCGGCCGCAGATGCTCGAGGCTGGCGCCCACCACGCGCACCGCGTAGGGCACCAGCAGTGCCGCATGGGCCAGGAACAGGGCGTGCAGCACCGGCAGTCCGAGCGGCACGACCAGATGGCGGAGCAGCGCCAGCCCGACGACGATGGCCGGGACGATCGCCGGCGAAAAGAGCAGCGTACGCAGCGCCTCGCCACCCGGCAGGGCATAGCGCGACAGCGCGTAGGCGACCGGTACGCCGAGCGCCAGCGCCGCGAGCGTCGCGCCGAAGGCGAGGACCAGCGAGACGACGAAAGGCCCGCGAAAGCTCTCGACAGCGAACACCGCCTCGACCCAGCGCAACGACAGGCCGCGCGGCGGAAAGGCCGGCACCTCGCCCGCCGTCAGCCCGGCCCCGATCACGACGAGGAAGGGGCCGACGAGGAAGATCAGCGTCAGCGCGATGGCGAGGCGTCCGAGCGTTCGCATCATCGCCGGCCCCCACGGGCCGTCGCGGCGAGGCGCAGGACGCGGCTTGCAGCAAGGCTCATCGCGATGAGGATCGCCGCGATGACGCTCGCCGAAACGACGTCGTTGGCCACCGAGACGCGCTGGTAGAGCAACGTCTCGAGCATCAGCACGCGCGAGCCGCCCAGCACCGCCGGCGTGATGTAGGCGGTGATGGCGCCGGTGAAGACGAGCGTGCCGCCGACCACCAGCCCCTCGCGCGTCAGCGGCAGGATCACGCGCACGAAGACGGAGGCCCATCCCGCGCCGAGCGTGCGCGCCGCGGCGACGACGTCCGGCGGCAGGTTCTCGAGCGCGCTGACGAGGGACAGGATCATGAGCGGCAGGAAAAGCTGCACGAGGCCGATGAACACCGCCGTCTCGGTGAACAGGATGCGCAGCGGCTGGTCGGAGAGGCCGAGCGACAGGATGGCCGCGTTGACGAGCCCGGTACGCCCGAGGATGACGATCCACGCATAGGTGCGCGCGACCGGCGAGATCATCAGCGGCAGGATCATCAGGCCGATCAATCGCGTTCGCGCGTCTGGCGCGGCGTCGACGATCGCGAGCGCGACCGCATAGCCGATCGCCGCAGAGACCAGGGTCACGAGCGCGCCCAGCCGCAAGGTCCGCCAGAACACGGTGCGGTGGAGCGGATCGGCGAAGAAATCGCCATAGGCGCCGAGGATGCCGCCCGCCGCACGCGCCGCGTCGACGAGCAGAATGCCCACCGGCAGCAGGAACCCGACCCCGATCAGCGCCGCCGCGGGCGCGACGAGGAGGAGCGGCGCGCGGCGGCCGTGGAACAAGTTTCGCGGCCCCGCGCGCCGGGTCTCAGCGCGCGATCCGCGCGTTCCAGCCGGCGACCCAGGCGCGCTGGTTGGCGAGCGCCTCCGCGGGCGGGATCAACCGCAACGTGCCGGCGACGTCGTCGCCGTAGGACAGCTGCTCGGCGATCGCGGGCGGCAGGCGAACCTCCTTGTTCGTCGGGCTGTCGACAAGATCCATCGCCATGCGCGTCTGCACCTCGGTCGAGAGCCACGTGTCGATGAAGCGCAGCGCGAGGTCGCGGTTGCGCGCGCCCTTCACCAGCGTCAGCACGTTGATGCCGCCCGTCTGTCCCTCGGCCAGCTTCGCCCAGCCCAGCGGCAGGTCGAGCTTGCGGATGTTCGGCCAGTTGAAGCGGCCGGTGACGGCGGCCCAGATCTCCTCCTGCTGGAACAGCTGGGTCAGCTGCGCGGAGCGTTCGTAGAAGGTGACCGCGCTGTCCTTGATCTCCGCGACCTTGGCGATTCCGAGCTGGAAATCCGGGCTTGTCCCGCCATGGGCACGCTCGGCCATGAACAGCATCAGAGGTCCCTGGGTCGTGGTGATGTTCGGCAACGCGAAGCGCCCCTTGAGGGCCGGCGACCAGAGATCCTTCCACGACGAGAGCTGCGGCAGCTTGTCGGTCCGGTAGACGATGCTGGTCGAATAGAAGGTGTAGCCGACGCCGAAATTGCCGCCGACCGGATCCTTCGCGAAGTCGTGCAGCCGCGCGAAGTTCGACAGCGCCGCCGGGTCGATCGGCTCGATGAGGCCCTTCTGGGCCGCCTCGGCCGCGTTGACGTCTGACAGCACGGCGACATCGACCTCCGGGCTGGCGCGGCGCGCCTCGAGCTTGGCGAGGCGCTCGGCGCTGTTGCCCAGATCGGTGACGATGCGGCACCCGCACTGCGCCTCGAAGGGCGCGTAGAGATTCCTGCGCGTCGCGTCCTGCTGGATCGCGAAGGTCGAGACGACGAGGGTCCGGGGCTGCGCGACGGCCGGCGCGGCGGCGCCCAGGAGCACGGAAGGCAGGAGCGCAGCGGGCAGGAGCGCGGCGAGCACGCGCGACAGGAGCGTCATCGTTGGACCCCATCATGGCCGGAGGGAAGGAATTCGGCGGCAAGAGCGTCGATCGCGCGCTCGAAATCGGCGCGCATCGCCGCGCGCGCGCCGGGATCGATCCAGGCCGCATCGACGCCGTTGAGACAGAATTCGCGGATGCGCGGGTAGTCGAACCCGATCACGTTCGCGGCGATCAGGTACTCGTCGGTCAGCGTCGTCGGGAACATGCCGGGATCGTCGGCGCCCAGCGTGACCCGCAACCCCGCCTCCACCATCGCCTTGACCGAGGCCCGCCGCCAGGGCCGCCAGGACCGGCGCGAGGTCGAGAATACGCAGGTGAACACGACGCCCTGCTCGCGGCAGCGCGCCACCACGGCATCGTCCTCGAGGATGAAATAGCCGTGGTCGATGCGCTCGCAGCCAAGCAGGTCGAGGCACACGACGGTGTTCGCGGCCGTCGGCGCATGCTCCGAGGAATGGGCGGTGCGGCGGAGCCCCGCGCGACGGGCCTTGTCGTACGCGGCGGCGAAACGTTCAGGCGGACCTGCAAGCTCGTAGTCCTCGAGCCCGATCCCGACGATCTCGTCCCGGCGATGGGTGATCACGAGGTCCACCAGTTCGTCGGCGAGAGCCGCGGGTTGCGCGCGGTTGATGCCCGCGATCATCGCCGCCCCGATGCCGAAATCGCGCGCCGCCGCGCGTGCGCCGGCCGCGACGCCGTCGGCGATCGTCTCGTAGCGGACGCCGTGGTCGAAGTAGAGCGTCGGTTCGAAGAACATCTCGCAATGGCGCACGTTGCTCTTCGTCGCGGCGTCTGCGAAGGCCTCGTAGGCGACGCGCTCGAAATCCCCGGCCTCCACCAGCGCCGGCGCCGCCCAGCGCGACACCTCGAGCAGCGGATAGGACGGGTTCGGCTCGGCGGCCGGATCGGAGACCGGGACCGGTATGCGCGTCCCGGCATAGATCGGGTTGGGCCGCGCCGGCGAATTGATGTTGGCGAAGATGGTCAGCGGATCGGCCGGCAACCGGATCCCACGCCGCGCCGCCAGATCGGCGAAGGTCTCCGCACGCATCGAGCCGAGCAGATGCGTGTGCAATTCGACTTTCGGCATGCGCCGGATGATGTCGTCGAGGCTCACGGTAGCGCCCTCCCCGGCGTGGTGTCCCGCAGCGGAACGCCGGGAACACGCGATTGCCATATACAAGGCCGCCGCCGTGTCGGGGAAGTGCCGCGACGCGCGGAACTGGCGCGGGCGAGGCGCCTTCCAATATCGTCAGCGCATGGATTCGGATCTGCCTATCTGGCGGCGCCTGGTTGCCGGCTTCCGGGCCCTGTTCGGCGCCGGGCGCCAGCACCCGCCCGAGCGCAGCGTCGCCTTCACGGTCGCCGTGATCGCGCTCGCCGCGAAGATGGCGAAGGCCGACGGGCGCGTCACGCATGACGAGATCCGGGTCTTCCGTGACAGTTTTCACGTCGACCATGCCCGTCTCGCCGAGGTGGCGCGCGTCTTCGACCTCGCGCGGCGCAGCACGCAGGGCTTCGAGACCTACGCGAAGCGTCTGGGCGCGATGTTCGCCCATGATCCGGTGATGCTGGAGGAGATCCTCGACATCCTGTTCCTGATCGCCGAGCAGGATGGCGGCATCCGGGACAGCGAATTGCGCTTCCTCTCCGCGACCGCCGCGGCGATGGGCCTCGACGATCGCAGCTTCGCGCGTCTGCGGGCCGGACGCGGCGACGGGGACGCGACGGCGCACGAGATCCTCGGCGTGCCGGAAGACGCCTCACCGGACGAGATCAAGGCCGCGTGGCGGCGTCTGGTACGCGACCTCCATCCCGACCGGCTCGCCGCCGCCGGCATGCCGGCGGCGTTCATCGCGGTGGCGACGGAACGTCTGATGGCCGTCAATCGCGCGCATGCGCGGTTGCTCGAGACGCGCGGCGCGCGCAACCCTTGACCGGGGCCGGGCCGCGCCCCTAGATGCCCCCGCCAGACGGTCGGACGGCCGCGGGCGGCGCCATGCGCCGCTCGAGGAAAGTCCGGGCTCCACGGAAGCGAGGGTGCCGGGTAACGCCCGGCGGGTGCGAACCCAGGGAAAGTGCAACAGAAAGGACACCGCCGACGTCCCGGCAACGGGGCGGGCAAGGGTGAAACGGTGCGGTAAGAGCGCACCGCGGGTCCGGTAACGGATCTGGCAAGGCAAACCCCACCCGGAGCAAGACCAAATAGGGGCGACACGCGTCCGCCGGTCCGCCGGCGGCGCAGGCATGCTTCCGTGCCGTCGCCCGGGTCGGTCGCGCGAGGCGCCTGGCGACAGGCGTCCCAGAGGAATGGTCGTCG
>CAYSUY010000200.1:0-7289 GCA_964434345.1 uncultured Acetobacteraceae bacterium
AGGCGGATGCTCCATTCGAGCATCGCGAGCATCGCGTATTCGGAGCAGCCCGGCTCATGCTCGAAGCAGTTGCACAAGGACGTGCCGGTAGGCAGGGCCGGGATCTGGATACCGTCATATCCGGCGCCGGGAACCTGGAGCAGCTTGAGCCGCGGGGCGGCGGGCGCCTTGGCGTCGAAGAAAATCGCGATCGCCGCGTCGGCGGTCGCGATCTCGCGGCTGAGCGCCGGATCGTCCATGGCGACGCCGACATCGACGAAGTCCCAGGGCGTCGTCACGAGCGACTGGAGGCCGGCACGATAGGCCTGCACGGCGGGGCCGAGGAGCAATACGCGCATTCTGTCCTGTCTGTCTGCTTGAGAGGTCGTGGCGGCACGGCGGCGCGCAAAGCCCCGCCGCGCCGCGCCGGTCAGCCGCGGATGTCGCCCTCGGCCTTCATCCACTTCACCGCGACGCGGAACGCGTCGAGCGTGCGCGCGACATCCTCGGGGCCATGCGTCGCCGAGACCATGCCGCCGGGTGCGCCCATGATGTCGACGCCGTTGGCGAGCATCGCCACGCGCAGCCGTGCCGCGATGTTCGGATCGCGCGTGCCCTTCAGCCCCTTGAAGCCGAGTGCCAGGGGATCGAAGGTCGCCGGATCGATCGCAAGGCCGGCCGGATTGACGAAGACCAGGAAAGCCGAGCGGTCGCCGTAGATGCCCCAGGGAACGCCTTCCTCGATCAGCACGCGGCGCATGCCGTCGCGCAGCGTCTCGGCCGTGCGGCAGGCCTGCTCGCAGACGTCCTCGCGCTCGATGATCGACAGCATGGCGACGCCCGCAGCGGCGCAGATCGGATTGGCGTTGTAGGTGCCCTGATGCTGTACCTTCTCGCGCTTCGCGGCCTTCATCGCCGCGAAATCCAGCTGGTCGAAGATCTCGCGCCGACCCGCCAGCGCGCCGCCGGGCAGGCCACCGGCGACGATCTTGGCGAGGGTGGTCATGTCCGGGATGACGCCGAAATGCGCCTGGGCTCCTCCACGCGACCAGCGGAAGCCGGTGATGACCTCGTCGAAGATCAGCACGATGCCGCGGCGCGCGGTCACCTCGCGCACGCGGCGCAGGAAATCAGGTGGCAGCGGAACCGTGCCCCAGGACGCGCCCGAGGGCTCGACGATCGCCGCGGCGATGTCGTCGCGCGCCTCGATCGCCGCGATCACCCGGTCGACGTCGTCGGTGGGCAGCATGATCGCCTGGTCGACCAGCGCGGGCAGGATCCCGATCGGCGTCGAGCCGTCGAAATGCGAGGTCGCGCCGGCGGCGACCTGATCGTGCCAGCCGTGGAAATGTCCGGTGAAGCGCAGGATCTTGGGCTTGCCGGTGAAGGCGCGGGCAAGCCGGATCGCGAGATGCGTCGCCTCGGTGCCCGAGGCGGTGAAGCGCACGCGCTCGGCGCTCGGGACGAGGCGGTTGATCAACTGCGCCCAGCGCAGTTCCGCGTCGTGCGACGACCCGTAATGCGTGCCGAGTTCGATCTGCCGTGTCACCGCCTCGACCATCGACGGATGGGCGTGGCCCAGCAGCAGCGAGCCGTGACCACCGTAGTAGTCGACATATTCGTTGCCGTCGACGTCCCATTTCCGCGGGCCTTTCGCGCGCGCGACGTAGATGGGATAGGGATTGAGCGCGCGCGAATCGTGGGTGACGCCCGAGGGCAGCACGCGCGCCGCTTCGGCGTAGAGCCGGGCCGAACCCGGCGTGCGGGCGCGGTATTCGGTCTCGAGGTGGGAGTTGGTCTGGAGCACGGTCGCCATGTCGGGTTCCTCGGGGTGGTCGGAAGATCGGTAGGTCAGGGCGTCAGGTCACGCATCGCCTTGGCCCGCTGCGTCGCGGCGCCGAGGAGCAGCGGCAGGTCGTTGCCGGCGAGCGCGGCCTTCATGCCGAGCTTGAGGTAGCGCGCGAGGAGCGGTTCGGCGTAGACGCCGCCGAGCGCCGGGATCTTGCCGTGCTGGCGACACGCGGCGATCGTGGTCTCGATCGCTGCGACCAGGCGCGGATCCTCGAACTTGCCGGGGATGCCCATCTCGAGGGTCAGGTCGCTGCATCCCATCAACAGCATGTCGATGCCCGGCACGGCGGCGATCGCTGCCGCGTTGGCGATCGCCTTCGGGGTTTCCAGCATCACCGTCACCAGGGTGCCGGCGTTGATCGCCTCTGCCGCCTCGCCGATCGGGAGGCTGGCATAGCCGACCTGGGGCAGGCCGCCGACGATCGAACGATGGCCGACCGGCGGGTAGCGGAAGGCGTCGGCGATGGCGCGTGCCTCCTCCGCGGTATCGACATGCGGCATCACGATGCCCAGCGCGCCGCCGTCGAGGCAACGCGTACCCATGGTCAACTGGCCCATCGGCACCCGCACCAGCGGCGCGATTCCGGCATCGAGCGCGGCCACCGACATCTGGCAGGCGGCATCGATCGACATCTGCCCGTGCTCGAGGTCGATGAACAGCCAGTCGAACCCGGCGACCTTCATCAGTTTCGCGATCTCGATGCCGCGTGCGACGCGCACGCCGACGCCGAGCGCTATGCCACCGGATTCGATTCGGCGGCGGACCGGATTGTCGACGACGATGGCCATGAGGCTCCTCCCCGATACTGGACCGCGAGGTTATGCGAGGCCGGGTGCCGCAGACGAGATTTTCTTGTAGCGTCCGCCCACGACGGCGCGCATCCCGGACGGGCGGCCGGCGGCGATACGTGGCACTCGGATGGCGGTGGAGGTCATGAGGCGGGTCTTGTTCGCGGTCTGCGTCATCGTGGCGGCCCTGCTCGCGACGGTATGGCTGCCCGGCGCCGCGGCGCGTGCGGAGAGCCGGCCGCCGGCCGCGCCGCTGCGCGCCCTGCCTGTCGACAGCAAGCCCTGGACCGGCGATTTCGACGCGATGGCGGAGCGGCGGATGATCCGCGTCCTCGTGCCCTACAGCCGGTCTCTCTATTTCACCGATCGCGGGCGCGAGCGCGGACTCGCCGCCGAGCTGGTGCGCGATTTCGAGCGGCATATCAATCGCCGCCTGCGTACCGGCAAGCGCCCGATCACCGTCTATATCGTGCCGACGACGCGCGACAGGCTGCTGCCGGGGCTGCTCGCCGGAGCTGGCGACATCGCGGTCGGCAATCTCACGCTGACCGCCGAGCGCAAGGCCATCGTCGATTTCGTGTCCGGCGATCTGGGTGCCGTCAACGAGGTTCTGGTCACCGGCCCGCGTGCGCCTGCGGTCGGGCAGGTGGAGGATCTCGCCGGCCAGCGTATCCATGTCCGTCCGTCCAGCAGCTATCGCGAAAGCCTCGAGGCCCTGTCGCGTCGCTTCGTCGTCGAAGGACGCCCGCCGGTCGACATCGTGCCGGTCCCCGACGCGCTCGAGGACGAGGACATGATGGAGATGGCGAATGCCGGCCTGCTTGGCGCCATCGTCGTCGACGACTGGAAGGCGAAGCTCTGGGCCAAGGTGCTGCCGCGGCTGCGGGTCCGCGACGATGTCGTGCTGCGCGCCGACGGGCAGACCGGATGGGCTATTCGCAAGGACAGTCCGCAACTCGCCGCCGCCATCGAAACCTTCTTCGCGGACCCGAAGGCAGTGCGCGAAACCACCGCTGCACGACTTGCCGCCTACCACCGCGGCATCCGGCAGATCAAGGATCCCACTGCCGACGCCGACTGGCGACGCTTCGAGTCCACGGTGTCGTTCTTCGAGACATTCGGCGCCCGCTACGGGTTCGAACCTCTGCTCCTGCAGGCCCAGGGCTATCAGGAAAGCCGCCTCGACCAGGGCGCGCGCAGCGCCCATGGGGCGATCGGCGTGATGCAGGTCATGCCCGACACCGGGCGTGCGATGCGCGTCGGCGACATCGCGGCGCTCGAGGCCAACATCCATGCCGGCGCCAAGTACATGGACCACCTGATCTCCCGATATTTCGCTGACGCGCGCTTTTCCGACGCCAATCGCGCGCTCTTCGCCTTCGCCGCCTACAACGCGGGCCCGTCGCGCATCGCCCGGATGCGCGAGCAGGCGCGCGCCCGCGGCCTCGATCCCGACAAGTGGTTCAACAACGTCGAGATCGTCGTCGCGGAAAAGATCGGCGCGGAGCCCACGCATTACGTGCGCAACATCTACAAGTACTACGTGACGTATCGTCTGCTCGCCGAGGCCGACGCGGCGCGGCGTGCGGCGATGCGCGCCGTCGGCGGAAACTGAGGCGCCGATGCACACGGCCGCGCTGCGCTACGTGGCGGAGGTCGCGCGTCGCGGATCGGTGCGCAAGGCCGCTGCGGCGCTCAATGTCGCGGCGAGCGCGATCGATCGCCAGTTGCTCAAGGTCGAGGCATCGCTGGGCGTCGCGCTCTTCGACCGTCTGCCCGGCGGCATGCGCCCGACCCCCGCCGGGACGATCCTGCTGCGTCATGTCGCCGACACGCTGCTCGATTTCGAGCGCGTGCGCGCCGAACTCGACGACCTGCGCGGCGTCAAGACCGGTCATGTCTCGATCGCCGCCGTCGACTCGCTCCTGGTCGAGTTCCTGCCCCGCAGCCTCGACCGCTTCCGTGCCGATTTCCCGGCCGTCAGCTTTGCCGTCGATGCTGCCGAACCGGCGGCGATCGCCGGGCAGGTCGCCGCCGGCGAGATCGATCTCGGCTTCACCTTCGTCGGACCACCGCCGACCGGGACCGCCTGGCTCGCCACGGTCGCCGCGCCGCTCGGCGTGGTGATGCCCGCCGCGCATCCGCTGGCGCGCAAGCGCAGCCTGCGGCTCGACGATCTGCGCGGCCACCCGCTCGTCCTGCCCGCCGGCCCGCTGCCGCGCGTGATGGACGTCGATCCCGAATTCGCGGCCTTCCGAGAGGGCGCACGGCCGCGCCTTGTCTCCAATTCGATCGCCCTGCTCAAGCAGGCGATCCGCGCGGGCGCGGGGCTCTCGTTCTTCACGCGGATCGGGTTCATGGCCGAGATCGATGCGGGCGAGATCGCCTGGCGTCCGCTCGCCGCGCGGCCGGTCAACCTGCTGAAGCTCGGCCTGCTCGCCGCGACGGGCCGCAAGCGCTCCTTCGCCGCCCTGCGCGCGGCCGATCTGCTGACCGCGGAGCTGAAGGCGCTCGGCGCCTGACCTCGATTCGGCAACGGCCCGAGCGGAAAATTGCGCTTCCGCGCAACGGTCGCCCGGGCAAACATGGAGCATCGAATCGTCCGCCGGGGTCGGCATCGGGCCGGCCGGCGCGGACAGGACAGGGTCGGAGGGTGCGATGGGGATCATGAAGCAGGGCGCGGTGTCGCGCCGCGCCGCGCTGGCGGGTGCCGCCGCGACGGGCGCGCTGGTGAGCGTCGGGGCCGGGGCGCAGGGTCGTCCGGTGGTGAACCTGCAGCTTGGCTGGCTGCTCTCGGGCAACCAGCTCGGCGAGGTCGCGGCGAAGCACATGGGCTTCTACGAGCAGGAAGGCGTCGAACTGCGCTTCCAGGCCGGCGGCCCGAGCATCGACGGCGTGGCGATCGTCGCCTCCGGCCGGTTCGAGGTCGGCCAGGTCTCGTCCAGCCCGTCGCTGATGCTCGCGGTGTCGCAGGACCTGCCGATCAAGTGCTTCGCGGTCGGTGCGCAGCAGCATCCCTTCACGTATTTCTCGATGAAGAAGAACCCGATCCGCGAGCCGAAGGATTTCGTCGGCAAGAAGATCGCGACCCAGGCGACGGCGGTGATCCTGCTGCGCGCGCTGCTGGCGAAGAACAAGATCGCCGAGAAGGACGTGCAGATCATCACGATGGGCGCGGACATGTCGCCGGTGCTCACCGGTCAGGCCGATGCGGTGACCGGCTGGCTCACCAATACCTCCGCGATCAAGCCGCTCGGCGCCGACCGCGTCGAACTGCGCCTCTGGGACGCGGGCGTGAAGCTCTACGCGCTGCCCTATTACGCGACCAACGACACGATCACGAAGAAGGCCGATGTCCTCGCCAAATTCGTGCGCGCCACCGCGAAGGGCTGGGAATGGGCGGCGTCGAACCGCGAGAAGGCGGTCGATTTCCTGGTCAAGGAGTTCCCGAACCTCAACCGCGCCGACGAGATCGAGGCGGCCGACGTGATGCTCAAATACGCCTTCAACGAGAACACGCGGGCCAATGGCTGGGGCGCGATGGATCCCGGCATCTGGAAGGAGCAGATCGACCTCTACGCCGAGCTCGGGCAGTTCTCCAAGCGCGTGCCCAAGGTCGAGGAGGTGATGACCCTCGACATCCTCAACGCGACCGCCGCCGGGCGGCCGAAGATCTGATGACGTCGGGGACGGCCTCCGTCCCTCGGGCGGCGGCTCCGGCGGTCGCCTGCGAGGGCGTGACCGTGCGCTTCGTCACCGACCGGCGCACGGTCACCGCCATCGAGGACGTCAGCTTCGCGGTCGGGCAGGGCGGCTTCCTCTCCCTGCTCGGGCCGTCGGGCTGCGGCAAGTCGACCCTGCTGCGGGTCGTCGCCGACCTCGTCGAGCCGTCCGCGGGGTCCGCCCGTGTGCGCGGCGCCTCCCCGGCCCAGGCACGGCGCGACCGCTCGATCGGCTTCGTGTTCCAGGACTCGGCGCTGCTCGCCTGGCGCACCGCGCTGCAGAACGTCGCCCTGCCGCTCGAGGTCGGCGGGCGCCGCGCGTTGCCCGCGGGAGCGCCGACCCCGCGCGAGTTGCTCAAGCTCGTCGGGCTCGAGGGCTGGGAAAACAGCTTTCCGCATGAATTGTCCGGCGGCATGCGCCAGCGTGTCTCGCTGGCCCGCGCGCTGCTCGGCGCGCCGAGCATCTTGCTGATGGACGAGCCCTTCGGCGCGCTCGACGAGTTCACCCGCGACCGCCTCAACGCGGAGCTGCGCCGGATCTGGCGCGAGACCGGAACCACCATCCTGTTCGTCACCCATTCCGTCTATGAGGCGGCGTTCCTCGGTCAGCAGGTGATGGTGCTGGCCGCCAATCCCGGACGCGTGCGCGAAATCGTGCCGGTCGACCTGCCCGAGGAGCGTGGCCTCGCGATCCGCGAGACCGAGCCCTTCGCGCGGCTGGTGACGCGTCTGCGCAATCTCCTGGGGCCCGTGTGATGACCCTCGCCGCATCGTCTTCCGCCGCCGATCCCGGCTTGCTGGCCGCGCAGGCGCGCCACGCCGCCGCCAAGCGCCGCGCCGCGCTGCGTCGGCGCATCCTGCCGCTGGTCGGTCTTCTTGCGCTGCTCGCGATCTGGGCGGGGCTCGTCCATGGCCTCGACGTGAAGCCCTTCGTCGCGCCGTCGCCGG
>CAYSUY010000201.1:0-7239 GCA_964434345.1 uncultured Acetobacteraceae bacterium
GATCGTCTCGGAGGCCGTGCCCGGCCCGCCTTCGGAAATCACGAAGATCGTGTCGAAGGCCTTGAGCGCATCGATGGTACGGATCACGACGGCCAGCACCACGAAGGGCATGATCAGCGGCAGGGTGATGAAGCGGAACATCTGCCAGGGATTGGCGCCGTCGAGCCGCGCGGATTCGTAGGGCTCGGTCGGCGCAGCGGCGAGCCCGCCCAGCACGATGAGCATCACCAGCGGCGTCCAGTGCCACACCTCGACCATGACCAGGGTCGGGATGACCGTGTCGAGCGAGGTATGCCAGAGCGAGGGCGGCAGGCCGGCGAGGCTGAGGAGATAGTTGAGCACCCCGAGCTGCGGGTGGAACATCATCTTCCAGACCAGCGCCACGGCGACCGGCGTCGCCATCATCGGCAGGATGAATATGGCGCGGCACAGGCCGCGCAGCGGGAAGCGCTCGTTGAAGATCAGCGCGGAGGCGGTTCCCAGCACGACCGGCAGCACGACCGACAGCAGCGTGAAGTAGAGCGTCGTGCCGATCGAATCGATGAACCGCTCGTCACCCGCGAGACGAATGAAGTTGTTGAGGCCGACGAAGGCGCGCGGCGAGCCGATCTTCCACTCGTGCACGCTCATGAAGAGCGTGAACAGCCATGGAAAGACGATCACCGCCCCGGTGATCAGCAGCGCCGGATAGGCGAAGGGCAGATAGTTGCGGCCGTAGCCGCGATCCATGGCGGTGGATTTCGCCGTCATGCGCGCGCTCCATGGGGTCCCCCGCCGCGGCGATCCGCGCCGCGGCGGGGCACACCCGGTTCAGGCCTCGGACTTCGCCAGCACGGGCGCGAAGGCGTCGGTCGCCTTCTGCATCTCGGCGCGCGCATCGGCGCCGCCGATCGTGTTGGTGAGGCCGACCCCGAACACGTCGCGGAACTCGGTCACCGGCACGATCTCCGGCAGGCCGGGACGACCGATCTCGGACGATCCTTCGAGGCAGGAGAGCCACTCGCGCGGCAGCTTGAGCCCGGCGATGACCTCGGGCGACTTGTAGGGCGAGGCGCGGCAGGGCGACCCGCCGCCCGATTGCAGCAGCCGGTTGCACATCAGCTTGGACGTCGCCCACAGGCAGTAGAGATAGGCGGCTTCCTTCTTCTTGCTGGCGGCCGCGATGCCGATGCCGTCGCCGAAGGTCGCCGAATGGCGCGCCTTGGGACCCTGCGGCATGACGGCGTAGCCGACCTTGCCGACGATACGCGACTTGGTCGGATCCTCGAGCGGCGGCGCAAATCCGATGCCGTCGATCCACATGCCGATCCTGCCCTGGCTGAAAGAGGTCTGGGCCTCGTTCCAGTTGAAGCCGACCGTGCCCGGCGGAGCGAAGTCACGGTTGAGCTTCTTGTAGAGCTCGGCCGCGGCGATGGCGCCGTCGGTCGTGGTCTGCAGCTTCACCGTCTTCGGATCGACCGGATCGACGTCATGGCCCAGCATGAAGCTCGTCCAGACCGGCACGTTGGCGTTCTTGAGGCCGCGCGACACCCAGCCATAGATGCCCGCCGACTTGTCGGTGAGCTTCTCGGCCGCCATCACGATCTCCTCGAAGGTCCGCGGGAATGCGAGACCTTTCGCCGCGAAGAGCTCCTTGTTGTAGTAGATCATCCATGGGTCGATGTTGTTCGGCAGCGTGTCCATGCGGCCATCGGCCTGGGTCGCCCAGCGGACGCCGCCGGCGGTGAAATCCGGCCAGTCGTAGTCGGGCGCGGTGAGCTGGGAATCGGCCAGCAGCGGCTTCATGTCGACCAGCCACTTGGACTTGCCGAACAGCCGCTTCTGCACGTGCCACGACACCGAGGTCACGTCGAATTGCGGATTGCCGGAGTTGAACTGGATCACCTGCTGCTGGCGATGCTGCTGCTCGGGCACCGCCTCCGAACCGACCTTGATGCCCGTCAGTTCGGTGAATTCCTTCTCGTGCGCGCGCAGATTGTTCGCGCGCGGCCCGAGCGTCAGCGAGACCTCGATGCTCTGCCCGGCGAAGCGCTTCCAGTTGAAGGCGCCGCTGGTCTGCGCGGTCGCGACCTTCATGATCGCGGGCGCGGCGAGCAGCCCGGCGCCGGCGCGGAGCGCGGCACGGCGCGAAAGCGCCGTGCGGGTGGAACTGGTCTTCGTCATCGTCGTCCTCCCGGTTTTCTTGAACTTGACCACAGGCTAGCGGCAGCGGCGGGCATCTATCCAGCGTCGTTTTCGCCATCGCCGCCGGCCGGCTTTCCGGCCATGGCGTCGGCCGGCCGAACCCCGCACCAGCGGGCGATGAACAGGGCGTAGACCTCCGCGACCCGGACCAGGCTGTCGACGGACACCGCCTCGTCGAGGCCGTGGATGTCGCGCGCGACCGGCCCGTAGCACGTCGCCGGGATTCCCCCGTGCAGCCAGAAATGCCGGACATCGGTGGTGGCGGTGATGTTCCGGAACCCGGCCGGCGCGCCGCGCAGCTCGGCATGGATGTCGGCGAGCAGCGCGAGCGGCGGCGCGTCGGCCGGCACCTCGCAGGGTTCGGCATGGAACCCGTCGAAACCGATCTCGACGCGCGGCGGCTGCGGCAGTTCGGCGATCGCGGCCCGCACCGCGGCCGCGACCTCGTCCTTCGCCGTCTGCGGGTCGATGCCGGGAAAGAAGCTGAAGCGCACGCCCATGCGACATTCGACCGGCACCGAGGAGATCCACTCGCCGCCCTCGATGCGACCGAGATTGAACTTGATCGCGTTCGGATCCGCCACGAAGGCCGGGTGGCGGCGCGCGGGCGCGTTCCACGCCGCCTCGAGGGCCTTCAGCCGAGACCAGACATGGATCGCCGCCTCGATCGCGTTGTTGCCGCGCTGCTTGTGCCCGGCATGCGCCGGGCGGCCGACGATCGTCACCTGCATCCAGGCGACGCCCAGCTGCGCGAGCTGGATCGTCTCGCCCGAGGGCTCTGGATCGAGCACGGCATCGACCGCGACCCCGCGACGTTTCATCCACGCCACCGTGGCGAGCGCGCCGTTGCCGGTGCATTCCTCCTCGACCACGGTGTTGAAATGGAAGGCACCGCGCGGCGCAAGCCCGAGATCGCGCAGCGCCATGAGACCACCGAGCGCGGCGACGAGCCCGCCCTTCATGTCGCCGGCGCCGCGGCCATGGATCCAGCCATCGCGCGTCGCCGGCGCGAAGGGACCGCTCGCCCAGAGCGCGTCGGGTCCGGTCGGCACGACATCGACATGTCCGGAAACCAGCAGGGACCGCGCGCCGGAATCGGCGCCGGGCAGGCTCGCGAAGAGACTGGCCGCCCCGGTATGCCCGGGCACCGGGCGCGAATACCCGGGATGCTGCGTCAGCGTCTCGGCCGCGGTGGGCACCTCGGCGACCGCGAAGCCCAGCTCCGCGAGCAGCGCGCGCATATGGGCCTGCACCGCCTGCTCGCTGCCGGAGATGCTGGGAATGGCGACGATGTCGCGCAGGGTGCGCTCCATCCAGGGGCGCCGCGCGGCCACGGCGGCGCGCAGCGCATCGATCGGGATCTCGTCCATGGCGGCGATGCTATGGCCGTCGGGCGATCCTGGAAACCGCCTTTCGCGGTACCGGCATGGCCGGCGCGCGCAAACCGCGCTGGATCGGCGGGCGGAAGGGCTTAGGGTGACGGCATGGACGCCGCCCCGATCCCGCCGCGCATCCTCGCCATGTGGGCGCTCGCGGCATCGACCTTCCTCTACGCCTTCCTGCAGCGTGTCTCGCCCTCCGTGATGGTGGAAGACCTGATGCGCGGCTTCGGCGTCGGCGGCACCGTCCTGGGCAATCTCTCGGCCTTCTATCTCTACGCCTACGCGCTGCTCCAGATCCCGCTGGGCGTCATGTTCGACCGCTTCGGCGTGCGCCGCCTGATGGCGGCCTCGCTGGTCGCCTCGGGCGCCGGATCGCTGCTCTTCGCCGTCGCCCCCTCGGTCGAGATCGCCTATCTCGGCCGGCTGCTGATCGGCGCGGGCGCCGCATGCAGCTTCGTCGGTGCCCTGACGGTGACGGCGCTCTGGCTGCCGCCGGCGCGCTTCGCCCTCTTCGCCGGCCTCGTGCAGTTGCTCGGCATGGTCGGCGCGATCTTCGGCCAGGCGCCGCTCGCCGCGCTGGTCGCCTGGCTCGGCTGGCGCGGCGCGCTCGTGGCGATGGCGCTCGTCGCGGCGGCGATGGCGCTTGCCCTGCATCTCGTGCTGCGCGAGAAGCCCCGCGCGGCGGGCGCGCAGCTGCGGCTCGGCGAGGCGATGCGCGCGGTGCTGGCGGTGCGCGAGACCTGGACCTGCGCGGTCTTCGGCTTCGCGATGACCGGCCCGATGCTCGCCTTCGGCGGCCTCTGGGCGGTGCCCTATTTCACCACGGTCTACGCGCTGCCGCGCACCACCGCCGCCGCCCTCACCTCGCTGATCTTCGCCGGCTGGGGTCTCGGCGCGCCGGTGATCGGCTGGATCTCCGACCGCCTGGGTCGGCGCCGCGCGCCGATGGCGATCTGCGCGACGCTCAGCGGCGCGCTGCTCGCGGCGGTGATCTTCGGTCCGGTCTGGCCGGTCTGGGTCCTCGCCGTCCTCCTCGTGCTCCAGGGCTTCACCGCCGCCGCGATGGTGCTCGGCTTCGCCGTCGTCAAGGAGCGCCACGCCGCCGGCTCGGCCGCCTTCGCGATGGCGGTGGTCAACACCTTCGTGGTGGGCTCCGGCGCGCTGCTGCAGCCGCTGATCGGCTGGCTGCTGGATCGCAGCTGGACCGGCGCGCTGGTCGACGGCGCGCGCGTCTACGACGGCGCGGCCTATGGCGCGGCGCTGGCGATCCTGCCGCCGCTCTTCGCGCTCGCGCTGCTCGCCTGCGCCGTGACCCGCGAGCACGCGCGCTGACGCGGGCCCGCTCCTGCAAGACACGCTCCTGCGGGGCTTCCACCGGTGCGGGCGCTTTGGCTATAGCTGACGCGATGACCGAGACACTCCTGCGCGCGCGCACCGGCGCGCGGCTGACCCTGACGCTCAACCGGCCGCAACGCCTCAACGCGCTGGACCTCGCGCTGTGGGACGCGCTGGGCGATGCGGCGCTCGCGGCGGCCGACGATCCGGCGCTGCGCGTCGTCGTCGTCACCGGCGCGGGCGGCGCGTTCGCCGCCGGCGGCGACATCGAGGAATTCCAGCGCGTCCGCCGTACCCCGGACGAGGCCCGCGCCTATGACGCGCGCGTGCTGCGGGCGACACGCGCGCTCGCCGCCTGCCCGCATCCCGTGATCGCCGCGATCAACGGCGCCTGTGTCGGCGGCGGGCTCGAAATCGCGGCCAGCTGCGATCTGCGCATCGCCGCCGCCTCCGCGCGCTTCGGCATCCCGGTCGCGCGCCTCGCGATGGCGGCACCGCCCGAGGCCGTCGAGGCGCTGGTCGACCTGATCGGGGTCGACCAGGCGCTGTCGCTGCTGCTGGAGGCGCGGCTGATCGACGCCGCCGAGGCGCAGCGCCTCGGCCTCGTCACCCGCGTCGCCGCGGACGACGCCTTCGCGGCCGAGATCGAGTCCTGCGCCGCGCGCATCGAGGCCGGCGGACCGCTCGCCGCACGCGCGCACAAGCGCGTCGCGCGCGCCTGGGCGGAGCGCCGCGCCCTGCCGCCCGCCGCCATCGACCAGGCCTATGCCTGCATCGCCAGCGACGATTTCCGCGCCGGAATCGCCGCCTTCCTCGCCAAGCGCAAACCCGTCTTCGAAGGACAGTGACGCCATGACCGCCGCCGCCACACGCAAGCTCGTCCAGGCCTATTACGACCGCTTCAACGCCCAGGACGTCGCGGGCTTCCTCGAACTGCTGACGCCCGATGTCGTGCACGAGATCAGCCAGGGCGGGTCGGAGAAGGGGCGCGCGAAATTCGGCCGCTTCCTCGCCCACATGAACCGCTGCTACCGCGAGACGGTCAGCGACCTCGCGATCATGGTCAACCAGGACGGCAGCCGCGCCGCCGCCGAGTTCCGCCTCGACGGGCGCTACCTGGAGACCGACGGCGATTTCCTGCCGGCCAAGGGCCAGCGCTACCGCCTGCGCGTCGGCGCCTTCTTCGCGATCCGCGACGGCCGCATCGCACGCATCTCGAACCACTACAATCTCAAGGACTGGCAGCGCCAGGTCGCGCGATGACGGCCGCCGGCGCGATCCGGCTCGAGACGCTGGCCGGCGCCGCGATCATGGCCGCCGTGCCGGACCTCGCGCGGCTGCGCGTCGCTGTCTTCCGCGACTGGCCCTATCTCTACGACGGCGACGACGCCTATGAGCGCCGCTACCTCGCCAAGTATGCGGGCATGGACGACGCCACGGTCGTGGTCGCGCGCGACGGCGAACGGGTGGTCGGCGCCTCCACCGCCCTGCCGCTGACGAAGGCCGAGGCCGACATGCGCGCGCCGTTTCGCGCCGTCGGGCTCGATCCGCGCGACTGGTACTATTTCGGCGAATCCGTCCTCGATGCCGCCTATCGCGGCCGCGGCATCGGCGTCGCCTTCTTCCAGGCCCGGGAGGCGCGCGCCGCCGCGCTCGGCTATCGCCGCACGACGTTCTGCGCCGTCGAGCGCCCGGCCGATCACAGGCTGCGCCCACCGGGCTACGTGCCCCTGGACGCGTTCTGGACGAAGCGCGGCTATGTCCGCCGGCCCGATCTGCGCGCCCGGTTCTCGTGGCGCGACATCGGCGAGGCGGCGGAGACCTCGCACCCGATGGTGTTCTGGACCCGCCAGCGCTGATCTCGCCGCGCCATCTCAGGAGACCCACGCCATGACCGACGACACGACCGCGCTGCCGCTCGCCGGGATACGCGTGGTGGAATTCGTGCACATGGTCATGGGGCCGACCTGCGGGCTGGTGCTCGCCGATCTCGGCGCCGAGGTCATCAAGGTCGAGCCGACGCCTGACGGCGACAACACGCGCCGCCTCACCGGCTCCGGGGTGGGCTTCTTCGTCAACTTCAACCGCAACAAGAAATCCCTCGTCGTCGACCTCAAATCGCCGGAGGGCCAGGCGATCGTCGCGCGCCTGATCGCGACCGCCGACGTCGTCACCGAGAATTTCCGTCCCGGCGCGATGGAGCGGCTGGGCCTCGGCTGGGAACAGCTGCGCGACCGGCACCCGCGCCTGATCTACGCCTCGCACAAGGGCTTCCTCGACGGGCCGTACCAGGACCGCACCGCGCTCGACGAGGTCGTGCAGATGATGGGCGGGCTCG
>CAYSUY010000202.1:0-7181 GCA_964434345.1 uncultured Acetobacteraceae bacterium
ATGAAGGGTTTGATTCTGGCTCAGAACGAACGTTAGCGGTGTGACTTAGGCATGCAAGTCGTACGTGAAAGTCGCAAGACGAGTAAAGTGGCGAAAGGGTGCGTAACACGTAACCAATCTACCCCTAGGATCGGGATAACAGCTGGAAACGGCTGGTAAGACCGAATGGCCCGCCCGAGAGGCATCTCTTGGTCGGTAAACGGTGGCGAAAGCTGCTGCCCAGGGAGGAGGTTGCGGGCTATCAGCTAGTTGGTGGGGTAACGGCCTACCAAGGCGATGACGGCTACCGGGTCTGAGAGGACGGACCGGCACACTGGGACTGAGACACTGCCCAGACTCCTACGGGAGGCTGCAGTCGTGAATCTTCCGCAATGGACGAAAGTCTGACGGAGCGACACCGCGTGCAGGATGAAGGCCTTCGGGTTGTAAACTGCTGTCAGGTTCTAGGAACGGCTTCGTGTGAACAGCACGAAGATTGACCAAGACCAAAGGAAGCAACGGCTAACTCTGTGCCAGCAGCCGCGGTAAGACAGAGGTTGCAAACGTTGTTCGGAATTACTGGGCATAAAGAGCACGTAGGCGGTCGACTAAGTCGGATGTGAAATGCTCGGGCTCAACCCGAGAACTGCATTCGATACTGGTTGGCTAGAGATCGGTAGGGGTGAGTGGAACTCTAGGTGGAGCGGTGAAATGCGTAGATATCTGGAGGAACACCGGTGGCGAAAGCGACTCACTGGACCGACACTGACGCTGAGGTGCGAAAGCTAGGGTAGCAAACGGGATTAGATACCCCGGTAGTCCTAGCCGTAAACGATGGGCACTGAGCAGGGGAGGACCTGTGCCTTCTTTGCTGGAGCAAATGTGTTAAGTGCCCCGCCTGGGGAGTACGCTCGCAAGGGTAAAACTCAAAGAAATTGACGGGGGCTCACACAAGCGGTGGAGCATGTGGTTTAATTCGAAGCAACGCGAAGAACCTTACCTGGGTTTGACATGCAGGGATTAGCTGCCAGAGATGGTGGCAACAGTCCTTCGGGATCGGAACCTGCACAGGTGTTGCATGGCTGTCGTCAGCTCGTGTCGTGAGATGTTGGGTTAAGTCCCGTAACGAGCGAAACCCCTATCCTTAGTTGCCATCGGGTAATGCCGGGAACTCTAGGGAGACTGCCGTTGTTAAAACGGAGGAGGGTGGGGACGACGTCAAGTCATCATGGCCCTTATGCCCAGGGCGACACACGTGCTACAATGGCGTATACAGAGGGTTCCTAAACCGCGAGGTGGTGGCAATCCCTTAAAGTACGCCTCAGTTCGGATTGAAGGCTGCAATTCGCCTTCATGAAGCTGGAATCGCTAGTAATCGCGGATCAGCCATGCCGCGGTGAATATGTTCCTGAGCCTTGTACACACCGCCCGTCAAGCCACGAAAGCGGGGAGTGCTCGAAGTTATTTGCCCAACCGTAAGGGGGGCGATACCTAAAGCAAGACTCGTGATTGGGACTAAGTCGTAACAAGGTAGCCGTAGGGGAACCTGCGGCTGGATCACCTCCTTTCTAACGGATAAGTTAGATGCTCCGCAGATCCAGGACTGGCTTCGGCCAATCTGGTGATGTGTGGTAACGAGCACAGGACTTGCACGGAGACGAGGGTCACCCTGACCAAACATTGGTACAGCAGAAGACAGGCTGGGAGCTATGCGGCTCCGGTCATCGACTGCAAGTGCTTGGCACTTGCATTTCGGGATCGGCAGCGCGACATCCAGTCTTCGGGCCTGTAGCTCAGGGGTTAGAGCGTCCGCCTGATAAGCGGGAGGTCAGTGGTTCAATTCCACTCAGGCCCACCAGCATGGCGGGACGTCGCTCGGAGCTGCCTAATGGGCCGGATCTGCGACACGCCTAGATAGCCGGCGGCTAGAGCCTTGTGCTCTGACGCTGGTGGTCACTCAAGGGGGCGTAGCTCAATTGGTAGAGCACCTGCTTTGCAAGCAGGGGGTCGTGGGTTCGAGTCCCATCGCCTCCACCATCTGACCGCCTGAGCAGTCTGTCTGTAGTATCAAGTTGGGTCACCCAGAAACACATCCTGATGACGGCTGCGGCCGCGATCCTTGAACACTTTCAAGGGACGCGCCGCCGGCCAGAAGGATGCGATCTTTGACAACCAGGTGAATGGCTGAGAACGTGGTAGATATGATCAAGAATGTGTTCAAGCTATGAAGTGCGTATGGTGGATGCCTTGGCGTCCAGAGCCTTTGAAGGACGTAGCACAGCTGCGATAAGCCTCGGGGAGCCGCTAGCAGGCTTTGATCCGGGGATCTCCGAGATCCGGAAACGGTCACAGGTTCATACCTGTGAGTCAGCAATGACGGGAACGTGGAGAACTGAAACATCTCAGTACCCACAGGAAAAGAAAGAAAACTCGAATCTCCTAGTAGCGGCGAGCGAACGGGGAGCAGCCTAAACCGGTGCCGTGCCAAGGTCGCGGCCGTTGCGGCACCGGTGTCGTGGGACCTGCAGGACCCTCCGCAAGGGTTCAGGTAGTTACAAAGTGTATCGATAGCAGAACGGCGTGGGAAAGCCGGCCGCAGAGGGTGACAGCCCCGTAAGCGAAATCGATGCACCTACCGCAGTCATCCCAAGTATCGCCAGACACGTGAAACCTGGCGTGAATCTGGGGGGACCACCCCCTAAGGCTAATTACTCCTGGACGACCGATAGTGCAATAGTAGCGCGAGCGAAAGGCGAAAAGAACCCCGGTTAGGGGAGTGAAATAGAACCTGAAACCGTACGCATACAAGCTGTCGGAGGCCTATGACTCTTCGGAGTAACGGCTGACGGCGTGCCTTTTGCATAATGATCCTGCGAGTTACTCTATCTGGCAAGGTTAAGGGTCTAAGGCCCGGAGCCGAAGCGAAAGCGAGTGTGAATAGCGCGATATAAGTCAGGTGGAGTAGACCCGAAAGCCAGCGATCTATCCATGAGCAGGCTGAAGCGGATGTAACAGTCCGTGGAGGGCCGAACGAGTATGGGTTGAAAACCGTTTCGATGACTTGTGGATAGGAGTGAAAGGCTAATCAAGCTGGCAAATAGCTGGTTCTCCCCGAAATAGCTTTCGGGCTAGTCTCTGGTCATTAGTCGACGGGGGTAGAGCTACTGAATGGGATAGGGGCCTTTCGGGGTACCCTACCTAATCAAACTCCGAATACCGTTGACCGTATCCAGGGAATCAGTCTACGAGCGATAAGGTTCGTGGTCGAGAGGGAAACAACCCAGACCGCCGGCTAAGGTCCCCAATATAAGCTAAGTGCAGAAAAGGAAGTGGAATCTCTAAGACAGCCAGGATGTTGGCTTAGAAGCAGCCATCATTTAAAGAGTGCGTAATAGCTCACTGGTCGAGAGGTTCTGCGCCGAAAATGAACGGGGCTAAGCTTATAACCGAGGCCGCGGATTCAAGAGTTCTGTGAACTCTTGTCTGGTAGGGGAGCGTTCCGGTCGAGTGAAGGTGGACGGTGACGACCACTGGACGACTTGGAAGTGATTATGCAGGAATAAGTAGCGAGAAAGCGGGTGAGAATCCCGCTCGCCGTAAACCCAAGGGTTCCTGGGCACGGTAAATCCGCCCAGGGTTAGTCGGACCCTAAGACGAGGCCGAAAGGCGTAGTCGATGGAAGACGGGTTAATATTCCCGTACCACTAGGCCGCGTTATCATCTATGGAGGGACGCGGGAGGAAATGCGATCGCACTGACAGTGTGCGTATAAGCGTGAGGCCGGCTGGCAGGGAAATCCACCAGCGTAACGCCGATCGTGATGTCGAGGCGCAAGCCGAAGTCGCAGGACTGACCGCCGCGAAAATCTTCTATGAGAGTGGTTCTAGTGTCCGTACCAAAACCGACACAGGTGGGTGAGGTGAATATCCTAAGGCGCTCGAGAGAAATGCTGTTAAGGAACTCGGCAAATTAGTCCCGTAACTTCGGGATAAGGGACGCCCCTGGTGGTCACAAGCTGCTGGGGGCCGCAGAGAAATGGCCCATGCAACTGTTTATTAAAAACACAGGTCTGTGCTAACTCTAAACGAGGACGTATACAGACTGACGCCTGCCCAATGCTGGAAGGTTAAGAGGAGGGGTTAGCGCAAGCGAAGCTCCGAGTTGAAGCCCCAGTGAATGGCGGCCGTAACTATGACGGTCCTAAGGTAGCGAAATTCCTTGTCGGGTAAGTTCCGACCCGCACGAAAGGCGTAATGATATGGGCACTGTCTCAACAGCATGCTCGGCGAACTTGTAGCTGTGGTGAAGATGCCACGTTCCCGCATCAAGACGGAAAGACCCCGTGAACCTTTACTATAGCCTGATATTGAGGCTTGTTCTGTAGTGCGTAGCATAGGTGGGAGACGTCGATGCCTGGCTTTCGGGTCAGGTGGAGTCATCAGTGAAATACCACTCTCTGCTGGATAGGTCTCTAACACGACGCAGTAATCCTGGTCGTAGACAGTGTCAGGTGGGTAGTTTGGCTGGGGCGGTCTCCTCCAAAAAGGTAACGGAGGAGCACGATGGTGCACTCAGTGCGGTTAGCAATCGCACGTAGAGCGTAAGGGTATAAGTGCGCCTGACTGCAAGTGATATAGCACAAGCAGGTACGAAAGTAGGTCCTAGTGATCCGGCGGATTCCGAGTGGAAGGGCCGTCGCTCATCAGATAAAAGGTACTCCGGGGATAACAGGCTGATCTCCCCCAAGAGTTCATATCGACGGGGAGGTTTGGCACCTCGATGTCGGCTCATCGCATCCTGGGGCTGAAGGAGGTCCCAAGGGTTTGGCTGTTCGCCAATTAAAGCGGTACGCGAGCTGGGTTTAGACCGTCGTGAGACAGGTCGGTCCCTATCTGATGTGGGTGTAGGATGATTGCGGAGGTTTGCCCCTAGTACGAGAGGATTGGGGTGGACGGTCCTCTGGTGTTCCAGTTGTAACGCTAGTTGCAGCGCTGGGTAGCTAAGACCGGAACGGATAAGCGCTGAATGCATCTAAGCGCGAAGCCTTCTCCAAAACTAGTCATCCCAACGAGTCCCCTGGTAGACCACCAGGTTGATAGGCCGGCGGTGTAAGCGTGGTAACACGTTTAGCTTACCGGTACTAATCGGACCATCGGCTTGATCACCTTCCTCCAATCGGCGGTCGCATTCGTGCGACGCGACGATCGGGAGAAGGTTCTCCTGATCACAGCCTCGTTCTCGAGCCATTCACCTGTGCTTCACTCGCCGGCGCGGCCCCGCGCCGGCGAGCATCGCACACTCGCCCGCGCGCATCGCGGGCGAGAATCGAACTCCGGGTGATCATAGATTCCTGGCCATACCCGTTCCCATTCCGAACACGGTCGTCAAGCAGGAATCGCCGATGATATTGCTACGCGAGAAAGTAGGTCATCGCCCGGGCCTCACAAGCAGCCCGCGCCAACTAGGCGCGGGCTGCTGTCTTTTCCGTTGGATTTCGTCGCCATTCGGCTTTGACCCTCGGCCGCCGATGCGAGCCACTTCCAGCCATGCTCGGCGGATCTCAGGCATGGGCAGGGGGGCGGTGTCCACGTTGGCCGTTGTCGTCGCCATTCCTGCTTGGTCGTCGCCGCCGTCGGCCGCTCGCTAGTTCCCGGGTGCTGTCGATCGCCATTGGTTGGCATGTGCCCGTGATGAAGCCTTCCAGCTCGGCCATCTGTGCGGAACCTCCACGGTGGATGCCTTGGCGGGCCACTTCCGCCCGCCGAAGCCATCCACTCCGCGGCCACGCTTGTCCTTCCGCCCGATCTTGACGGCATCGAATGTCCATGCACCCCGTTGCCGCAACCAGCCGTCAGGCGCTCGCGGGCTCGCGGGCGCTGTCGAGCGGCCGTGGTTGGCTTGTGCCGGAGGCTGAGCCTTCCACCTCGGCCATCGGAGCAAACCGTCCACGGTGGATGCCTTGGCAAGGCACTGCCCAGCGACTCGGCCCCGACAGTCCGGATGAATCAGGTGTCGAGCTTGGCCCAGACCAGACGCGAAGAGCGGCCGCCGACGCGCACCATCTTGATCCAAAGCAAGGTGAGGTGCTCGAGGTGCAAGGCCTGGTCCAGGCCGCCGACGTCGACCGGATCCCAGCCCATTAGTTGCAGGAGCTGAGCCACCTTGGCCTTGGCCGCCGCGTCCGCGCCGCAGTAGAGCATGGCTGGGCGCACCGCGCGTCCGGAGGAAGCCGAGTCGCGGAAGTTCTCGTAGCCGTAGATGGTGAAGGCCTTCACCACCGGGGTGGCGGGCACCAGCGCCTGGAGCTGCTCCGTGCCCGACTGCCGGCTGCCAAGCCCGTGGACGAGACCTGCGCCGACGGGGTTCGTGCAATCGACCAGCACCTTGCCCTTCAAGCCCTCCGCCAGCGACTTGACCGCGTCGCCGGCGACGTGGAACGGAGTCGCAAGGAGGACCAGTTCGGACTGTTCCACCGCCTCGCGCGCGTCCGCGGCGCGCAGGGCGGAGTTCGCCGCGAGCAGCTTGCGCAGGCTGTCCGAGTCCGAGGTGCTGGCGGCTACGACCACGTCGTGGCCGAGGCGTTGGAGATGTCCGGCCAGGGCTCCGCCCACGTTCCCACATCCCAACACCGCGATCTTCATCGTTGCACTCCTTCGGCGCGTCTGCGCTCGTGGCGCAGTTGATCAGGATGTGGGCTTCGGCGCCAGTGCCTGTGTGGCGTCGCCCGCGGGCAGCGATCGGCTACGGCTTTCATGGGCTACGGTCCAGATCCTGCCGCTCCATAGCGCCAGCGCGGTGGGGGGGCGCTCGCCGCAGCTTGGTGCAAGACAGGCCAGCAGGCTCGGGTGGGCCGACGAGTACCTAGTTCGTGGCGATCGCTCGTGAGGGCCACCATTTCGGTGTCGTCAATCTCCTGAATGGCGATGGCGATGCCGAGGCTTGTTGCCGGAGGTTGCGGCTGGTGGTCATGTTCCACCCGCAGCCTGCGGCAGTGGAGCTGGCGCGAAGTCTCCGCTCGTTGCACGTCTGAACATCCATCGGCCGCGGATCGCCCGTCGCGCACGAGGTGGTGCACGTCGCATCGAAACCGCTGCCCTGCGTCGCGAGCGTGCTCATCGCAGGCTGCTCCGCGGGGGGCGAAGATCCTGCAGTTTGAGTGCTGCGCGGCGCGGTCAGGCAATGCCATCCAGGCGCCGCTGCGG
>CAYSUY010000203.1:0-7163 GCA_964434345.1 uncultured Acetobacteraceae bacterium
AGCATGTCCGCGGCGAGGTTCACGCCGACATAGACGGCGGCGAGGATGAGCGCGATGGCCTGGACGACCGGGAGGTCGCGATCGGAGATCGAGTCGATCATGTAGTTGCCGAGGCCGGGATAGTTGAAGACCTTTTCGACCACGACGACGCCGCCGAGCAGCCACGCGATGGTGAGGGCGATGACGTTGATCGCCGGCAGCAGCGCGTTGGGCAGGACATGGCGCAGCACCAGGCGCCGATAGGGCACGCCCTTGAGGATCGCCATCTGCACGTAGTCGCTCGCCAGCACCTCGATGACGCTGGAGCGGACGGTGCGCAGGATATGCGCGGTCATGACCATGGTGAGCACCACCATCGGCAGGACGATGCCTGGGAAGAAGGCCGAGGCGGGCGAACTCGCCGAGGCCGTCACGATGCCCGGCACCCAGCCGAGCCAGATGCTGAAGACGAAGATGAGCACGGTCGCGGAGACGAATTCGGGAATCGTCATCGCGAAGATCGTCGCCGTCGAGATCGCGATGTCCGCGGCGCCGTCGCGCCGCAACCCGGTCAGGATGCCGAGGCCGATCGCGAGCGGTACGCCCAGCGCCAGCGAACACGCGGCGAGCAGCAACGTGTTCTTCAGCCGGTCGCCGACCAGGGTGGCGATCGGCTTGCCGTTATGGGCCGACACGCCGAGATCGCCACGCACCGCGCCGGCGGCCCATTCGAGATAGCGCGGCAGGGCGGGGCGGTCGATGCCGAGTTCGCGCCGGCAGTTTTCCAGCCGCTGGCCCGAGGCGTCGCGCTGCAGGATCGCCGTGCAGGCATCGCCCGGCAGAGCCTCGACGGCCGCGAAGATCATCGCCGAGACGAGCGCCACCGTGAGCAGGCCGAGCGCAAGGCGGCGCAGGATCAGACGAAGCATCGCGTGTACGAGAGCGAGAGGATCCGGGGCGCCGCGAGCGGTCGCGGCGCCCCGGAGGCTGGGTCAGTCGGTGACCCGGACGAGGTGCCAGCGGATCGTGAAGGTCTCGACGGCGTCGAGATCCTGGACCCGCGTGGTCGTGCCGACATTGTCGGTGACATGATACGCGACGAGCGTGGCGCCATGCTCCCAGAGATGGTCCTGGGCCTGGACGTAGAGCGCCTTGCGCTTGTCGAAGTCGAGTTCGCGCCGCGCGGCGTCGAGCAGCGCGTCGAATTTCGGATCGTTGAAGAAGGATTCGTTCCAGGTCGCGCCGCCGCGATAGATCTCGTTGAGCGCCGAATCCGCGGGGCGGTCGTTCCAGCGGGTCATGACGACGTCGCGCTTGCGCCAGACCTGGTTCCAGTAGCCGTCGGTCGGCACCTGGGTGATCTTGACCCGGATACCGGCCTCCGCCACCTGCTGCTGGTAGGCCTCGGCGATCGTCGGCCAGACGGCCTCGACCGTGCTGGTCAGCACCTCGATGTCGATGCCGTTTGGAAAGCCCGCCTGGGCCAGCAGGGCCTTGGCACCCGCGACGTCGCGCGGGCAGGATTGCTGGGTCGCGCGGTACTGGTCCTTCGGACCGACCGGCGTGTCGCAGCCGATGACGCCGCCATCGGCACCCGCGGCGAGCGCCAGCATCGCGGGACGATCCACCGCCATGCGCAGCGCCTTGCGGACCCGCGCGTCGTCGAAGGGCTTGGAATCGGACTTGAAGACGATGCCGCGCCAATTGCCCGTGTCGATGCGCTGCACCTTGTGGCGGTTGCTGCGCTCGAGCAGCGTGCGCTGCTGCCGGGTCATGCCGGGCAGGATGTCGATCTGCCCGCCGAGCAGCGCCTGCACGCGCGCCTGCGCGTCGGAGATGCCGATGACCTCGATGCGCGCCACCTTGGGGGCGCCTTCGAAATAGGCGTCGTTGGCGACCAGGACGCTGGTACCGCGCGGGTCGAAGCGCTCGAGCTTGAACGGCCCGGTGCCGATGCCCGTGGTCTTGATCGTGTCGCCGGAATCCTTCGGGATGATCATCAGCCGGTAGTCGGTCAGCTGCAGCGGCAGGTCGGCGAAGGGCTGGCCCAGCTTCATGCGCACCGTCGTCGCGTCGACGGCGTCGATCTCGGTGATCATCGCGATCAACGGACGCACCGGCGAGTCGGTCTTCGGATCCTGGATGCGGCGCAGCGTGTAGACCACGTCGTCGGCGGTCAGCGGCTTGCCGTCGTGGAACTTGACGTTCGCGCGCAGCGTGAACGTCCACTCGGTGGCGGTGGCATTCGCGCTCCAGCTGGCCGCCAGATCGGGCGCGGGCTTGCCGTCGAGGCCGGGTCGCACGAGCCGGCTCATCAGCTTGTCCGTGACCTGGAAGACGCGGCCACGTGACGACGGATCGAGGCTCGACGCGTCGCCGAAGCCGATCTCGTGGGACATGCGCAGCGTGCCTTTCGGTTGCGCATGCGCAACGCCGGTCGCCGCCAGGGCGGCGATCGCAAGGGTGCAGAGCAGTTTTTTCATGGGTTCCGGATCCTCCCCGATGGCGATGGCAGGCCGCCGCTGGCCCGCGTGATCATGTGCGGCGCTAGGGTGCGGCTCGTCCCCCGAGGTGACAAACCACAATTCATAACCGTATGGATGAAGCCGGATGAAGTCATCCGGGCGCCGCCGGCTGGCCGATGCGGGTCCAGGGATATGTCGCCGCGTAGGCGGCCGCTTCGCGGCGCAGCCAGTCGCAGACCGCCGCGATCTCCGGCTTCCGGCGGGCGCCTGGCCGCGTGAGGACGTAGTAGCACCGTGTCGGCGCGAGCATCGTCGCGAATGGCTTCAGCAGACGTCCGGCATCGACCTCGTCCTGGATGAAGGGGAAGGTGCCGAGGGTGACGCCCTGGCCCGCCAGCGCCGCCTGGATCGCGATGTTGGAATCCTCGATGATCGTCTCCTCGGCCGCGCGCGTCGCGGGCGCGCCCGCGCTCGCCAGCCATGCGTTCCATTCCGAACGGTCGTGCTGGTGCAGGACCGGGAAACGGCCGAGGTCGCCCGGCGCGGCGATCCCGCCGCGTGAAGCCGCGAGGACCGGGGCGAGGACCGGGGCGTAGCGGATCTGCATCAGCGGTTCGGCCTCCAGCCCCGGCCAGTCTCCGTGGCCCCAGTCGACCACGATCGAGGCCGGCATGTCGGCAGCGCCGGTGATGCGGTGGCCGCGGCGCAGCGCCAGCGCGATTCGCGGCAGATCGGCGTGGAACCGTGTCAGACGCGGCGTCAGCCAGCGCGATCCGAAGATCGCGCCGACCGCCATCGAGACCACGAAGGGATCGGTCGCGATATGGTAGTCGATCTCGCGCGCGATCGCGTCGAAGGACTGCCGCACGACGCGGCCCAGCGACTGGCCAAGGTCGGTGAGCACGACCTGGCGGGTCTTGCGCACGAAAAGCAGACACCGCCAGTTGCGTTCCAGCATGCGGATCTGGTTGCTCACCGTGGTCGCGCTGACGCCGAGTTCCTGCGCCGCGTCCTTGAAACTGCCGAGCCGCGCGGCGGCCTCGAAGCAGCGCAGCGCGTTGAGCGGCAGACGTTTGCGCGACGAGATCGAACGCATCCTGGCCCCGGCGATGGATAAAGACCATTTTATCTATAGGTGGACGATTCATCGCTTGTCGATGGTGCCGCTCTGCCGCAGCCTCGTGGCGCGATGCCAAGATCCTTCCTGCCCCCCGATCATGCGCCGGACCGGCCAAGCCGAACGCTTCCGACGGCGTCGGACGCACGGCTCCTGGCGAAGCGCCGCCAGCCCCGCCTGATCTTCGACTTCATCGACGGAGCCGCCGGGACCGAGGCGGCGCTGTGGCGCAACACGGCCGATCTGCGCGCCTTGCGGCTGTTGCCGCGCGTGCTGGCGGATGTCGCGACGATCGACTGTGCGACCCAGGTCTTCGGCCGTCCGATGGGGGCGCCGTACGGCATCGCCCCGATGGGCATGTGCGACCTCGCCTGGCCGGGCACCGATCTGGCCTTCGCGGCGGAGGCAAGGCGGCGCGGGATCCCGGTCTGCGTGTCGACCGCGAGTTCGACATCGCTCGAGCGCATGCATGAAGCCAGTGGCGGGAACGCCTGGTTCCAGCTCTACGTCACCGGCTCGGTCGAGGTGGCCAACGGGTTCGTGGACCGGGCCGCGGCGGCCGGTTACGAGGTGCTGCTGCTGACGGTCGACGTGCCACGGCTGGGCAAGCGGCCACGAGACCTGCGCAATGGTTTCCAGACGCCGTTCCGCATCCGGCCGCGGCAATTCCTCGATTTCGCGCTGCATCCGCGCTGGTCGCTCGGCACGCTGCGCGCCGGTCGCCCGCGCATGGCCAATTACGACGCCGATCCCAACGCCAAGGGCTATGACCGCAACGCCCCGCGCACCGGCGCGACCTGGGAATTCCTGGACCGCCTGCGGGCGCGCTGGAAGGGGCGCCTCGTCGTGAAGGGGGTGTTGTCGCCTGCGGATGCGGTGCGTATCCGCGACGCCGGCGCCGATGGCGTCTACGTCTCGAATCACGGGGCGCGTCAGCTCGACGCCGCGCCGTCATCGATCTCGATGCTGCCCGCGATACGCGCGGCGGTCGGCCCGGATTATCCGCTGCTGATGGATGGCGGGGTGCGCAGCGGCGAGGACATCGTCAAGGCGCTCGCCGCGGGCGCGGATTTCGCGCTGCTGGGCCGCCCGTTCATGTACGCTATGGGTGCCGATGGCGCCCGCGGGCTGGCCCGGTTCATGGACGGGCTGGGCGAGGAGATCGCGATCGCGCTCGCCCAGGTCGGATTGCGCCGCGTCGCGGACATCACGCCGGAGATCCTGGTTCGCGATCCGGCCTAGTGCCCGCCAATTCCCTGGCGGCGTTTCACGGGCCGACGATCACATGGCCGGCGGCGAGAAGGTGCGCGTGCAGCACCGCGATATGATCGGGCCCGACCTCGCAGCAGCCGCCGACGATCGTGGCGCCGGCCTCGACCCAGCCGAGGGCGAAGGCGGCATAGGCCGCGGGATCGAGGTCTTCGCGGGTCTTCAGCTGGTCCTTCGTCTTTCCGGGCAGGAAGGTCTTGGGAATGGCCGTGAAGCCGTTGGCGTAGCCGCCGGTGGGCAGGCCGGTCGCGACGAGATCCGGCATCGCCGCCGTGATCGTCTCCGGCGGGCAGCAATTGGCGAGGACCGCGCCCACGCCGAGCCCGTCCAGCGCCTCCCGGCCGGCGGCGATGGTCTCGCCTGAGCGCAGGCGCGGCGCCGCATCGTCGAGCGACCAGCCGATCCAGACCGGCTTGCCGAATTCGGTCATGGCGGCGGCCGCGGCGCGCGCCTCCTCGGCCGTCGACATCGTCTCGCAGAGGAAGAGATCCACGTAGGGCGCCTGGAGTTCGGCGAGGCGGCGATATTCGTCGCGATTGGTCGCGAAGCCGCGCACCCGGTCGGGGCGATAGGTGCCATTGAGCGGCGGGATGCAGCCGGCGATCGCGACATCCGCGCCCGCCGCGCCGGCGCGATCGCGCGCCTCCATCGCCAGCGTGCAGGCGATGCGCTGCAGCTCCGGGACGCGCTCCTCGGCCATCACCATCGCCATGCGGGTGAAGCTGGCCGAATAGGCGTTGGTGGTCACCACCTTCGCCCCGGCGCGGATGTAGTCGAGATGGACCTCGCGCACGAGGTCGGGCTCCGAGATCAGGTATTCGGCCGACCAGTGGCGCGGGGCCTTGTTGGCCGAGCGTTTCAGCAATTCGAGGCTCGTGCCGCCGTCGAGCAGGACTATGCGTGCCAAGAGCCGTCCCCCATGTCGCGCGCCGGCGCGATCCGGCCGGCAGGACGGCGATGATCGCGACGGCGCCGAGGGGCCGGCAAACGAAATTTCCCCCGCCGACGCATGAAGCAGGTTGCGGTCATCGGGGGCTGGCGCGCGAAGTTCCCCGCCAGCGGCGGCGAATGCGGTTCAGCCGACCATCTCGCCGCGGAAGGCCCAGCGCGTCATGCGGCGCTCGACCATGGCGCAGACCGCGTACATGAGGATACCCATGATGGCGATCGCGAACAGCCCGGCGAAGGTCGTCGGGGCGTCGTTGCGGGCACCGGCGGAGAGCATCAGGAAGCCGATGCCGCGGTTGCCGCCCACCGTCTCGGAAATCACCGACCCGATGAAGGCGAGGGTGATCGCGATCTTGAGCGATCCGAACAGATACGGCATGGCGCGCGGGATGCCGACCTTGGTCAGGATCTCGTAGCGCGTCGCACCGAGCGATCGCATCACGTCGCGCATCTCCGGTTCGATCGTCGCGAGGCCGGTCGCGACGTTGACGACGATCGGGAAGAAGGAGATCACGAAGGCGGTGATCACGGCGGGCGTCGCGCCGACCCCGAGCCAGATCATCAGGATCGGCACGATCGCGACCTTGGGGATGGCGTTGAACGCGATCAGCAGCGGGTAGAGCCCGGCATAGACGAAGGGCGAGGCGCCCACGGCAAGGCCGAGGACGAGACCGCCCGCGATCGCCAGCAGGAAGCCGAGCATCGTCGTCCACAGCGTCTCCAGGCAGAAGCGCAGCAGGATGTCGAAGCGCTCGACCGCGACGACCATGATCTTCGACGGGCGCGGCAGGATGATTTCCTGGATCCGGAAGCCGACGCAGGCGAGTTCCCAGGCGATCAGGAATACCGCCATGACGAGCCACGGCATCGCGGTCTGGAGGGCACGGCTCTGGCTGTCGGTCATCAGGCGTATTCCTGATGGATGCGGTCGCGGAGTTCGTGGACGATGTCCACGAAGGCGGGGTCGAAGGTGCTGGCCAGCGTGCGGGGACGCGGCAGGTCGATGGCGCGCTTGAGCACGACGCGGCCGGGCCGGCGGCTCATCACGTAGATGGTGTCGGCGAGGTAGACCGCCTCGCGCAGGTCATGGGTCACCAGCACGGCGGTGAATTTTCGCTCGAGCCAGAGCGCCTGCATGACGCCCCAGAGTTCCTCGCGCGTGAACGCGTCGAGCGCGCCGAAAGGCTCGTCGAGCATCATGATCTCGGGCTCGTGGATCAGGGCGCGGCAGAGATTCGACCGCTGCTGCATGCCGCCCGAGAGTTGCCAGGGATATTTCTCGGCGAAGTCGCCGAGCCCGACCGAGGCCAGGAGCGCCTTCGCCTTGGCCGCGTACTCGGCCTTGCGGGCGCGGAACTGGCGCTTGTGCGGCTCCACCACCTCGA
>CAYSUY010000204.1:0-7108 GCA_964434345.1 uncultured Acetobacteraceae bacterium
TGAAGGTGCTCGACGTCGACACCGACAAGGAGCGCATCTCGCTGGGCATCAAGCAACTCGCCAACGATCCGTTCGAGGGTTCGATCGGCAAGTTCTCCAAGGGTCAGGTCGTCACCGCGACGGTCACCCAGGTCCAGGAGAACGGCATCGAGGTGACGCTGACCGACGGCGTGATCGGGTTCATCCGCAAGTCGGATCTGGCCCGTGACCGCGGCGACCAGCGCCCCGACCGCTTCGCGATCGGCGAGAAGGTCGACGCCAAGATCACCCAGATCGATCGCGGCTCGCGCCGCGTTCAGCTCTCGGTGAAGGCCAAGGAGATCGACGAGGAGAAGGAGGCCATGGCCACCTACGGCTCGTCGGACTCGGGCGCCTCGCTCGGCGACATCCTCGGGGCGGCGCTGCGCCGCCAGCGCGAGCAGGACAAGACCTGACGCCGCGCGTCCCGCGGGACGACGGACAGGGCGGGGGCCTCGGCCCCCGCCCTTTTCGTTTCGGCCGACGGCCGGAAGACCCTACATTTCCTCGCGTTGACGTAGCCCGCGAGACACCCCACTTTTGCGCGGATACGAGACCCATATCCAAACGAGGTCCCCTGATGAGCCGACGCCCAGCCCGATTCCTCGCCATGCTGGCGGCCGCCGCCTTCGCCCTGGCGCCCCTTCTCGCCGAGGCAGCAGCCGGCGGCGGGCGCAGCCAGGGCAGCCGTGGTGCGCGCACCATGCAGGCCGCCCCGCCGACCCAGACGACGCCCAACGCGGCGCGCCCCGTGGAACGCAGCGCCACCACCCCGGCCCAGGCCCAGCGCCCGGTGCAGGGAACCCAGGCGCCCCAGCAGCAATCCTGGTTCCAGCGCAATCCTTTCATGACCGGCATGCTGGGCGGCCTGCTTGGCGCCGGGCTGATCGGTGCCCTGATGGGCGGCGGCTTCAACCTCGGCGAGGGGCTTGCCGGGTTCCTCGGTCTTGCCCTCCAGCTGGCGCTGGTCGCGGGCATCGCGATGCTTGTCCTGCGCTTCATCCGCAGCCGCCGCGAGGCGGCGGCGCAACCCGCGGCGGCCTACGCGGGCGCCGGGTCTGCTGCAGGCATGGGGGGCGCGACGCCGGTGCCCGACGTGATGGCACGCTCCCAGACCTCTCCGGAGTACCGCCCCGCGCTCGGCCAGGGCGGTGGGTCGACCGACGCCGTCGCACCCCAGTCGGGTGACGACATCGGTCTGCTGGCGACCGATTTCGATGCCTTCGAGACCCGCCTCGCCGATGTCCAGGCGGCATGGAGCAAAGGCGACCTCGCGGCGCTACGTCGCCTCGCGACGCCCGAGATGGTCGGCTATCTCAGCGAGGATCTGTCGGCCAATTCGAGCCGCGGCGTCGAGAACCGCGTCGAGCAGGTGAAACTCGAGCAGGGCGACCTGTCCGAGGCCTGGCAGGAGGGCGCGACGCAATACGCCTCCGTCGCCATGCGCTGGACGGCGGTGGATTACGAAGTGTCGCTTGCCGATGGCAAACTCGTCGCCGGCAGCCGCGAAGAGCGCCGGGAGCATGTCGAGGTGTGGACGTTCATGCGCAGCCAGGGTGGCGACTGGATCCTTTCGGCGATCCAGCAGGTCTGATCCCCGGACGGCGAATGGGCCCGGCGCGTCGCAGGACGCGCCGGGCCTCGCTTTTTGCGCCGCCCCTTTGCGCCGCCGGCGCGGCCGTATATTGAAGCGCCATGCCGTCCTCCGAAGCCGATCTCCTCGTCGATCGCCGCCGTCTCAAGCGGCAGGTCTCCCTCTGGCGCCTCGCCGCGATCGTGATCGCGCTGGTGACGACCCTGGGTGCCGCGGCTCAGCTTGGCCGGCCATTCTGGGGGATCGGTCACATCGGACGGTTCTCCATTTCCGGCGTCATCACCGACGACCCGCAGCGCCTGCACGCGCTGCGCGAGGCGGCCGAGGACCGGCACCTCGTCGCGCTTGTGGTGCGCATCGACAGCCCGGGCGGCACCGTGGTCGCCAGCGAGGAACTGCATCGTCAGCTGCGCGACATCGCGGCGCGTATTCCGGTCGTCGCGGTCCTCGGACAGACGGCGGCCTCGGGCGGCTACATGGTCGCACTCGGAGCGGACCGCATCTTCGCCCGCGAAGGCACGATAACCGGCTCGATCGGCGTCCTGATGCAGACCGCCGATGTGACCGGACTGCTTCAGAAACTCGGCGTATCGATGGAGCAGATCAAATCCGCACCGATGAAGGCGGTTCCAAATCCCTTCGAGCCGATGACCGACGAGGGGCGCCGCGCCGTCCGCGCGATCATCGACGACACGCATGCGATGTTCGTGGACATGGTGGCCGGACGCCGCGCCCTCGCGCCGGATGCCGCGCGCCGGCTCGCCGATGGCCGGGTCTATACCGGGCGCCAGGCCCAGACGCTCGGCCTCGTCGACGAACTCGGCGGCGAAGATGCGGCGCGTGCCTGGCTGACCAGCGCGCGAGGGGTTTCCGCCGGATTGCCGGTCCGCGACATCAAGCCCCGCTTCCCGGACGCCCGCGGGCTCGACATCGCCGCCTCCATCACCGCCATCCTGCGCGGAAAACCCTATCTGCCGGAACGACTTACCATTGACGGGCTGGTGGCCCTTTGGCACCCTGACCTTGGGGCGCGATGACGCCGCTGAGCCGCGCCGGCCGCCCCGACGTTCCATTTTCTCGCACCCCGGCCCGACATGACGAAGTCCGAGTTGATCCAGCGCATCGCCGATGCGCATGTCGATCTCTACCAGCGCGACGTCGAGAAGATCGTCGGCGCAATCTTCGACGAGATCTCACGTGCGCTTGCCCAGGGCCAGCGCGTGGAGCTGCGGGGCTTCGGGGCGTTCTCAGTGAAGCAGCGCGCCGCGCGGGTGGGTCGCAATCCCCGGACCGGCGATTCGGTCGACGTCTCGGAGAAATTCATCCCCTTCTTCAAGACCGGCAAGGAACTGCGCGAAAAGCTCAACCCCAAGGGTTGACCGGCGCCGCGCACCGGACGGAGTCGCGACGATGAGACCTTCGTTCTGGATCGCCGGCGTCCCGCTGCTCTTCTGCGGCGCCTTCTTCGCCATCGCGAACCGCGAGCCGGTCGCAATCGACCTCTGGCCGTTGTCCGGTCGAATGGAAACGCCGCTCTTCGTCGCGCTGATGGCGGCGCTTTACGTCGGCGTGGCCCTTGGTGCGCTCGTGGCCTGGTGGGCTGGGCGTCACGGTCGCCGCGCGGCGCGCGATGCCCGGCGCCGGGCAACCGAACTTGAAACGGAGATCCAGCGCATGCGCAAACGCCTCGACGACAGCGAAACCAGGACCGGCGCGCTCTCCACGGGTCTGCCCGCGACGCTGCGCCCATGACCCGCGGTTTCGACGCGGCACAGGTCCGCGATGCCCTGCCCAGCCGGGCCCTGGTGGCCGCGCTTCGCGAGGCCTTCCGCGGCAGCGCGACGACACCGACCCGCCATCATCACCGCATCCCGGTACCCGGCGCGCCGGAAGCCATGCTTCTGCTGATGCCGTCCTGGATGGAAGGGCGCTATGTCGGCGTGAAGATCGTCACGGTCTTTCCGGGCAACGCGTCGCGCGGCCTCGATTCGGTCCAGGGCAGCTATCTGCTGCTGTCGGGGGAGACTGGAGAGCCCCTGGCGAACATCGATGGCCGCATGCTCACGCTGCGGCGGACGTCCTGCGCTTCCGCGCTGGCCGCCGATTATCTTGCGCGACCGGACAGCAGCCGTCTGCTGATGATCGGGACCGGCGCACTCGCGCCGCATCTGATCGAGGCCCATGCCGCGATGCGCCCGATTCGCGAGGTGGCGATCTGGGGCCGTGACCCGGCGAAGGCCGCGCGTCTTGCCGGATCGCTCGACCTGCCCGGCATCCGCCTGCGCGCGGCAACCGACCTCGAGACCGAAACACGCGCCGCGGACATCGTCAGTTGCGCCACATTGTCGAAGACGCCGCTGGTGCGTGGAGAGTGGCTGCGCGCGGGCCAGCATGTCGACCTCGTCGGCAGCTACGCGCGCGACATGCGCGAAGCCGACGACGCGACCATCGCGCGGGCCCGCATCTACATCGACACGGCGGCGGCGATCCTCGAATCGGGCGACATCGCCGATCCGATCGCGAACGGCACGCTCGCCGAATCCCGGATCGCAGGCACGCTCTTCGACCTCGCACGCGGCACGGCGGCGGGCCGCGGCGACCCCGCGGAGATCACGCTGTTCAAATCCACGGGCACGGCGATCGAGGATCTCGCGGCGGCGATCCTGGTCTACGACGCGGCGCGCCGCTGACCGGCTCCTTCGAAGGGAAAACGCCATGCTCCTGCGTAGCCTGCTAGCCGGTTTCGTCCTCGGCGTCGTCGCGATCCTGACCTTCCATCAGGGCGCGATCGGATTGATGAACGCCTATGGCCTGATCCCCAACCCACCCTTCCGGATGCAACCGGTCGGACCGCTAGGCATACCCGCGGTGCTGAATGCCGCGTTCTGGGGCGGCGTCTGGGGCATCGTCATCTTTCTGGTGACCGGCAAGCTGCGCAGCGAGGGCCTGCGGATCCTGGCCGCGCTCGTGATCGGCGCGGCCGGGGCGACCGCGATCGGATGGTTCGTCGTGGCGCCGCTCAAGGGCCTGCCGATGGCGCAAGGCTGGAACGTCAACGCGATGTGGCGCGCGCCGCTGATCAATGGCGCCTTTGGCCTGGGTTGCGGTCTGCTCGCCCAGGGCGTCGCCACGTTGTTTGCCGTCAGGCGCTGAAGCCACTGCGGCATCACCAGGAGAACGACATGACCACCAGCGCCAGCAGGATCTTCGTCGGCATCGACCGCAGCGATCGCGACGGCGCACGCGCGGAGATCGGGCGGCTCGCGGGCACCGACTGCGCGATCAAGCTCGGTCTGGAGTATTTCGTCGCCAACGGCCCGGAGGGGGTGCGCGCCGTGCGCGCCGGGCAAAAGCTCTTCCTCGACCTGAAACTGCACGACATCCCGAACACCGTCGCGGGAGCGACACGCGCGGCCTGCCAGGTACAGCCCGATTTCCTGACCCTCCATGCGAGCGGAGGAAGCGCGATGATGCGCGCGGCGGTCGCGGCCGCCGCCGATGCGGCCATCGGCGATGCGCCGCGGTTGCTCGCCATCACGGTCCTGACCAGCCTCGACGAATCGGATCTCGTGTCCTGCGGCCAGATGGGACCGGTGCAGGATCAGGCGCGTCGTCTCGCCGATCTCGCGCAGCGCGCCGGTGTCGCGGGCATCGTGTGCTCGCCGCAGGAGGTCGCGACGCTGCGCCGCCAATGCGGTCCGGATTTCCTGCTGGTGACGCCCGGGATCCGCCCCGCCTGGGCCGCGAGCGGCGATCAGAAGCGGATCATGACGCCCGCCGAGGCCATCGCGGCCGGGGCCGACCACCTGGTGATCGGTCGTCCGATCACCCAAGCCGCCGATCCTGCCGCGGCGCTGGTGCGGATCTGCGCCGAGATCGACGCCGCCGCATGACCGCCGCGGTGAAGATCTGCGGCATCAACACGCCTGAGGCCGCGACCGCTGCCGCGACGAGCGACTACGCAGGCTTCGTCTTCTTCCCGCGCTCGCCACGGAACGTCTCCCCGGAGCAGGCTGGCGCGATCGCCGCGGCATTGCCCGCCGCCGTCCGCCGGGTCGCCGTCACCGTCGATGCTGATGACGCGCTGATCGGCGCGATCGTCACGGAGCTGCGTCCGGATCTGATCCAGCTCCATGGCAGGGAGCCGCCGGAGCGGGCACGCGATCTGGCGGCTCGCTTCGGCCTCGGGACGATCAAGGCGCTCGCGATCGCCGAACCCGCCGACCTGGACGCCACCCAGGCCTATGCCGATGCCGTCGACTGGCTCCTCTTCGACGCCAAGCCCCCGGCACGGGCCGGTGCGCTGCCCGGCGGCAACGCTGCCAGCTTCGACTGGCGCATGCTGGCCGGCCGCTCCATGCCGCGCCCCTGGTTCCTCTCTGGCGGGCTCGACGCCGACAATGTCCGCGCCGCCATCGCGGCAAGCGGCGCGCGAGCAGTCGATGTCTCCTCCGGCGTAGAGGCGTCGCCAGGGCGCAAGGATCCGGTGCGGATCGCAGCCTTCCTGCGCGCCGCCCGCGGTTGAGCGGGACGAAAATCGGGCTTGGCCGGTCCCCTGGCCTGTCCTAGAACGACCAGCCATGGCCATTGCATTGAACTCCCTCCGTAACCAGCCGGACGAGCACGGACATTTCGGCGCCTATGGCGGCCGTTACGTCGCCGAGACGCTCATGCCGCTGATCCTCGAGCTGGAAGCCGCCTACACGGCGGCCAAGGCCGACCCCGCGTTCCAGAAGGAACTCGACTACTACCTCGAGCATTATGTGGGACGCCCGAGCCCGCTCTTCTTCGCCGAGCGACTGACGCGGCACCTCGGCGGTGCGCGGATCTTTTTCAAGCGCGACGAGCTCAATCACACCGGCTCGCACAAGATCAACAACTGCATGGGCCAGATCCTGCTCGCCCGCCGCATGGGCAAGACGCGGATCATCGCCGAGACCGGAGCGGGACAGCACGGCGTGGCAAGCGCCACCGTCTCGGCGCTGTTCGACCTGCCCTGCGTCGTCTACATGGGCGCGACCGACATCGAGCGTCAGGCTCCGAACGTCTTCCGCATGAAGCTGCTGGGCGCCGAGGTGCGACCCGTCACATCGGGCGCCGGCACGCTCAAGGACGCGCTCAACGACGCGCTGCGCGACTGGGTCGCCAACGTCGAATCGACCTTCTACATCATCGGCACGGTCGCGGGACCACACCCCTACCCGGCGATGGTGCGCGACTTCCAGTCGGTGATCGGGCGCGAGACGAAGGACCAGATGCGCCGCCAGGACGGCCGACTGCCGGACATGCTCGTGGCCTGCATCGGCGGTGGCTCGAATGCCATGGGCCTGTTCCATCCGTTCCTCGACGACAGCGGCGTCGAGATCGTCGCCGTCGAGGCCGGCGGCCACGGGATCGAGACCGGCAAGCACGCGGCCTCGCTCACCGGCGGCCGCCCGGGCGTCCTGCACGGCAACAAGACGTATCTGCTCCAGGATGCGGACGGCCAGATCACCG
>CAYSUY010000205.1:0-7081 GCA_964434345.1 uncultured Acetobacteraceae bacterium
TCAGTTCGGGGATGTCGTCGATCGGCGCCAGCCAGCCGGCCTCGGCGAATTCCGGCAGCCAGGCGTCGCTGACCCAGAGGACATCCATCGGCGCGTTGCCCACCAGCCGCGTCACGACGGAGGTGCGGTACTGCGCCCAGGGGAAGTTCTCGTAATTGACCTTGTTGCCGGTCGCCTTCTCGAAGGCCGAGATATGGCTCTTCACCTGGTCGACGGCGGCGGACCAGGCGGTGAAGTTGATCGGGCGACCCTGGGCGCGCACCTGCCCGGCGCCGAGCGCGCCGATGGCTGCAGCGGAGCCGGCGAGGGCGGCGCGGCGGCCGATCCTGGCGTCGATGGTCATAGCGGTGCCTCCATGGCGATCACGATGGGAGCCGAAGTCTAGGCGAGTCGTCGCGGCACCGGAAGCGCCCAGCACCGGTCAGAACCGCGCCCCGAGGCTGAAGGCGCCGAAGCGGTCGCCGGGTCCCTGGGTCTCGAATTCGCGCCCGCGCCAGTGATAGGTGAACGACGCGCGCCAGTCGCGCCAGGTCATGGCGAGCCCGGCCATGGTGTCGGAGACCAGCGGGCGCCGGTCGACCCGTGGTCCGCCGCGGAACATGGTTCCGTCGAGGAAGATGTCGCGGCCGACCAGCCGGGTCTCGAAACCCGCGAAGAGATAGCCGCCGATGCGATCGGCACCGGCCGGTGCCGCGATCCCGGACAGGGCTGGGCGGGTACGCGGTGGCCCGTAATCGTCGGCGAGATGCGTTCCGATCCTGAGCATCGCGCCGCCCGCCGCGTAGGTGGCGACGTTGCCCAGGCCGGCTATGGCGTGCGGCACGACATCGAGGCCCAGCCCGCCGAAGCCTGTCGCGTCCGGGTCGGTTTCCCGGGCGATCGGTCGACGCCAGGCACGCTCATAGGTGAGGCCGATCCCGGGTTCGTCGCGCAGCTGGCTGTCCCAGCCCATCGCCTGGGGATAGTTGATCAGACCGTGCCAGAAATTCTGGAGCTGCTTGCCCATGGCGCTCGGTCCGACGATCCCGAGCGTCAGTTCCAGCGTCTCGATGACCCCCGCGCCCGATGTCGTGTCGGCCGAGTCATTCACCAGCGCGACGCCGCCATAGAGCCAGCCGGCATAGGGCCGGTCGCCCGGGTCGGGGACGACACGACGCGTATTGCCGGCCGTGTAGATGTTGTGCCCGAGCGCGACGCCCAGCCGCAGCGTCCCGGGGCGCGCCGCGAAGCCCGGGATCGCGCCGGCGACGCGATGCGTCCAGGCCAGCGGATCCGTCGGCGTCGCAGCGACGGGCTCGGACAGCCAGACCAGCCGCATGCCGTTGCTGTAATGCTGATCGACCGTGATGCGGAACGCATACTCGTCGTTCTCGCTGACCGCCACGATCGTGCCGCCGCGCCACGCCGCCGCGCGTGGCGCGGACTCGGCCACGACGGGCGCGGGCAACGCCGCACCGGCGACGCAGACGCAGGCGAGGAGCCGCGCGACGGTCATCCGGGCTCCGCGCGTCACGGGGCCTCGCGCGCGGCGGCCTCGCGCTCCCGGCGGTCGAGGTGCCTGTACCATGCGCCGACGATGGGCAGGAACCAGGGGCGCCCGTCATAGAGGGGCAGCGTCTCGAAGGGGCGTCCGTCGAAGGCGTTCTGGCGGTTGGCGCCGCCGATCATCTTGCGCGCGGATTGCTGGCCGAGCCAGCCGAGCATGGCGACGCCGCTGCCATTGCAGCACATCGCGTAGTAGAGCCCGTCCTGTTCGCCCATATGCGGCAGCTGGTCGAAGGCGAAGGCGAGATTGCCCATCCAGTTATGGGCGACGCGCACGCCGGCCAGCTGCGGAAAGCGCTCGACCATCAGTTCGTGCAGCAGCCGCGCGCTGGTCTCCGGCGCGACCTGGGTGAAGCGCGGTCGCCCGCCGAAGAGCACGCGCCTGCCATCCGGGGACAGGCGGTAGTAGCAGAGCACCCGCTTGGTCTCGGACAGGAAGCGGCCTTTCGGGATCAGGCTCGCCGCGAGGGCGGGATCGAGCTCTTCCGTGGCGATCATGTGGCTGGCGACCGGAATGGTCCGCCGCCGCAGCGTCGGAGTCACGGCGCCGGTATAGCCGTTGGTGCCGACGAAGACCTTTTCGGCGAACAACGCGCCGCGCGGCGTCGTCAGGCGCCAGCCGCCGCCATCGCGGGCCACGTGGGTCACCGGGGCATCCGCCACCAGGACCGCGCCCGCGCGCGCCGCGGCATCCAGCAGACCGCCGTAGAACTTCGCGGGGTGCAGCTTGCCCGAGCGCTCGACGATCATGCCGCCGTAGTAGAAGTCGCTCGCCATCTCCTCGCGCACGCGCGCGCGCGGAAGCAGCCGCGCCTCGGCCCGCGCATGCGCGTTGAGCAGCTCGCACTGGCGGGCCTGGGCCCGGTGATGCGCCGGGGTGAAGGCGCCGGCGAACCGCCCGCTGCGCTCGTAGTCGCAGTCGATCCCCTCGCGCGCGATCAGCGATTCGAGATGGTCGAGGGCCTGTGCGGCGTCGGCGATCATCGCCTGACGCAGGGCCTCGTCGGTCTCGCCTTTCCGGCCGCCCAGGCCCTTGCCGATGTTGATGCCGCCGCTGACGCCGCCGCCATTGCGCGTGCTGGCGCCGGAGCCGAACTCCCGCGCCTCGAGCACGACGCAGGACACGCCCGCCCGGGCCAGTTCGAGCGCGGCGTTGAGGCTGGTCAGGCCGCCGCCGATCAACGCGACATCGGCCCGCGCCGGGACATCGCGCGCGCCACGTCCGGGCGAGGGGCGCCACGCCTGCCACCAATAGGGCTCGGTGCTGAAATCGGGATGGAAGAGTCGGGCGTCGCGCGCGGTCATGTCGTGCTCCACAGTCTCGCGACCAGCATAGCGCAGGCCGCGCGGCGGCGATCCAGGGGCGTTTTCGGCGGCACGGCGTCGCCCTGTGGTCGCGTTGTGCCGCGCATGCGCGACGGGATATCGTCCCTGCCAGGCCCTATATGCTGCCGACGGACAGATCCGCAGCCAGGAGATACGCATGGACGACACGACCCGGACCGAACTCGAAGCCGCCGCCTTCCGGCGCCTCGTCGAGCATCTGCGTGCTCGCACGGATGTACAGAATCTCGACCTCATGAACCTCGCCGGCTTCTGCAGGAACTGCCTGTCGAACTGGTACAAGGATGCGGCCGACGCGCGCGGCGTCGCCCTGACCAAGGACCAGTCGCGCGAACTGGTCTATGGCATGCCCTACGACCAATGGAAGGCCCGCCACCAGACCGAGGCGAGCCCCGAAGCGATGGCCAGGTTCCAGGCCGCCGGGGCTCCGCACAAGCATTGATCCGGCCCTGGCTTCTCGCCGTCTGCCTTGCCTGCGCCGCGCTCGTCGCGACGGCGCAGGCCCGCGCGCAACCGGTCCTGGTGGCCGATGGCGGCGAGGCTGCCCAGCGCGGACCGGCGACGGCGGCCGGAGCGGTGATCTGGAACCATGCCGGCGACGCGCCGCGCTCCACCGATCCGGCGCCGGCCATCTTCGTCGAGGTTCTGCGCGAGGCGGGCTACGATGTCTTCCGGCTGGAGCGTCCGCCCGAGGGCGACACGATCCGTGCATCGACGCTGGCGCTGGTCGATGCCGGCAAGGGGCTGCGGGCGCGCGGCTATGCCCGGATCGTGCTGGCCGGGCAGAGCGCCGGCGGCTGGATCGCGATCGCCGCTCAGGCCACGGCGCCCGACCTTGCCGACGCGGTCGTTGCGACCGCGCCAGCCGCCTATGGCTCGACGCGTGTGGATCCCGAGCGCGCGCTGATGAACCGCAGCGAATTGCTGCGTCTTGCCGGTTTCCTGCGCCGCGCCCGCGTCATGGTGTTCCTGTTCGACAACGATGAATACGACCCTGGGGAGCGTGCCGGGGCCCTGGCCGAGGTGCTGCGCGCACGGCAGGTGCCGCACCTGATCGTCGATCGTCCGGCGACCATCCGTGGCCACGGCGTCGGCCTGTCCAGCGGGTTCGCCCGGCAATTCGGCGGGTGCATCCTCGCCTTCGTCACCGCACCGTCTCCGGACGGCCTTGCCTGCGACACCGCGCCGGTGGTGGCCATCCCCTATCGGTTCGAGAGCGTGCCCGACCGCCTGCCCAGGCCGGCCAACGACAACGCGCCGCTGGCGCGTTTCGTCGGTGGCTGGCGAGGGTCGCTCGACAATGGCGATGACGTGATGCTCGTGGTCGAGGATGGCGACCCGGCGGCCGTGCCCGCGCTCTTCGCCCGCGGTCGCAGCTATGCGCGCGCATCCGACCAGCCCTTCACCCAGCGCCGCCGCGGGCAGTTCGACGCGGAGCGCCGCCGGCTGGTCTTCGATGCGCCGCGCAACCTCAGGATCGTCGCCGTTCCGGCGGCCGGGAACCGGTTGAAGGTGACCGTGGCCACTGTCGACCGGAAGCGCGAATTGACGGGGATCCTCCAGCGGTTCTCGCGATAATCCACAGGGGAGCGCGCGGCGCCGGTTGCCCCGGCCCGCCGCACCTCCTAAGACAGTCGACCCAGGTCCAAGGCCCAAGGAGCATGAGCATGGCGGACGGCACCACCAGCAGCATCGCCGCGGCGAAGCTGCGCAGCTTCGTCGAACGGATCGAGAAGCTCGAATTCGAGAAGAGCGAATTGGCGGCCGATATCCGCGAGGTCTACGCCGAGGCCAAGGGCAACGGGTTCGACACCAAGATCATGCGCCAGATCATCAAGCTCCGGAAGATGGAGGAGCCCGACCGGCGCGAGCAGGACGAACTGCTCGATCTCTATCGTCAGGCGCTGGAAGTCTGATTGCGCCGGGTCCTGGCATGAAGCGCTCCGCCGAATGGGCCTTTCCGGCCGATCTGCGACCGGATCCGGCCCGCCAGGCCTTCGATCTCGACGCCGCCGTCGAGTCGGTGGTCGGATTGCGTGCCGAGGTGCCCGCGGACGCCTTCACGGCCTCGGTGCTCGGGACCGAGCGCACGGGCAGCGGCGTGGTCATCCGGGGCGATGGCCTCGTCCTGACCGTGGGCTATCTGATCACCGAGGCCAGTTCGATCTGGCTGTCGACCAATGACGGCCGGGTCCTGCCCGGGCATGTGCTGGGCTATGATCAGGCTACGGGCTTCGGCCTTGTGCAGGCGCTCGGCAGGCTCAACCTGCCGCCGATCCCCTTCGGCAGCGTCGCGGACGTCGCACCCGGCGATCCCATCGTGGTCATCGGTCATGGGGGGCTCGTGCATACCCTGCAGGCCAAGCTTCTCGCGAAGCGCGAATTCGCCGGCTACTGGGAATATGTCCTGGACGAGGCCCTGTTCACGGCGCCCGCCCATCCGCAATGGGGTGGCACGGCGATGCTCGACACCGCGGGGCGTCTTCTTGCCGTCGGGTCGCTGCTGATCGAGGAGCGCGTCGGCCGCAAGCGCGTCCAGGGGAATCTCGGGATTCCGATCGATCTGCTCGCTCCGATCCTCGACGATCTTCTCGCGCGGGGCCGCAGCAGCGCCGCGCCGCGCCCCTGGCTCGGGCTTTATGTCGGCGAGGCCGAAGACGGTCTCGTCGTCGGCGGCATGGCGAAAGGCGGTCCGGCCGACGCGGCCGGATTGCGCGAAGGCGACAAGCTGATCGATGTCGCAGGCGAGCCGGTCGCCGGCCTCGCCCAGTTCTTCCGCCGCGTCTGGAGCCTGGGCGCCGCGGGTACGGAGATCGCGCTGACCATCCGGCGCCGGGATGCGGATCTCGTCGCCATGATCCGCTCGGGCGATCGCAACGATTTCCTGAAAAAGCCTTCGCTGCACTGACGGGGCAAGCCCGCACGCCTCATTCGGCCGCTGTCGCGAGCGGCGGGGCGGCCGGCGACAAGGCGCGGAAGCGGCGCAGCAGGTCGGCCTCCTGGGCCTTGGCCTTGCCCAGGTGCTCGTCCTTGACGTGGCCATAGCCGCGGATGCGCTCCGGGATGCACGCAAGCTCGACGGCGAGGGCGTGGCTGGTCGGGGTCAGGCCGGCGCAGATCTCGTCCAGCAGGGTTTCGTACTCGGCGATCAGGCGCCGCTCGGTGCGCCGCTCGGCCGTATGGCCGAAGATGTCGAGGCGTGTGCCACGCAGGCGGCGCAGTTTCGCCAGCAGCCCGAACACAGGCAGCATCCACGCGCCGAAACCGCGCTTGCGCGGCTTGCCCGTGACCGGATCGCGCTCGCCGAGCAGGGGCGGGGCGAGGTGGAATTCCAGCGTGCGCCAATCCTCGAACTGGGCGGAGAGGGACCGGCGGAAGGCAGGATCGCTGTACAGCCGCGCGACCTCGTACTCGTCCTTGTAGGCCATCAGCTTGTAGGCGTAGCGCGCGACGGCCTCGGTGAGGGCGGTCTGGCCGGGCAGGGATGCGCTCTCGGCCTGCTCGACCTTGCGGACCAGCGCGGCGTAGCGGCGGGCGTAGGCCTCGTCCTGGTAGTCGGCGAGGTCGGCACGACGGCGCGCGACCAGTTCGGCGAGGCTCGCGGGTGCCGCATCATTGCCGACCGGAGCGGTCGGCGTGACCAGACGCAGCAGCGCCGCGTGGTCATGTGCGGCGAGGCGACCGAAGGCGAAGGCGCGCTTGCTGGCGGCGATCGCCACGCCGTTGAGCTCGATCGCGCGCTCGATCGCGGCGCGCGAGACCGGGATCGCGCCCTTCTGCCACGCATAGCCGAGCATGAAGGGGTTGGTCGCGATCGAATCGCCCATCAACGCGGTCGCGTGGCGCTGCGCGGGAAAGGCGTCGAGGGCGTCGCGTCCGATCGCCTGCGCGATCGACTCCTCGAGTTCGCCGAGCGGGAAGACGAGGTCGGGGTCGCGGGTGAAGGCGCCGATCGGTGCGCCATGGACATTGACGAAGGCGCGGGTCCGGCCGGCCCGCATCCGCGCCATCGCGTCCGCGCCGGCCGCGACCGCGAGATCGCAGCCGAGCACGAGGTCTCCTTCACCCTGCGGAATGCGCGCGGCATGGATGGCCGAGGGCGTCGCGGCGATGCGCACATGGCTGAGCACCGCGCCACCCTTCTGCGCGAGGCCGGTCTGGTCGAGGACCGTGACGCCCTTGCCCTCGAGAT
>CAYSUY010000206.1:0-7015 GCA_964434345.1 uncultured Acetobacteraceae bacterium
CGCCGACATCGACGACGACGCGCAGGATGCGGCCGGTGAAGCGGAAGGGCGCCGTCCGACCAAAAACCCTCTCCAGGACAGAAATCCCCTGGCACGCGGCTCGCGGACGAAGAGGCCCGGCGCGGGGGGATTTCTGTCCTGGAGAGACTTTTTCCCCTCCGGTGGCGCGGCGCCTCCGCCCCCTATTCCTCCGTCATCGCCGCGCGCAGGCGCAGATCGGGGTCGAGACCAGGGCCCTCGCCGACATCGACGACGACGCGCAGGATGCGGCCGGTGAAGCGGAAGGGCGCCGTGTAGTCCGGCGTGACCGGCAGGCCGCTGTCATAGCCGCAGCACAGCCCCTCGCCGGAGGTCTCGATGACCGCGGGCACGGTATGCGGGATCTCGCCGGCGCCAACCTGCGTGCCATCGACGAAGAGCGCGCCGCTGCCGCGATGCTCCCCGGTGCGCGTGAAGACGAAGCGCAGCTGTCGCCGCCCAGGCGCTATCGTCGTCTCGGACGAGATGCGGTACTCGGCGAGGCCGAGATGGTTGTGCACGTAATGCAGCCGCCCGCCCTTCACGTAGAAGGAATACCCGGCGAACCAGCTGCCGTGACAGAGCAGCACACCCTCGGCACCCGCCTCCGGGATCTCGACCTCGGCGGTGATGACATGCGAGCGGTTCTTGAGATTGACCGAGGTGTACTCGAATTGCGGCGCCGCACCGGGGTAGTAGACATAGCGGTCGCGATCGCCCGCGGCCGTGGGCTTGCGCTCGCTCATGCGCGTCTGCATGCGCGAGTCGAGCGGCAGCACGTTGTACTTGCCCGCCTCCACCCACCACTGGTCGATCAGCTCGCGCAGCTTGCCCGGATGCGTCGCCGCGAGGTCGGTGCATTCCGAGAAATCCTCGGCGACGTGGTAGAGTTCCCAGGTCTGCGCGGCCAGCGTCTCGGCCGTCAGCGGGCCGCCCTGGGGCTGCTCGACCACCGCCTTCCAGCCATCCGCCCAGAGCGCGCGCGAGCCGATCATCTCGTAATACTGGACGCGCTTGCGCGTCGGCGCGTCGCCATCGGCGAAGCTGTGCGCGAAGCTGACGCCTTCCAGAGGCCGCTGCGCGACATTGTTCAGCATCGCAGGTGCCTGCAGCCCCAGCGCCTCGAGGATCGTCGGCGTGATGTCCACGACATGGGTGTACTGGCCGCGCACCTCACCGCGCCCGGAGATGCCCTTGGGCCAGGACACGACCAGCGGATCGCTCATCCCGCCCTGGTGCAGATAGCGCTTCCAGCGGCGCAGCGGCGTATTGCCGGCCCAGGCCCAGCCCCAGGCATAGTTGGGATAGGACCGTACGCTGCCCCAATCGTCGAGATGCTTCAGGTTCTGCGCGACGCTGGCCTCGACGCGGTTGGGGAATTGCAGCTCGTTGAACGAGCCGTGCACGCCACCCTCGGAGCTGGCGCCGTTGTCGGAGGCCAGCATGACCAGGGTGTTGTCGAGCTCGCCGAGCTGCGCCAAATGGTCGAGCACGCGGCCGACATGATGGTCGGTCTGCTCGAGGAACGCGGCATAGACCTCGTGCTGGCGCGCATAGAGGCGCTTCGCGTCGTCCGAGAGCGAGTCCCAGGCGGGCACCCATTCCGGCCGCGGCGAGAGCTGCGTGTTCTTCGGCACGATGCCCATCGCGAGCTGGCGCGCGAAGACCTCCTCGCGCCATTTGTCCCAGCCCTGGTCGAAGCGACCACGATAGCGTTCGATCCAGTCGGGCTCGACATGATGCGGCGCATGGCCCGCGCCCAGGCAGTAATACATGAAGAACGGCTTGTCGGGCGCGACGACCCGCAGATCGTTGAGATAGGTGATCGCCTGATCCGCGAGGTCGGCATTCAGGTGATAGCCCTCCTCCCAGCTGCGCGGCGGATCGATGTAGTGGTTGTCGTGCGCGAGAGTCGGCGACCAGTGGTTTGTCTTGCCGCCGATGAATCCGTAGAAGCGCTCGAAGCCGCGCGCCAGCGGCCAGCGCGCCTTCGACGCGCCCGACGCGTATTCGCTGGCGAGCGTCAGATGCCACTTGCCGATGGCGAAGGTGGCATAGCCCTCGGCCAGCAGCATCTCGGACAGGAAGCCGTGCTCGCGCGGGATCGAGCCGTTGTAGCCGGGATAGCCCGTCGACATGTCCTGGATGATGCCGACGCCGTTCGAATGATGGTTGCGCCCGGTGAGCAGGCAGGCGCGCGTCGGCGAGCAGATCGCCGTCGTATGGAAGTCGCGATAGCGCAGCCCCGTCGCGGCCAGACGGTCGAAGCTGGGCGTGGCGATGGTCGAGCCGAAACATCCGACCTGCGCGAAGCCGACATCGTCGAGCAGGAAGACGAGCACGTTGGGCGCCCCCTTGCGCGCCCGCTTCGCCACCGGCCAGGCCGGCTCGGATTCCGCGACCGTGCGGCCAATACGTCCCGTGAAGGGGCTGCCTTCGGGATAGGTCTTCAGCTCGCTCATCTCCAACTCTCCCCCTTCAACCCGCGGCCCGCGGCCCGGGCTCGATCCAGAATTCGTCGATCTTCCCGGTGTAGCGGAAGACGCCGTGACGTTCATAGAGCGCCCAGAAGACGGGCGCGCGGCGGTCTAGCCCGACATCGAGCCCCTCGAACAGCCCGACCATCAGCGTCGGGGACAGGTCGCGCCAGCCGACGCGCTCGACACCGTCGAGCAGCAGCCGGCCGCGGCCGCGACGCTGGCCCAGCGCCTCGTAGTCGAGCACCGCCTCGTGGCTCCCGGCGGCGAGGTCGACCGGCGGCAGATCCGTCGGTTCGCCGAAGCCGTTGTAATGCAGGTTCAGACGCCCCGCCTCCACGTACATGACGATGCCGCCGATGATGTCGCCCAGCGCCCAGAGCACGCCCTGGTCACCGGCGCGCTGGTCGAAACGGATCCGCGCGACGAAGGATCGGTTGGCGACCATCGGCACCACGTCGCTGCGATGGACGCTCTGCGCACCGGGCAGGAAGCGCCGCTTGCGATCGGATTTCGCGCGCAGCCAGGCGGGCGTGTCGGAGAACTTTCCAGGCCGGTCGCGATTGTCGAGCGGATAGACGAAATGCGTCCAGGCCGCGGCATCGAAGGCGTCAACCAGTTCCGCAAGACGCGCGGGATGGTCCGCGGCGACATCCTCGCTCTCCGAGAAATCCGCATCCAGGTGGTGCAGGGTCCAGTTGTCCATGTCGATGGGCTTGCCGCGCAGCTGCAGCGAGCGCGCCAGCCAGCCGTCGCGATAATACGCGCGGTTCGACCAGCACTCGTAATACTGCTCTCGTCGCGGCGACGGCGCATCGTCGACCAGCACCGCCGCGCAGGACAGGCCGTCCAGCTTGAGCGCCGGCCTGCCATGGCTGGTCTCGAGCGGCGGAACGCCGGCGAGATCCAGCAGGGTCGGCATGACATCGGTCACATGCATGAACTGGCGGCGGATCGCGCCGCCATCGCGGATGCGCGCCGGCCAGGACGCGATGAAGCTGACGCGCCGGCCGCCGGCGCCGGTATAGGTCTTGAAGCTGGGGAAAGGCGTGTTCGAGACCTCGCCCCAGGCGGTGGGATAGAGCGAGACGCTCTGTGGTCCGCCGAGCGCGTCGGTCAGCGCGCGCTGCCGCGCCATCGGCTGGACCGGAAGACCCGAATAGCGGCGATTGTTGTTGAACATGCCCGTCGCGCCGCCGGCATCCGTGCCGCCATTGTCGGACGAAAACAGGATGATCGTGTTGTCGAGTTCGCCAAGATCCGACAGGAAGGCAACCAGCTTGCCGATATTCTGGTCCGTGTTGTCGAGCATGGCGGCATAGGCCTCCATGTGGCGCGCGAAGAGCGGCCGGTCGGCCGGATCCGTATCCTCCCAGCGCGGCACGCGCGGATCCGAGACCGGCAGTCGCGTGCCGGCCGGGATCAGCCCCAGCTCGATCTGCCGGCGATGACGGGCCGCGCGCAGTTCGGTCCAGCCTGCATCGTAGCGTCCGCGATACTTCGCCATGTCCGAGGGCTTGGACTGGATCGGCGCGTGCATCGCGTTGTTGGCGACATAGAGGAAGAAGGGCTTGTCGGGATCGCTCTCGCGCAGTTCCTTCACGAAGCGGATGCCCTGGTCCATCCAGTCGTCGCCGGAATAATAGTCGCGCGGATAGTCGTCGACCGGGACCAGCTGATTGTTCAGCATCAGGCGTGACGGGAAGAAATGATGCGTCTCGCCGTCCATGAAGCCGTAGAACGTGTCGAAGCCCCGCTGCGCAGGCCAGTTGTGCTTCGATCCGCCCGGCACGTTGTCGGCGGCTGGCGTATTGTGCCACTTGCCGGTCATGATCGTCTCGTAGCCCGCGGCGCGCAACGTCTCGGGCAACGTCGCCGCCTCGAGCGGGATCTCGCCGGAATAGCCGGGGTAGCCGGGATGGTTGTTGGCGAGCCATCCCGTCCCCACGCCATGGGCGTTGCACCCCGTCAGCAGCGCGGCGCGCGCAGGCGAACAGATCGGGTGGGTCGTGTAATGGGTCAGGCGCACGCCGCGCGCCGCCAGCGCGTCGAGATGCGGCGTCTCGATCTCCGAGCCGTAGCAGCCGGGATCCGACCAGCCCATGTCGTCCATGTAGACGATGACGATGTTCGGCGCGCCCGGCCGCGCCGTGCGGCGCTCCGGCCACCAGGGCGTCGACTCCTCGCGCGTGCGGCCGATCCGGCCGCCGAACCCGTCACCGACGGTCGGCGTGCTGCCTGACGTCATCGTCCCCTCCCCCTGCTCGCGGCCCCGCCCCCCGGGACCCGGCGCCCACGCGACCGCGCAGAACCGCCACACATTGTCCCCGAACGACGCCCCGAACAACCCGGGACGGAGCCCGGATTACTCCTTCGCGCCATTGGAGGACGCCTCCGTAATCCGGGCTCCGTCCCGTGTTTTGCTACCGGAATGCGTGTTTTGCTACCGGAATACGGCGCGGTAGAAGGCCCAATGCCGGTCGCCCAGGGCCTTCAGCACCGCCAACGGGTCATGGCCTACCCCTGGAAGCACGATCCACTCATGGGGGATGCCGAGCCCCTCGAGGTGCTCGTGGAAGGCGCGGTTGTTGGCGTAGGTCTCATCCCGGTCGCCGATGACCATCCTCACGCGCGATGCGCGTGCGATGCGGACGGCGTTCTCGGCGGCGTGCCGACGCGGGCTGACGGCCCTGAAATTCGCCTGATCGCCGGCGTAGACCGCCTGCAGCAGGTCCTCGGCACGTTGTCCGCTCGCCCGTGGCGTGGTGGTGAGCGCCTCCTGCAGCGGACCGGCGCCCATGATGGAGACCGCGCCGAACAGTTCGGGATATTTGAACCCCAGACGCGCCGCGCCATAGCCCCCCATGCTGAAACCGTCGAGCAACCGCCCCTCGCGGGTGGCGATCGTGCGGAAGGTCGCGTCGACATGCCCGACAAGGTCGCGCACGATCACCGTCTCCACCGGCACCGCGCCGTTCTTCCAGTCGACATACATGCCCATGCGCAATCCGTTGGCGAACACCACCAGCAGCGGCGGGATCTGGCCGGCCCCGATCGCGGCATCGATCAGCCGCGCGAGCGGCGCTATGCCTGACAACCCGCCGCCGGACCCGTGCAGCCAGTAGACCACGGGGAAGCGATGGCCGCCGGATTGCCCATAGGCGGAGGGGGTGTAGAGGTGGAAGCTCACCTGAGTGCCGGCGGCCGGGCTGTGGAAGGTCTGGTAGGACACGCGCGGCGCGGCGACCGCGGGCGTGCGCCACTCGACCTCTGCCCGCGCATGGGCAGACGGCGAGCCCTGCGCGAGACCCAGCATGACCAGGCACAGCAGAACAACCCGGGACGGAGCCCGGATTACCCACTCGGATCGTTGCATGAAGGTCATCACCTTGCCGTCGAGGCTCGTGACCCCGGAGTAATCCGGGCTCCGTCCCCGGTTTGGTAGAGGCGACGTGCGTTGTCGGCGAACAGAGCGTCCTGATCGAGGCCGAGGCGGATGGCGAGGTCGCGTGCGGCCGCGTGCCAGCGCGCATAGCCTCCGGCGATCTCGCAGACCGGCCAGTTGCTGGCGAAGACGAGGCGACCGGATCCGAAACAGGTCGCGAGATGGGCGGCATAGGGCAGCAGCGCGTCGGGCCCATCGCCGTCGGCGGCCTCCTCGAACAGGCCGGAGAATTTGCAATACGCCGCCGTCTCGCGCGCGAGCGCGGCGATCAGCATCGCCCAGGGCTCACGCTCGCGCGCCGCGATCGGCGGGCCGCCGCCATGATCGACCACCACGCGCAGATCCGGCACCCGCACGAGCGCACGCCGGCACGCGTCGAGATGCGGCGGGCGCGCGATCAGATCGAGCGAGAGACCGCGCCGCGCCAGTTCCGCCAGCCCGGCATGGACCGCGTCGCCCGCGATCCACTCCGGATCCTCGATCCGGTTCAGCATGGCGCGCACGCCGACCAGCGTACCCGCGCGTTGCAGCCGGTCGAGTTGCGCGCCCGCATCCGCGGCGGCCAGGTCGACCCAGCCCACGACGCCGGCGATCCATGGCAGGTCCGCAGCGAGCGCCAGCTGGTATTCGCTTTCCGCGAGCGCGGGGGCAGATTGCACGACGACGGCGCGCGCGATTCCCGCGGCCTCCATGGCCGGCTGCAGATCGGCAGGCTGATAGTCGCGGCGCAACCGCGGCTCACGGCGCACGATCAGGATGTCGTGCCCAAGCGCCGGCCGCCAGAAATGCACATGAGCGTCGATCACCATCGTTCCGGCCCTCCCTCGATCCCCGCACGCAAGTCCAGCTTACAGTCCAGCGGAGCGTCGACCGGAGCTACCACCGGCCAGGGAAAATCGCGACGCCCATATGACGCCCAACCCGGCACGGCGTAGGCCGCCCCGGGGATCACGCGTCGGCGGCTGCGACGCGGTCGCGGCCGCCCTGCTTCGCGCGATAGAGCGCCGCGTCGCCGAGTTCGAGCAGGCGCGTGCCGGGCACGCGTCCGTAAGGCAGCATCGTCGCCGTGCCGACC
>CAYSUY010000207.1:0-6987 GCA_964434345.1 uncultured Acetobacteraceae bacterium
CACCAAGCCTGTCGGTCCAGTCCGCAAGCGGCGCCGAGGACACGGCGATCGCGCTGTCGATCTCGACCTCTCCGACGGATCCGTCGGAGACGGTGTCGATCGCGATCTCCGGCGTTCCAGCCGGCGCGATCTTGTCTGCGGGCACGAACACCAACGGCGTGTGGACGCTGACGCCGGCGCAGCTGGCCGGCCTGACGATCACGCCGCCGACGAACAGCGACGCCGACTTCACGCTGACGGTGACCTCGACCTCGACCGATGGTTCGCTCAGCGCCTCGACGAGCCAGACCCTGGCAGTGACCGTCACCCCGGTTGCCGACACGCCGAGCCTGACCGTCGCGCAGACGATCTCCGGGGAGGAGGATGTCCCGACCTCGATCCCGATCACCGTCTCGACGCCCGACGCGGATGGCTCCGAGACCCTCGCCGTGACGATCATCGGGGTTCCACCGACGGCAACGCTGAGCGCGGGGCAGCGGCAGCAGGACGGCTCGTATCGCCTGACGCCTGCAAACCTGGTCGGATTGTCGATGCTGCTCGCGGCCGATGCCTCGGGTCTGATCACGCTGACGGTTGCCGCGACCACGCGCGAGGGTGAAGAAGGTCCGTCAAACACGTCCTCGGCGACGGTGACGGTTACCGTCAGCGCCGCCGCGGATGCGCCGCGCTTCGAGAGCTTCGTCGACGGCACGGCGACGGAGAATACCGCGCCTGGCACATCTGTCGGCCAGGTCGTGGCGTCCGATCCGGATCCGGCCACGACACTCTCTTTCGTCCTGCTCGACAATGCGGGAGGTCGCTTCGCGATCGATTCAGCGGGTATCATTCGCGCGGCGGCCGGAGCGCCCATCGATTTCGAAGGCGCCAGCACCCACGGGATCGTCGTCCGGATAAGCGACGAGACCGCGCGCCAGACGACGGCGACCCTGACCGTCAGCGTGAGCGACGTGGAGGGCGAAACGCTCACTGGCGGTCTGGGCAACGATACGCTTCGCGGTGGCGCCGGCATCGACTCGCTCTATGGGTCGGAGGGCAACGACCTCCTGATCGGCGGTGCAGACGACGATTACCTGGAGGGTGGCTCCGGCGACGACGATCTGCATGGCGGATCGGCGAACGACATCCTGATTGGCGGCTCCGGCCAGGACACTCTCGATGGCGGCGCAGGCGACGACAGGCTCGTCGGTGGCGCCGACAACGATATCCTGGACGGCGCTGGCGGTACCGACATCGCCGCGTTTGACGATGCTGCGGCGTCCATCGTGGTCACGCTGGAAGGTGCGTCGGTCGAATCCGGCGATCAGATCGAGAGCGCCGCTCCATCCGGGACGCAGTTCGCGAATATCGCCTCCATGGCGGGCCTGGCGATCGCGTTCAGCGATTCGACAGGCAATGCCTGGGGCGACTACGACAATGATGGTGACCTCGATCTCTTCGTCGTACGCAACCAGAGTCAGTCGGATCTCCTGTTCCAGAACCAGGGGGACGGGACGTTCCTCGACGTATCCTCGCTTGCGGGTATCGGTGACACCTCCGCTGGCGATGGCGTCGCCTGGGGGGATTACGACGCCGACGGCAACCTGGATATCTATGTCCAGGACAACACAAGTCCTGGAAAACTGTACCGGAACAACGGAGAGGGGACCTTTACCGACTCCACGTCGGTCGCCGGTCTCACCGTATCGGCCTATGGATTTGCGGCCGCCTGGGGCGATTTCGACGGCGATCGGGATCTCGACCTCTTCGCACCGAAGGGATCGTTTCATACGCCGCTGTACCGCAATGGTGGCGGCAGCTTCGTCGATGTCGGTGCCGAACTGGGATTGACCCAGGCGATCGTTGGCGCCGACGGAGTCTCCTGGGCCGATTTCGACAATGACGGCGACATCGACGCCTTCGTCGCAAGCACCAGCAATCCGTTCCTCTACCGCAACGACGGGGCAGGCGGCTTCACGGACATTCCCAGCAGTGCGTTCGGATCGAACACGCCAAGCGGGTCTTCAGGAAACTGGGGCGATTACGACAATGACGGCGATTTCGATCTTCTTGTCGCCGGGTTCGCCCAGACCTCCCTCTTCGTAAATGATGGGGCAGGTGGGTTCGCGGTGATGCACACCGTCGCGGGTTCCGCGACCGGCGCGGTATGGGGTGACTACGACGGGGACGGCTTCCTCGATATCGCGGCGGTGACGCATTCGAACGGGGTCGTCCTGCTCCGCAACGATCTCGGTTTCGGAACCTTCACCGAGGAGTTCACCCTCGGATCTGGTTCCCTGGCCGGAATTTCCTGGGCGGACATGGACAATGACGGAGACCTCGACCTCTTCGCATCCAGTCGCGGTGGCCTGAACGCGCTCTACGAGAACAACATGAACCCGGAGCCGGATACGTTGCACAAGGTCCTGGTGCTCGGCGAAGCCGGCGCTTGGACGGCCGCAGGTGCGACGCTGCGGCTCTATGACGGCGCGACGATGGTGGCGACGCGCGTCGTCGATGGCGGAGGGAGCCATGGGTCGCAAAGCGCGACACCGGTCAGTTTCTTCAACCTGGATCCAACACGCTCCTACAGCCTGAGGATCACCTATCCCGGACAGGCCGAAACCACCGTCGACCTCGGGCGCCCAGATGGCACGATGCGGATCGTCACGCGGATAGGGGCGCAGAGTATCGGTGGCGGTCTCGGCGCCGACCGGCTGCGCGGGATCGAGGGGCTTTCCGGCAGCGCCCATGACGACACCCTGTCGGGCGACGCTGGCGATAACCGGCTCGACGGACTGGCCGGCGATGACACGCTCAACGGGGGCGCGGGCCACGACCAGTTGTCGGGTGGAGACGGGAACGACGTATTCGTCTTCCGCGCCGCGGAGTTCAATGGCGGGGATAGCGTGGTCGGCGGGGAAGGCGAGAACAGGATCATCATTCTCGACGATGCCGATGGGGCATCCGCGATCCAAGACTTCGCCTTCCAATCGGTCAGCGAGGTGAACGTCATCGAGCTGCGCGGATCAGGGGCGCAGGTCCTCTTCCTGGCGGGCGCTGCGGCGCAGGCCTTCTCGAATGTCCATGTTGTCGCGACTTCGTCGCAGGCTCAACTTTCGGTCGATGCGAGCGGGATTGGCGACGCGGACAGCGTGACGGCGGACGGAGGCGAGGCATCCGACTTCCTTTTCGGTGGCGGGGCGCGCGATCTGCTGACCGGCGGCGGTGCCGATGACGGCCTGAGCGGCGGCGGCGAGGGCGATTTGCTCGACGGCGGAAGCGGGGCGGATTCGCTCGATGGTGGCGACGGCGACGACACGCTTTTGGGTGGTAGCGATGCGGATACGCTGCTTGGCGGCGCGGGAACGGATGCGCTTTTCGGCGATGAAGGCGAAGACCGCCTCGAAGGTGGGGCGGGCAACGACGTCCTGAACGGCGGCGCCGGCAACGACATCGTTGATTATTCCTACGCCCCGAACGGCGTGGCCGCGACCCTCTTGGGAGGTGAGCAGGTAACCGTCTCCGTCGTCGCGAACACGGACGTCGACACGTTGATCGCCATAGAGCGGATCGTCGGCAGCGATTTCGACGATACGCTCGCCGCCAGTGGTGGCCATTTTGACCTGAACGGCGCGCTTGGGGACGATACGATCCGGGGCGGTGAAGGCCAGGACATCCTCACGGGTGGCGACGGCAACGACACGATCGACGGCGGAGACGCGGACGGTGCCGGCGACTTTATCTTCGGCGGCACCGGCGACGATGTCCTTGTCGGCAACCAGTCGGATGTCTTCTCTGGCGGAACGGGACAGGACACGCTTCTGCTTGCCGAGCGCAGCGTGGAAGCACCGCTGGTGGACGCAGCACTGGACGGCGTCGAGACGGTCAGCATCTCCGCGACGACATCCGACACCAATCACAACGTTTATGATTTCGCGAACCAGACCGAGACCCTGCGGGTCTTCGGCAACACCGGCGACGACCAGATCATCGCCGGCTCGGGCGGAAACACCATCGACGGTGGCGACGGGGACGACCGACTGACCTCAGGATCCGGTGCGGACAAGCTCTTCGGCGGCGCGGGCGACGACAATCTCAATGGCGGCGACGGTGCCGCCGATACGCTGCATGGCGGCGACGGGTTCGACACGGTCGGCTACGGACAAGTCGGCGCCGCGATGACGGTCACCGTGATGAGCGACGGGGCGGGCAGCAACAATGCCAGCGCGGCATTCTCGGCCGAGCGAACGGACACGTTGATCGCCATCGAACGGATCACCACCGGATCCGGCAACGACATGTTCCTGGTGCAATCGGCGAGCACCGACACCCACGCGCTGTTCCTGCGCGGCCTCGCCGGTGACGACCGGTTCGAGGCGGTGACGCGTTCGACGGCGGTGTTCGTCGATTATCGCGACGACAATCCCGCCAGCACCTTCGCGGTCACCGTCGATCTGGGAACGGGCATCGCGATCGACGGGCGCGGCGGAACAGATACGCTCGTCAACATCGCCGCCGTCCGCCTGACGTCGCGCGACGACATCGTCGTTGGAAGTTCCTCTCAGGACCGGATCCGGGACCGTGGAGGCGACGACAGCATCGATGGACGCGGCGGCAGCGACATCATCGATTATGTCCACGCAAATGGCGCGGTGGTGGTCGATCTTTCCTTGGGCACGGCAACCGGCGCCGCGGGCAACGACATCCTGATCAGTATCGAGAACGCGCACGGCTCGGATTTCTCCGACACGCTGCGCGGCGATGCGTCGGGCAACGTGTTGCGTGGCAACGACGGCGACGATCTGCTGGATGGCGGCGCCGGTGGCGTCGACATCGCCGATTACAACTATGCGAGCCAGGGGATCACGGTGACGCTCTCCGCGTCGGGCACAGTGACCGTGATGGTCGCGGCGGGCGACACGGATACGCTCGTCAACATCGACGGGATCCGTGGAACCTCCCATGCCGACATGCTGGTCGGCAACGCGACCGGCAGCGTGCTGCGCGGCAATGGCGGTGACGACTTGATCGTGGGCGGGGAGGGCAAGGATACCGCCGAGTATGGCTATCTCGCGACCGGTGTGACGATCTCGCTCGATGACACGGGCGGTGCGCTCGTCGTTGCCGGAGCGGGCGACACCGATACGCTGGTGTCGATCGGGAATCTGACAGGCGGCAACGGGGATGATCGTCTGACCGGGAACACGGGAGCCAACACCCTGACCGGCGGCGCGGGGAGCGATTCGCTGAGCGGTGGAGCGGGCGCGGACATCCTGGTGGCGGACGCGACGGACGCGCTGATCGACGGAGGCGCAGGCACCGACACGGCACAGTTCGGCGAGGCGGTCACCACCGGGGCTCTGCTCGATGCCGAACTGACGGGCGTCGAGACGGTGGCGATCACGGCGACGACCTCCGACACGACCGCGAATGTCTACGATTTTTCGGCCCAGAGCGAGACGCTGCGCATCATCGGCAATGCGAGCAACGACCGGATCACCGCCGGCTCCGGGGGGAACTCGATCGATGGCGGGGATGGCAACGACACGCTCGCCGCGGGAACGGGAGCCGACAGCCTGTCGGGCGGCTCGGGCGACGACAATCTGCTTGGCAGCACCGGCGCGTCCGACACGTTCAACGGCGGTGCCGGGTTCGACGCGGTCGGCTACGCAAACGCCACGGGGGCAATCACAGTCACGCTGACAAGCGACGGCGTGAGCAGCAACAACGCGAGCGCGCGCTTCGGGGTCAGCAAGACGGACACGCTGATCGCGATCGAACAGGTCACCGGAGGAAGCGGCAACGACAGCTTCGTCGTCAGTTCCGCGAATGTCTCGGTCAATCCGCTGTTCCTCCGCGGCATCGGCGGGAACGACCGCTTCGAGGCGACGACCCGCAATCTGCGCGTCTTCGCGGATTACCGCGACGACACTGCCGGCAACACGTTCAGCGTCACGGTCAATCTGGGCACGGGCACGGTCATCGACGGACGCGGCGGTACCGACACCCTCGTCAATATCGGTGCCGTCCGCCTGACCGCCAACAACGACGTCTTCGTGGGGAGTTCGCAGTCAGACCGGATCCGCGACCGGGGCGGCAATGACACGATCAACGGCGCTGGCGGCATCGACATCGTCGATTACGCAAATGCGACGGGCGGCGTGACCGTCGATCTCGCCCAGAGCACGGTGACTGGTGGCGCCGGAAACGACATCCTCGTCGCGATCGAGAGCGCCTATGGATCGAACTTCGCCGATGTGGTGCGTGGCGATGGCGGCGGGAATGTCCTGCGCGGCGGCGGTGGGACCGACACGCTGGATGGCGGCAGCGGCTCCGACACCGCCGATTACGATTACCTGTCGACCGCTCTCACCGCCTCGCTGGGCGCGAACGGAAACGGGACCGTGATTGCCGCGCCGGGTGACACCGACACGCTGATATCGATCGAGAACCTGGTCGGCGGCGGCGGCAACGATGAACTCACCGGCAACGGGGATGCGAATACGCTCTCCGGCGGTCTCGGGAACGACACGCTGATCGGGGGCGAGGGTCTCGATACGGCGAGCTTCGCGTTCTATGCGTCCAATCTGACGAACTCCGGGATCACCGGCTCTGGCGTCCTCGTCGTGGCTGGGGCCGGCGACACGGACTTCGTGTCCGACATCGAAGCGCTGGTGGGCGGCGCGGGGAACGACACGCTCCACACGTTCGAGGTCTTGACGACCCTCTCCGGTGGCGCCGGCAACGATACGCTGACCGGCGGATCCGAAAACGACGTGCTGTTCGGCGACGATGGCAACGATACGCTGATCGCGGGTGACGCCAGCGATACGCTCGATGGTGGGAGCGGAACCGATACCGCCGATTACAGCGGGTCGGCGACAGGCATCACGTTTGCGAACAATCAGGTCTCGAGCGGCAATTTCCTCGCCGGAACCGATGCCCTGTTCGGCATCGAGGTCGTGCGCGGATCGAACGGCGCGAGCGATACGTTGCGCGCCTCGCAAG
>CAYSUY010000208.1:0-6966 GCA_964434345.1 uncultured Acetobacteraceae bacterium
GCTCGGCGCAGAAATACGATTCGCCGGTCGGCGTATAGACCACGAAGAAGCCCATCGGCCCCTCCGCCGTCATGGCGAGCGCCGTCCCGGTCTCGGGCCAGACGATCTCCGCGCGCCCGTCCCATCCCGTGAAGCAATTGTCGAGCGGCACCGCATCGACGGCGAGTCCGGCGCGCGGATCGCGCGGCGCCTCCGGCGCGACGAGGCGTGTGGGAAGGATCGCGGCATCGGTCTCCCAGAGCCCGGTGACAGCGGCGTGCAGGCGGCAGCGTGGCGTGCGCGGGAAATAGGGGTGCAGCCCGAACCCTGCCGGCATGCGCGTGTCGCCGGCGTTGACGATCTCGATGCGCATGTCGAGGCGCCCATCGGCGAGGACGAAATCCTGCCGCGCGCGATAGGCGAAGGGCCAGTCGGCGGTCGCGTCCCGGACGAAGACGAGGCTGGCCCTGTCGGCGGCCGGACTCTCGACCCGCCAGGGCGCGAGCCAGCCATGGCCATGCAGGGCGTGGGGGAAGGAATGCTCCATGCGCACATGCCGTCCGTCGAAGGCGAAGGCGTTGTCGCGGATCCGGTTCGAATAGGGGACGAGCGGAAAACACGACGCCCCGAGCACGTCGCCGGCGGCGATCGCCGCGTCGCTCATCGGGCGCATCCACTCGATCGTCCCGTCCGGTCCCTCGCTGGCGAAGCGCGAGATGGCGCCGCCGATCGCGGGCGCGAGATCGAGACGCAGCGTGCCGCTGCGCAAGGTGACGATGCCGGTCATTGCTGGTCCTCCGCTTGACCTCGGAACGCGAGGCGCGGCAAGGCTAGCCGATCGCCGGGTCGAAAGGGGCATCTCATGACGATCGACAGTTTCGCCATCTATCGCAGTCTCAGCGACCGTCCGGTCTTCGTGACCGGCGGCGGATCGGGCATCGGCGAGAGCATCGTCGAGCATTTCTGCGCGCAGGGCGCGCGCGTGACCTTCGTCGACATGGCGCGGGAGGCGTCCGAGGCGCTGGTCGCCCGCATCGCGGCGTCCGGCCTGCCCGCGCCGCGTTTCGTCCATGCCGATCTGCGCGACATCGACGCGTTGCGGAAGGCGATCGCCGGCGCGCGCGCCGCCCACGGGCCGCTGCGCGTCCTCGTCAACAACGCCGCCAACGACGACCGGCATGCGGTGGAGAGCGTCACCGTGCCGTATTGGGACGACCGGATGGCGGTCAATCTGCGCCACCAGTTCTTCGCCGCCCAGGCGGTGATCCCGCAGATGAAGGAGGCGGGCGGCGGATCGATCGTCAATTTCGGCTCGGTGAGCTGGATGAACGGTGAGGGCGGCTATCCGGCCTACACGGCGGCGAAGGCCGCGGTGCATGGACTGACCCGCGGCCTCGCGCGCGATTTCGGGCCCGACCGAATCCGGGTCAATACGGTGGTGCCGGGCTGGGTTATGACCGAGCGGCAGGTGCGGCTCTGGCTCGACGCCGATGGCGAACGTCAGATCCGGGAGAACCAATGTCTCAAGGACAAGCTCTACCCGCCGGACATCGCCCGCATGGTCCTCTGGCTTGCGGCCGACGACAGCCGCATGTGCACGGCGCAGAATTTCGTGGTGGACGCGGGCTGGTCGTGAGGTGAGGGCGCGGCCGTCGGCGTCGCGGCGGCCGCGCCTGCGTTTTCAGGTGTAGCGGATGGTCAGGTCGCCGACACCGTCGACATGGCCTTCGAGCGTGTCGCCCGCGACGACCGGCCCGACGCCGTCCGGCGTCCCGGTGAAGATCAGGTCACCGGGCGCCAGCTCGACCAGGCCCGACAGGTAGGACAGGGTCTCCGGCACGCTCCAGATCATGTCGGCGAGGTCGCCGCTCTGTTTCACGACGCCGTTGACCTTGACCCAGATCGCGCCCCTCGACGGATGGCCGATCCGCGCGGCCGGCTGGATCGCGGTCACGGGTGCCGAGCGGTCGAAGCCCTTGCCCATGTCCCAGGGCTTGCCGCCGGCTTTCGCGGCGTTCTGGAGATCGCGGCGGGTCATGTCGAGGCCGACCGCGTAGCCGTAGACGAGGTCCATCACCTTGTCGGCCGGGACATTCGCCCCGCCGCCCTTGAGCGCGACGACGAGTTCGATCTCGTGATGCAGGTTCCGGGTGGCGGGCGGGTAGGGCAGGGTCGCGCCGTTGGCGACGATGGCGTCCGCCGGCTTGGCGAAGAAGAACGGATCCTCGCGGGTCGGGTCGCCGCCCATCTCGCGGGTATGGGCGGCATAGTTGCGGCCGACGCAATAGATGCGACGGACCGGGAAGCGCGCGCTTTCTCCCGCGACCTCGATCGTGGGAAGGGACCAGGCGGGAATGACGGTCGTCATGGGCAGTGTCGTCCGTGGCTGTTGAAGCGAGGGCGGCTGCGGCACGCCCGCGCCCCTTATGCCAGATGGCGGGGGGCGCTGCATTGACTTGCGCCGCGCGAGACGTCATGTGGTGGCGCCTTGATGTCGCCCGCCTACAGCCGCCCCCGTGCCTTCGGCGTCTTGCGCTCACGCGCCTGGCGGCCTCTTTTGCTCGCCTTCGCCCTGCTCGCGGTCTGGGCACAGATCCTGTCGCCCGCGCGGGCCATGCCGTACGCGACGGCCGGCGCTGCGGTTCTGTGCCTGCCATCCGACATCGTGCGTTCGGCCATGCCGGACGATGCCCCCGCGGCGACGAGCGATGCGCCAAGCTGTCCCGTCTGCCGACTGCCCGAGCCGCCGGCATCCCTTCTGGCCGAGCCACCAGTTCCCCCGCCGACCCCGCGGGCGCGCGCCGCTTCGGTCCTGGCGCATGACCCGGACGCGCCCGCCGTCTCTGCCGCGTTTCACCTCGCCCGCGGGCCACCGCTCTTCGAACGACCCTGCTAGACCATGCGCGGTCACGCGCCGCGCTTCTGGACCTTGTTCGGAGATGACATCATGCCCCGCTTCGTACGCCACGGCCGCGCCGCGGCCGCACTCGGCCTCGCCTTCGCCCTCGCCGCCGCCGCGCTTCCGGCCGGCGCCCACGACTACACGCTCGGCGACCTCAATATCGGTCATCCCTGGTCGCGCGCCACCCCGCCCTTGGCCAAGGTCGGGGCCGGCTATCTCTCGATCGCCAATCGCGGCGGCGCGCCGGATCGGCTGGTTTCCGCCACCTCTCCTGCCGCCGGCCGGGTCGAGATCCATGAGATGAAGATGGATGCCGGGGTGATGCGCATGCGCGAACTGGCCCAGGGCCTCGCACTGCCCGCCGGCGAGACCGTCGCGCTGCGGCCGGGTGGCTACCACCTCATGCTCATGGACCTCCGCGCGCCGCTTCGCGAAGGGAGCCCGGTCCCCGTCACCCTGGTCTTCGAGCGCGCCGGTCGCATCGAGGTCGAGTTGAAGATCGAGGCGCCGACGGCGCGGCAATCCGGCCATGGCGATCATGGCGCCGGCCATGCCGCACCCGCCGGCCCGCACAAGCACGGGCACTGAGCGGGAGGGGGCGATGAGCTGGCTGCGCGCGATCCGCTATGCGGCCTGGGCGCTGGTGGCGCTGCTCGCCCTGGGCGCCGCGGCGCTGACGCTCGGCTGGTTCGCCGATGGCGGGCCGGCCGGTCGCCGGCCGCCGCCGCCCGTCGCGGCGGTGCCGGCGATGGGCGGTCCCTTCGCGCTGCGCGACGTCGCGGGCGCGACGGTCACGGAGCGCGACCTTCTCGGCAGGCCAAGCCTGCTCTTCTTCGGCTTCACCCATTGCCCGGATGTCTGCCCGACCACCCTTGGCGACATCGCCGGCTGGATGGCCGAGCTCGGCGCGGCGGCCGACCGGCTCCAGGTCTTCTTCGTGACGGTCGATCCGGAGCGCGACGGACCGCGCGAACTGGCGGCCTATGCGGGCCTCTTCGATCCGCGAATCCGGCCCCTGCGCGGCGAGGAGGCGGATCTCGCGGCGATCGCCCGGGCATGGCGGATCGTCTACCGTCGGGTTCCGCTGGCCGGCGGCGGCTACACGATGGACCACACCGCGACGCTCTACCTCGTCGGTCCGGACGGGCGTCTGGCCGGGACGATCGCGCCGCAGGAAGGCGCGGAAACCGCGCTGCCCAAGCTGCGCCGGCTGCTCGCAGCCCCCTGAACTGCGGGCGGGACGGCTATCCCTTGAGGCGCTCCATCGCGGCGACGAGGGCGGTACGTATGCCCGGCTCCATCGCCGAATGGCCGGCATCGGGTACCACGACGTAATTGGCCTCGGGCCAGACCCGTGCCAGATCGTCGGCGGAGACGATCGGACAGACCATGTCGTAACGGCCCTGGACGATGGTGGTCGGGATCGTGCGGATCCGGTCGACACCCGCGAGCAACTCGCCCTCGCCAAGGAAGCAGCGATGCACGAAGTAATGCGCTTCGATCCGGGCGAGACCGAGCGCCTTCTGGTCGTCCGCGAAGCTCGCCAGTGTCTCGGGACTGGGCAGCAGGGTCGAACAGGCGCCCTCGTAGGTGCTCCAGGCATGGGCTGCCGGCAGATGGATGCGCGGGTCGGGATCGACCAGTCGGCGGTGGTAGCTGGCCAGGAGATCGTCGCGCTCGGCGGGCGGAAGGAAACCGGAAAAGGCGCGCCAGGCTTCGGGGAAGACATGGCGCATGCCGTAGAGGAACCAGTCGAGCTCGGATTCGCGGCTCATGAAGATGCCGCGCAGAACGAGCGCGCGCACCTGCTCGGGATGGGCCTGGGCGTAGGCCAGCGCCAGGGTCGAGCCCCAGGAACCGCCGAACACGATCCAGCGACCGATGCCGCGCGCGCGGCGCAGCGTCTCGATATCGGCGATCAGGTGCTGGGTCGTGTTGTCGGTGATGTCACCATGCGGCAGCGACCGGCCCGCCCCGCGCTGGTCGAGGATGACGATCCGGAACGCGGCGGGGTCGAAGAAGCGCCGGTGCGCCGGTGACGCTCCCGCTCCGGGACCGCCATGGAGGAACACCACGGGGATACCGGCGGGGTTGCCGCATTCCTCCCAATAGATCCTGTGCGTCGCGGATACCTCGAGCAGTCCGCTGGCATGGGGTTCGATATGGGGATGGATGTCGGCGCGGCGCGGCGGATCGATGGGCGGCATGGCGGCTACTGTCCCTGCGCCGCCGCGACCGGTCAACCCCGCTCCCCCTCCGTTGACGCAGGCGAGGCTTGACCGGGATGCGTGGCCGGCCAAGCATCGCGTTCATGAAGCCCGTGATCGCCCTTCTCCTGCTCGTCCTGGGGTCGCTCCAGCTCGGTGCCTGCTCGGTCAATCCGGCCACCGGGGCGAGCAACTTCACCGCCTTCATGTCCCCGGCCGACGAGTTGCGGGTCGGGCGCGAGCAGCATCCCAGGATCATCGCGCAATTCGGCGGTGAATACGCCGATCCCGCGCTCAACGCCTATGTGACCCGGCTCGGCAGATCGCTGGCCGAGCGCTCCGAGCTGCCTGGGCTCGAATGGCGCTTCACCGTGCTCAATTCGGACATCGTGAACGCCTTCGCCCTGCCGGGCGGGTTCATCTACACGACCCGTGGACTGATCGCCCTGGCCTCGTCCGAGGCCGAGCTTGCGGGCGTGCTCGGCCATGAGATCGGCCATGTCACGGCGCGGCATTCGGCGCAGCGCTACAGCTCCGGCGTGCTGGCCCAGGCCGGTACGGTCGCCGCGACGATCCTGGGCGGCGTGCTGCTCGGCGATCCCGGCGCGCGCCTTGCCCAGACGACCGTCGGCGGCGGCGCGCAGCTTGCGCTCGCCGGGTATAGCCGGGACCAGGAGCTGGAGGCCGACGAGCTTGGCATCCGCTACCTCGTCCGTGCGAGCTACGACCCCGCGGCGATGGCGCGGTTCCTGGAAAAGCTTCAGGCGGAAACCGCCCTGCAGGCCGAGCTCGCCGGCCGACCCGGCGCCGCCGACGAATTCAGCCTGCTGCAGAGCCATCCGCGCACGCCGGATCGCGTTCGTCTCGCGATCCGCGAGGCCGGCGAGGCTGGAAAACCGGCGGAGCCGCGCGTGCTGCGCGACGCCTATCTGCGGGCGATCGACGGCTTGAGCTGGGGCGGGGACGCCCGCAACGGCTTCGTCAAGAATGCCCAGTTCATCCATCCGGACCTGCGCTTCCGCTTCGAGGTTCCGCAGGGCTTCCGGATCATCAATGGAGAGAGCGCCGTTGTGGCGGTCGGGCCCGATGCCGTCCGCATCCTTTTCGATCGCGATCCGCGCGCACCGCGCGGACAGCTCGCCGCCTATCTGCGCCAGTTGGGGGCGGAGGGTATCGAGGAGACAAGCGTGGGGGGCGTGCCCGCCGCGACGGGCACCGGCCGGGTCAGGACACAGGGTGGGCAGGCCCTGGACCTGCGCCTGTTCCTGATCGCCGGCGAGCAGGGCGTCTGGCGCTTCCGCTTCCTGTCGGCGCCCCAGGCCACGGCGCGCCATGCGGCCGCGCTGCGGCAGACGGCCTTGTCGTTCCGCCAGATGACCGCCGCCGAGGCTGGCGCCCAGCGACCCTATCGGATCACGGTGGTACAGGCAGGCGCGGGCGACACGCAGGAGACGCTGGCACGGCGAATGATCGTGACCGATGCCCCGCTTCGGCGCTTCCAGGTCCTCAACGGGCTGCGCGCGGGAGAGGCGCTGCAGCCGGGAACGGGTTACAAGATCATCGCCGAATGAACGGCACGGGGGCGGCCCGACGACCGCCCCGCCCGAAAGACTGGCTCACGACACCGCGAAGACGTCCCGCTCGTCACCGGCCAGCCGCTCCAGCGCCGCCTTGAGCTTGCCCATGGCGCGCGCCTCGAGTTGGCGCACGCGCTCCTTGCTGACGCCGAGTTCGCGACCGAGTTCTTCGAGGGTCACACCCTCCTCGCGCAGGCGACGCTCGGCGATGATCGTGCGCTCGCGCGGGCTCAGCGCGCCCAGCGCTTCGGACAGCCATTTGAGGCGGAGCCGGCGGTCATGGGCCTCGATCGTCGTCGCC
>CAYSUY010000209.1:0-6954 GCA_964434345.1 uncultured Acetobacteraceae bacterium
TCCCCGCGCACGGTGCAGCAGATGCACCCGTTGTTCATCTCGAAGATTTCCTCGTCGGCGTCGACGACCAGATCGTTGTCGATGCCGACCGCCCCGAACTCGTTGATGATCACGGCGTATTTCTTGCCATGCTGTTCGGTGAGGATCCGGTTGAGAAGCGTGGTCTTGCCGGCGCCGAGATAGCCGGTCAGCACGGTCACGGGGATCTGGCTGGGCGCGCCGGTGGTCATGGCTTCGCGGCTCCGCATCTGAGTAAAAGGGACGCGTCTATATAGGCAGTCCGTGGCGCCCTGGCCATCCCGTCGCGGTGTCTTCCCGACCGTCCGCTCACCCCCGGCCCCTCGCCCCGGCCCGTCACCCGTATGGCGCCCGCCGCCGGTTCGGCGCTAGCTTCCAGCCGCAAGACTGAGGATTCCCCATGGCGTCAGCCGATCTCCGCATCTCCGACGTGATCGCGCACCCGTTGCGTGCGATCCTGCCCGACGCGCAGCGCACCAGCCAGGGCGACTGGCCGTCCCTCGACATCGTCGTGGTCGAGGTCCGGACCGATGCGGGGATCGTCGGCTGGGGCGAGTGCCTCGCACGCACCTCCTCGCCCGCCTATGCGGCGGCCGTGGAGACCATCCTCAAGCCGGTCCTGGTCGGTCGCAACCCGTTCGAGACCGCGAGCCTCTGGCGGGCGATGCGCGGGCGCCTGACGGGCCGCGCCGGCGGGATGCTCGTCGAGTCGATCGCCGGCGTCGACATCGCGCTCTGGGACATCATGGGCAAGGTCGCCGGCCTGCCCGTGCACCGGTTGCTCGGCGGCGCCGGCCGTCGGCAGATTCTCGCCTACGCCTCCTCGATCAACTGGGGCGACGACGCCCGGGCCGAAGCGGAGACCAGGGATTGCCTCGCGCGCGGCTTCCGCGCCATCAAGGTCAAGATCGGCCAGACCCCGCGCGCCGCCATCGCGCGCGCCGAGCTGATCCGCAAGATCGCCGGCCCCGAGGTTCGGCTCAGCGTCGATGCGAACTGGGCCTTCGACCTCGACGAGGCGACCCAGGTCGGCGATGCGCTCGCGGCGCTCGATTACTGGTGGTTCGAGGAGCCGATCGTGCCAGAGGACATCGACGGCTACCGACGGCTGCGCGAGCGCACGAAGGTCAGGCTGGCGGCGGGCGAGAGCGATTTCGTCGCCACGCAGGCCCGCGACCTCATCGCCACGCGCAGCGTCGGCGTGATCCAGCCCGATGTCGCCCGCGCCGGCGGCATCACCGAGACGCGCCGGATCGCCGACCCCGCCGACGCCTTCCATGTCCCCGATGCGCCGCATGTCGGCCGGTCAGGCGCGATCTGCGCCGCCGCCAGCGTCCAACTCGCGGCGGCGCAACCCAATTTCCTGGTCTACGAGTGCATGATCTTCGCCAACCCGCTGCGCGAGGACCTTCTCGCGCGGCGGGTCGGCAGCTTCCAGGACCTGGTGGACGGTCATGCCGCCGTTCCCGACGGCCCAGGCCTGGGCGTCGAGATCGACCGCGACGCCCTGGCGCGCTTCACGATCCGCTGAGCCGCGCACAACCCGGGACGGAGCCCGGATTACCCCACGCGCAACCCGGCCCGGAGCTCGGATCAGCCCTGTTCCAGGGTAATCCGGGCTCCGTCCCGGGTTGTGCGCGTCACGAGATCTCGCGCGTCAGGAACAGGCTGTTGGGGTCGGGGCGATAGCTTCCAAACGGCGGGCATTCGACGAAGCCGTGCGCCTTATAGAGCGACACCGCAGGCGCGAAATAGGCAAAGGATCCGGTCTCGAGGCTCAGCCGCGTGAGGCCTCGCGCCCGGGAACTGGCGATGATGTGACGCAGGATGGCGCCGCCCACGCCGCGGCCGCGGACCGCTTCCGCCGTGTGCATCGACTTCACTTCGCCGTGTGCGGCATCGATCGGCTTCATGGCACCGACACCCAGAAGGACGCCGCCCTCCCACGCCGCCCAGAAATCGATGTCTGGCGTTGCCAGCCTTTCGACACTGAACACATGAGCGCTGCCCGGCGGCGTCACCTCGTGGCATTTGTCGAAGTGATGGCGCAAAAGGGCCACGATGCGCGGGTCGGCAAGGTCGCCACGGACGATTTCCACGCTCGAACTCCCAGGCTCGACATAGGGTCGCCGATCAGCCGGGGGATAGCGCCCGGATGGCTCCTCGGCAGGGGTTTCGAGCCCGGATTGTCCGCCATCGGGCTAATCCGGGCTACGTCCCCATTTTTTAGAGCAGAGGCTTTACCCGTGCTGCGAGGTCGTCCATCGCCTTCTGCGGCGTCTTCATGCCCAGAACCGCGGCCTCGGCCTCTTCCTTGAAGAAATCAGCCGCGCGCTGCGCCTGATCGAAGGCAGGCATCGGCGCGCGCGCCACAAGCAGGACCTTCTTTTCCTCCTCGGCGTAGGAGAGCTTCTGCTTGACGCGCGCATCCTCGTAGGCCGAGGCGCGCACCGGACCGTTGCCGTTGATCGCGGTCATCACCGTCGCTTCCTTGGACGACATCGAGCGGATGAGATCCCAGGCCTGCTCCTTGTTGCGGGCGTTCTTGGGAATGCCCATGCCCCAGAACTCGACCTTCGCCGGCGCAACCGCGTATTTGCCGAGCAGTTCACGGCTGACCGGGATGGGCACGGTCTTGAGCTTGCCGGCAAACTGCGACTTGCCGGGATCGTTGTAGATCTGGGTGCGTCCCATCGAGGCATAATTGAGCGCCGCGCGACCGTTCTGCATCCACGTCGCGACCTCCTCGTTCTGGATCGAGGCGAAGTTGCGTGGGAACGCCCCGGCAAGGAAGAGTTCGCGCAGCACGGTCAACGCGCGGACCATCGGCGGCTCGTTCGCGGCGAATTTCATGTCCGGCGTGATGAACTCGCCATCCCAGGCGCGCGCCAGGTCGATGACGTTGGGATAGGTCAGGCCGGGCACGACGAAGCCCACCACCGGCGTGCCGTTCGCACGGGTGTAGGTGCATTTCTTCGCCATCTCGACCATCTCCTCGACGGTCTTCGGCGGGCCGGAGAAGCCGCGCTCGGCGAGGATCTCCTCATTGTAGTGCAGCCCCGAGGAGGCATGACGATAGGCGATCGCGACGAGCTGGCCGCCGACACGGAAGCCGGACATCAATCCCGGGAAGACATCGGCCGGATCCTCGATCGGCGCCTTGGCCATCCAGGGATCGAGCGGCTCGAACAGCCCGGCCGCGCGCGGCGTGATCTGCGTGTTGAGCAGGAAGGCGATATCGACCGAGGTCTCGCGCAGGCTGGTCTCGCGCAGCACGCGCTCCCATAGCGGCCCGGTGTCGAAGGTCACCCACTCGACCGCGATCTTCGTGCGCTCGGTGAAGCCCTTCGTGATGTCGCCGCCCTGGGCGCCGGTCGCCACGGTCTGGTGCACGCGATGCGCGAAGACGCTCAGCTTCTGCGGCGCCTGAGCGCCCGCCGGGAACCCCGCGGCGGTCAGGGCGGCGGCGGATCCGAACAAGCCGATCCGGAGCGTGTCGCGGCGATTCATGGTCATGGCGTCTCCTCCGAGGTCGATGCGCTGAGTCTACGTGCTCAGATGTCGCTGGCAAGATGTGCGAGGCAGTCGCCCGGCGCGACCAGGCTGGGAACACGGCGGCAGACGACCATGCCGTCGCCTGCGAAATGCAGCGCGCGTGGGGCACGCTCCGGTTCCTCGGGAAAATGGATCCAGCCGGCGACGTCGCCGGCGCGCACGGTGTCGCCCAGCGCGAAGCCGGGTTCGAACAACCCGCGCACCGGCGCGTAGACGTAATGCGGCGGGCCGATGACGCGCATGAAACGCGGCGCGGAGGCTGGCGCCGGCACGGGGTCGATCATGCCGAGATGCGCGAGGAAACGATGGATCCCCGCATCGGCGACCGCCTGGGTGGCGGGCCGCGTCGTACCGCCGCCGCCGATCTCCGTGGCGAAGCTGAGATGGCCGGCGGCGAGCGCCGCCGCGGACAGCGAGCGGTTGGTCTGCGGCTTTTCCACCATGATCGCGAGGGGCGCGCCGAACGCGGCCAGTGCGGCCCGCTGCGCGGCACGCGCCGAGGCATCCTCGGGCACGCGCGCGAAGGCGCAGGGCAGGTAGTCGAGCGACGAACCACCCGAATGGATGTCGACGCTCGCCTGGGTCAGCGGCAGCAGCACGCGCGTGACGTAGCAGGCGATCTGCTCGGTCGGGGTTCCGTCCGGATCGCCCGGAAAGACGCGGTTCAGATTGCCGTCATCGATCGGCGAGGTGCGCCGTCCGGCTGCCGCCGCGGGCAGATTCAGGCGCGGCATGACGATCACCCGGCCGCGCAACGCCGCCGGATCGAGTTCGCGGATCAGCTTGAGCAGCGCGATCTGCCCCTCGTACTCGTCGCCATGATTGCCCGCGGTCAGCAGAACGCTGGGTCCCTCGCCGCCCTTGATCGAGGCGATGGGAACCGGGATCCAGCCATAGGCGCTTTCATGGGTCGAATGCGGCAGTCGGACATGGCCGACATGGCGCCCCGGCGCGTCGAGATCGATATCCGCGCGCAGCGGCGAGATGCTTGCGGTCATCGTGATCCTCCGAAGGCGTCGAGATTGGCGAACAGGCCGGGCGTGCCGCCGGAATGGAGGAACACGATACGCTCGTCGGCACCGAAACGCCCATCGCGCAGACAGGACGCGAGCCCGGCCATCGCCTTGCCGGTGTAGACGGGGTCGAGCACGAGGCCTTCGCAGGTACCGGCGAGCCGCACCGCGGCGACCGACTCCGGGCTCGGCGTGCCATACGCGGCCCCGACGAAGCCGTCGACGACATCGAAATCCCCAGCCTCGAGCGTCGGGCCATCGGTCAGCAACGGCTGCGCGCGCGACGCCGCCTCGACGATCCAGGGCACCAGCCGCGATGCGGGCTGCTGGACGCTGATGCCGCTCACGCGGCAGCGGCGGCCCGCACGCTTCAGCCCGAGCGCGAGTCCAGCCAGCGTCAGGCTCGATCCGCAGGCAAGGATGAGCCTGTCCGGATCGATCCCTTGCGCCGTGAATTGCGCGTCGAGTTCCGCCGCCCCGTTCACCCAGGCCGCGACGCCGAGCCCCGCGCTCGCACCGGGCAGATGGATCGTGTAGGGCCGATGTCCGGCGGCGGCCAGTTCCGCCGCGAGCGCGTCGAGCGCCGCGCGCGCGCGCGGATCCCAGGGGTCCTTGACGTCCAGGAAGCGGATATCGGCACCGAACAGCCCGTCGAGGAAGAGATTTCCCTCCGCCCGTGCAGGTGCCGCGCCGCGCAGCAGCAACGCGCAGCGCATTCCGAGCTTCGCGGCCGTCCCGGCGAGCGCGCGGCAGAAATTGGACTGCAGCCCCGCGGTCGTGATCACCGCGTCGCAATCCCGGGCGCGCGCATCGGCAAGCAGGATTTCGAGCTTGCGGATCTTGTTTCCGCCCAGTGCCGGACCGGACAGATCCTCGCGCTTCACATGCAGCGACGCGACGCCGAGCGCGGTGGCGAGGCGCGGCGCGTCGTCGAGCGGCGTCGGAAACGCGCCGAGACGCAGCGGCGGCGCCACGAAGGGCTGGAAGGAAAGCTTCTCGTTCATGTCGCTATTGCCTGTTTCATGTAGCTTAGCTACAAACTTCGCCCGAGGGGAAACTTAATCTCATGACCCGCGTACAGCCGGTAGCCGACGACACGCTCTCCGCTCTCGCCCGCGCCAGGCTGCGTCCGGCGGAGCAGCGCGTGGCCGACATCGTTGCCGCGCGCCAGCGCGACGTCGCGGGAATGTCGATCGCCCAGCTGGCCGCCAGCGCCGGCGTCAGCGAGCCGACCGTCGTCAGATTCTGTCGCGCGCTCGGCAGCTCGGGCTTCCCGGAGTTCAAGATCCGGCTGGCCGAAGGCCTCGCCTCGGGAACGCCCTGGCTGCACCGCGATGTCGCGATCGACGATCCCTTCGATGTCGTCGTCGACAAGATCCTGGACTCGACCCAACGCGCACTGGCCGACCTGCGGCGGACGATCGACCGCAAGGCGCTGGCGCGTGCCGTCGCGATCCTCGCCGCCGCGCCCCGCATCGAATGCCTGGGAAGCGGCTTCGGCAGCGCCATGGCCTATGACGCGCAGATGAAGCTGATGCGGCTGGGCGCACCCGCGGCCTGGCATCCGGACAGCCACGCGCAGACGATCGCCTGCTCCGGACTCGGTCCCGGCGATGTCGCGCTGATCTTCGGCATCCAGGGCAACGCCCACGAGTTGCTCCGCGCGGCGCGCACCGCGCGCGAGGCCGGCGCCGCCGTGATCGGCATCGCCAGGCTCGGCGCCAGGCTGGCTGCAAGCTGCGACGTCTTCCTCGCGGTCGAGACAGCCGAGGATACCGAAATCTACACGCCGTCCCAGTCGCGCATCGCCGTCCTGACCGTGCTCGACATGCTCGCCACCGCGCTGATGGTCCGCCGCGGGCCGGCCGTGCTCGACCGGCTGCGCCGCGCCAAGCTCAGCGTCCAGGAAACCCCGGTGCCGCGGCAACCGGCCGGATCGCGGCGCGCGCGCACCGGCCGCAAGCGGCGCATGGCGGAGCGCTGACGATGCAGTCCCGGGTCGGCCCCGCCCAATGGGCGATGATCGCGCCGGTCCAGGCGCTGCTGCTGGGCGTGATCTTCGTGCCCGCCCTCTACGTGTTCTGGCTCAGTCTCAACAAATCCAGCTTCGGCGTGGCGCCCAGCTTCGTGGGCCTCGCCAACTACGCCGAGATCCTCGCCGATCCCTATTTCTGGCGCAGCCTGCGCAACACCGTCGTCGTCGTGCTGCTGGTCGTCCATCTCGAACTTCTGCTGGCGCTTGGGGCGGCCCTGCTCTTCGCCGGCGGCGTGCCGGCGCGCCGGACGATGATCGCGGTCATGCTGGCGCCCTATGCGATCAGCGAGGTCGCGGCGGTGGTGATGTGGCGCTTCATGATGGACCCGCAGG
>CAYSUY010000210.1:0-6912 GCA_964434345.1 uncultured Acetobacteraceae bacterium
CGACCTCATCGAACGCACAAAGCCAAGCGTCCCAGGGTACAGATGAGGTGTGCCGAAGCGTCGAGTATATCCACACGCCAGCAGCCAACCTAGCGGACAGGACGCAGCTCATGGTTCAGGATCAATCAAGAGCAACCGACGCAGAAAACAACAATTTAGTCAAAAAAAGCATATCTGTAATTGAAGAAAAAATTCGTGATTCCGGATACGAGGTTCACATAAACGAAAACTTTTATGAACTTAGACATTACATCAATTCAGTTGGCGCTTACGACAGCCCTATATTCGACCCCGACGAACAAGATCTGAAAAACAAAGCCTTCTGGATTCAAGTAAAATCAAAAGACGGAACGACCGTCGCATCCCATGCCGAGCGAGTGTTCGATTGCCATGACTTTGTATCTGAAGTCATTGAAACAGATCGCATTTGGTTTGCGGCAGGAGAAAAAATGGACAGGCGATTATGGAGAACTGAAATACATCATCCGCCAATTAAACTTTCCGGAAAAGTAAGTATCGCAGGATCAATGTTCGTCCGAAAGGAACACCGTGGAACCGGGGTATCTCTGTATCTCCCTTACCTGAGCCGCTCAATATTCTTGGACTCCTACAAGACTGACTGGAACACGGGTCTCGTCAGAGAAAATATCCTAAAGAGCAGAATACCAACAGAATACTATGGGTATCCCCGCACATCTTTGGTGTTTTCCGGAACCCTGCCGAGAACTACCGGCGCGTTTACTGACATACATCTGTGCTGGATCAGTCGGCAAGAAAGCGTTGAAAAGTTGCGGCAGCTAGCCCAACACCCACGCTACCCTGTGGCGATCGCGTGATCTCCGGAAAATCAGACAAAAATTAACCATATGAGCGGCGGCACGTAGACCGAAAATTAATACTCCTCGCGCGACAATCGCACAGGGACCTCATGTCAATAGCATCCCTGCAATCGGCAATTTGGCCGATGTTGCTTCCCGAATGTTCTGTGCGAGTTGAAGGATTTCGGCGATGATGAAACAACGTGAATACAGTTCCCCAGAACTACACGCGGGAACATTTTCGCCGATTTCGGACAAAACCGGTGCGCGCGAATTTGAGAACCTCATGGCTAGCCAAACCGAGGTTTTGGTTTCGCGTATCGAGGTTGAGGACTTACGAGAACCCGAATTTCTTCAGGCCCTTGTTTACTGGCACATCAAGCGCGGGCCAAAAGCCATGCCCGCCCGGGCGGACTTAAGCCCTGCCGACATTGTCAAGGTCCTGCCGAAAGTAGTTTTGATTGATGTTTTACCTACCTCACCACATTTTCGGTACCGGGTTTGCGGCACAAATATCGTCGACTGGATCAAATTTGATGCGACAGGACAAACACTCGACACAGTGAAACCCGAGAAGTATCGCCAGATGCTTTTTGCAACATACATGGAATGCGTCGGGGCGCGCCATCCGATAGCTCATCGAATACTCTGGAACTCAGACGATCTTCCCCATAGATACAAGCGCCTCACGATGCCCTTGTCTTCTGACAGCAAGAACGTCGATATGCTCCTGGTTATCTCCATAACGGAAAGCTTCGAGGAAGCATGCACTTTTTGGCATGGGACGCACAACGCAACGAGATACTGATAATCATCGAGAGGCTACTTTTTAGATACGGGCTTGTAGTCCAAACGATCTTTTGCGAGCTCTGAAACAATTAGCAGGCAATCGACAACCCCACCCGTCGTTGATATTGGAAGAATTAACCGGAAATAATCATGCTTATGCCCCCTTATCACGCCAGTGAGATGGTGGAACAGAGGATGCGCCAGGACCTTAGCCTCAAAAAAATCTGCGCGCAAAGCTTGAGCTAGTGCAGAATAAGTGAAGAAACGCAGCTGCCTCTTTCTCGCTGATTTCTCAAACGGTGGATCTTGAAGTGCGGGTCCGTCAACAGCGAGAAACTCGTAATCCGCCGCTTTTGCTGCTTCCACGCTTACGATAGCCGTAATTGACGGTGACGCCCGCTTCGCAAGGGGTGAGGCGAAGAAGGGGGCGAGAGAGGTCGGGACCTGGTCGAGGCCCGGGCGGAGCCCTTCCCAGAGGGAGATCCACTCCGCCATCCGGTGGTTCTCGGGCGCCACGCGCCGCCAGTCGAGCCACGCCGTGTCGAATTTCTTTCGCGCGAGATCGCCGTCGCGGCTGATCCTGTAGAGCGTGTAAGGCTGACCGAGCGCCGGGATCGCGCGGACGAGGCGGGCGCTCGCATGAAGGTCGATGGCCTTGTCGATGCACGGGCTTGGGACGGGAACCGCCAGACCCTGCTCGACCAGTCTCCGCACGATCTTCTTGGAACCGGCCGGCGACATCTGGCGCGCACGCCCCAGGAACTCGCGCGCCTCACCACAGGTCACCGGACGCCGTCCCTGGGCATGGGCCTGGCGCAGGCCGATCAACAGCGCCAACCCATGCGCCGACTTGACCTCCGGCAGCAATTCGAGGACGGACGTCATCGCGCCCAGGAAGTCCGGGGGCGCGGCCCAGGACGCGATATCCTTGCGGTCGGGATCTTCGGGCGCCACCACGGACACCGCACCGCGCGCAGCGTCGGCGTCCTGGCCATGACGGAGCTGATCAGCGGCCGGCTTGCGCACCCCGGGATCTTCTCCGAACGTGCCCCCCTCCTCGCTCGTTCCAGTACCAGTTCCGGAGGGTGGAAAATCGCGTCGATTCCCATCGCTCATCGCACTTCCCCGTCAGGCGCACGCCGTTTCTCCGGCGCATGTTTTTATCGTCCGGCGCGGTGCACGGCGGCCACGCGCGTCCGGGCTGTTTATCAGCGCCGCGTTCCCTCTGGATCGCCCGCTGACTGACTGTCGATCGTCCGGCGCCCCGGAGTCAATCGGACGACCACGCCGGCCGCTTCGTATCCCTCGCCGCCGGCCTGCACCGACGCCACCGCGTCGCCGGCGGCACGCTCCGCCATGCTGCGCGCAGCACGCGCGACATCGGCATCGAAGCCTGGATTGCCGCGGGCCGGATCGGCCTGGATCGCCGCGAGCAGGGCGGACATGGCCAGCCGCGCGGCCAGCTCTGCGGTGTTGCGGCAGCGGCGCGCCTGGGCGTCGGCCTTGCGGGCTGCCGCGTCCGCCGCGCGCGCATCGGCACGCACACGTTCGACGCTCGCCTGCCCAAGTCCGCCCGCGGACGTCGCAGCGATCCGGTCACCGGCAGCCACGAGGGCGCGCCGGACGGACTGGCGCGCGGCCGCAGCATGTCGCTGCAACGCCACGCTGCGCTCCAACGCGGCGAGGGCGGCGCGCTGCGCGGCTTCGCGCATCGCCTCCGCCCGGGATGCCGCGCGCAGCGCCGCGTCGAAGTCGACCAGACAGGACTCGATACGGGCCGCATGTTCCGCGCCGGCCGCAGTGTCCGGGCCCGCGGCGATGCCGCGCGCACGGACCGCCTCCGGGGCGGGCGTCTTCGCGGCCCGTCGCGGCGCGCGGATGCGTCCGGCGTCGCGTTCGTAGAGTTCCACGAGGGCGCCAAGTTGCAGGCGCAGGCTGTTACGGAGATCCTCGACCGTTATCATCGGATGGCCTCTTCGGGTGACGTTGTGTCGACCGAACGATTCACCAAGGCGGCACACCCTGGCAGGGGGGATGCGGCTACTTTCCGGACCGGCGGAGGGAAAACCGCCACCGCGTCGGGATGCAAAGGGAGGAGCGGAGATGAACCTGGCACGTGACGTCGACATCCTGATCGTCGGCGGCGGCTCCGCCGGCTGCGTGCTGGCGGCGCGATTGTCCGAACGCGCCGACCTGACCGTCGCGCTGGCCGAGGCCGGTGACGACACCCCGCCCGACGCCGTGCCGGAAGACATCGCCAGCCGCTATCCCGGCCGCGCCTATTTCAACCCACGCTATTCCTGGCCCGATCTGCGCGTCACGCTGGGTGCCGCGCATCTCAACGATCCCGCACGACGGCCGCAGTCGCGCTACGAGCAGGCCCGCGTCATGGGGGGCGGATCGAGCATCAACGGCATCGGCGTCAACTATGGAGCGCCAACCGACTACGAGGACTGGCACGCAGCCGGCGCCGAAGGCTGGCGCTGGGCCGATGTGGAACCGTATTTCCGCAAGGCCGAGCGGGACCTGGATCAGGTGACGCCCGGCCACGGCACCGGGGGTCCGATCCCGGTGCGCCGGGTGCCGTCCGCCGACTGGTCGGGCTTCACCCGCGCGGTCGGCGATGCGCTGGCGGCGATGGGGCACGCGCGCCGCGCCGACCAGAATGGACCGTGGGAGGACGGCGTCATGCCGACCTCGGTCAATCTGGACGAGTCCTGGCGCCGTGTGTCGACCGCGATCGGCTATCTCGACGCAAGCGTGCGCGCGCGACGCAACCTGATCCTGCTTCCCCGTCACCGGGCGCGTCGGCTGCTCCTGGACGGAGGACGGGTCACCGGTGCCGAACTGATCCATGATGGCGGCACGACCACGCTGCGCGCACGCCGGACGATCGTCAGCTGCGGCGCGATCCATACCCCGGCCCTGCTGATGCGCGCCGGCATCGGCCCGGCGGCGGAACTGCGGGCGCTGGGCGTCCTTCCCATCGTGGATCGTCCCGGCGTCGGCGCCAATCTCATGGAACACCCGGCGACCAACCTGTCCTGTCTCCTGACACGCGCGGGGCGGCTGTCGCGACGCGATTTCTATCACATCCAGACGATGTTCCGCTTTTCCTCGGGCCTCGCAGGCGAGCCGCCGGGCGACATGCATGTCGCCATCGCCGCGCAATCCGCCTGGCATGCGCTGGGCCACCGCATCGGCTCGCTGGTGATGTGGGTCAACCGGTCGCATTCGCGCGGGACCGTGCGGCTGCGCACGGCGGATCCGGAGGCCGAACCCGATGTCGATTTCCGCCTGCTCTCCGATCCACGCGACATGACCCGCATGATGGGCGCGTTCCGCCTCTGCGCCGCCGTACTGTCAGCGCCACAACTCGATGGCGTACGCCGCATGGTCTTCCCGGTCTATCTCACCGATCGGCTGCGACGGATCGCGCGGCCGGGTGCGCGCAACGCGCTGCTTCTGGAGATCCTCGCCCGCTACGTCGACCTGACCGGCGCCCATGGCGACGCGGTGCTGCGCGGCCTCGCCGCGCGCGACGTCGATCTCGCGGCGCTGCTGGCCGACGACGAGACGCTTGCGGCCTATCTCTCCCAGGCCACGACGGGTGTCTGGCACGCCTCGGGCACCGCGCGCATGGGACGGCGCGACGACCGGATGGCCGTTTGCGGCCCCGACGGCGCGGTGATCGGCGTCGAGGGGTTGACGGTGTGCGACGCCTCGCTGATGCCGAGCATTCCGTGCGCCAATCTCAATCTGCCGATCATCATGATGGCGGAGAAGATCGCCGACGGGCTGAAACGGACGACGTAGGACCCGCGCGCCCCGGACGCCCGCGCGACTCAGAAAAACGTCCGCAGGGCGCCGACGACGTCGTAGCCGGGACCGACCATCAGGATCGTGTCCCATTTGTCGAAGGTCGTGCAGGGATGCCCCATGCCGAAGGCGACCATGTCGCCGACGGCGAGCGGGCTGCCCGGAGGCAGAACGAGGTGGCTGTGCTGGTCGTTCATCCCCTCGAGCCCATGGCCGACCGGGACCGGCTGAGGCGTCTCCATTGCGCCGGGGCGAAACCAGAGCGTCGGGATCGGCCACCCCGCATCGGTACCGATGTCGCGTCGTCCCATCGACACGATCGCCTTGGTCGCATCGTGCCGCGACTGGACATAGGTCCAGACTTCCAGCGCCGGCGTCAGGTCATGCCCCGGCAGGCCGACCTCGCCCGCCGCCTTCATGCGGCGAAAATTCTTCTCGTAGCCCATGATGTCGTGGGTGATGTAGCACCCGCTGCGGATGACGCGCAGGACCGGTCCGGGCAGCTGGATCCGCGCGAGGCGACGCGCGACACGGTCGAAAAAGGCGCTGCCGCCGGCGGTCAGGATGACCGGCGCATCCTTGCGCAGCAGACCGCGCCCGGCGATCGCTTCGGCCACGTCGGCATAGGTGTCGAGAAAGGAATCCACCGCCTCCGTCGTCGGCAGCAGCCCCTCGAAATTCTCGATCCCGGCGAGGCGCAGACCCGGGGTCGCCGCCACGGCCTCAGCCACGGCGATCGCCGTAGCGACGTCGCGGCAGCCCGTGCGACCGCCTGGATAGCCGACCTCGAGCAGGACGTCGATCGCGCGATCCGGGGCGAGACCGGCGCGGCGCGCGCGGGCCGCGAGCATCTCGACGCCCGCGAGGGATTCGGCGAGCAGGTAGAGTTCGAACCCGGGATCGGCCTTGAGCTGAGCGAAACACGCATCGACCGCGACGCGGCCGATCGGCTGGTTCGCCATGAGGATGCGCCGCGCGCCGAAATGGCGCGCCACCGCCATCTGATGGATCGTCCCGACGGTGATCGCCCAGGCGCCGGCCCGCAGCTGCAACGAGAAGAGCTGCGGCGCCATCGTCGTCTTGCCGTGCGGCGCGATCACCAGATCGTTGAGCGCGAGGAATTCCTTCATCCAGCGGCTGTTGTCGCGCACCCGGTCGACATGCAGCACGCAGGCCGGCAACGGCAGGTCGCCGCGCAGCAGGTTCCAGCCCTTTCGACCGACATCGCCAAGCGCCAGCGCGCCGACGGCAGGCGGAATGCCCTTGGTGAGGTGGCCGAGCCGGGTGGCGGCGAGTTCGGCGTCGTTCTCGAGCGCGGCGAAATCGGACAGGTCCATGCGATGCGTTCCCCAGTGATCCGCCGAGTCTAGGGCAGATTGACGGCAAGAGGAATCCCGCCCGGGATGCTGCGTCCGGTGCCGCAAACGAAAAGGCCGGCCCGCGCGTGATGCGCGGGCCGGCCCCTTTCGGTCCGTGTCAGGCGAAG
>CAYSUY010000211.1:0-628 GCA_964434345.1 uncultured Acetobacteraceae bacterium
CGTTGACCGTCACCGTGGCCGTCGTCGCCACGACACGGGTCGCCTCGGTCACCAGCGCCGCGGTCAGCTCCGCGGCCGAGCCGCTGATCGCGACCGCGTTAGACACCGTTACCGTACCGAACGTCGTGCCGCCGATCGCGCTCAGGGTCGTTGCCGCAAGCGCCGTATTGGCGGCATCGGTCACAGTGATCGCGATCGCATCGGTCGGACTGGTCGTAAGCGCGGAAAGTTCCGCCGCCGTGCCGCTGATCGTCGCGGTGACGATGCCATTCGCGGCTGCGGCAATCGTATTGAGCGCCGAGACGCCGGCCGCACCGGACAACGCGCCGATCACGGAGACCGCCGCATTGGTGGCCACAAAGCGGCTCGCTTCCGTCACCAGGATCGTGTCGTTGGCCAACCCGCCCGAAATCCGCAACGCCTCCGTCTGCACGGAGAAATCGTAGGTTCCTGAAACGCTGCCCGTGATCTCGACCACCTCGATATTCACGAGATCTGCGTCTGACAGATTGGTTCCAGACACCGGCGTGCCGAACCGAACCGTGTCTTCCGTGCCATCGCCACCGTCGATAAACGCATCGCCATCCGTTACGACAAGCAGATCGTTGCCAGCGCCACCTCGCAGCGT
>CAYSUY010000211.1:638-1612 GCA_964434345.1 uncultured Acetobacteraceae bacterium
ATCCGCTCCGCCCGTTCCGTCGATCGTATCAGCCCCGTCGCCGCCGATGATCGCGTCGACGCCTGCGCTTCCGAAGATCCGCAGTCCTTCGGCCTGGACCGAGAAATCATACGTCGCCGTCACCGTGGCGACGATCTCGACGACCTCGACATTCACCAGATCGGAATTTGCGAGATTGCTCGCAGACACGGCTGTGCCGAAGCGCGCAATGTCCGACGAACCGGCGCCGCCATCGATCCGGGCGTCGGTGTCGGTCACGACAAGCGTATCGTCCCCGGCCCCGCCATCGAGTGTGTCGGCGCCTGCACCGGCATCAAGGACATCCGCACCATCGCCACCGAAAAGGGTGTCGACACTGGCGAGACCGATCAAAGTGTCGTTGCCGGCCAGACCGGACAACACATCTGCGCCGATACCGCCTGTCAACGTGTCATCGCCGCCAGTGCCGTCGAGGGTCTCGCCACGTGGCAGCACCACGTCGGCTGCCTCGCTCACAAGGACAGCGACGGTTCCGTTGGTGTAAATCTGAAACCCGGAATTCGACGGGGGTGCCAGAATCCAATCCGCATCGGTAAGGGCGATGGTGTAGTTCGCGCCGGCCGAAATGGTCAGGGTATCCGTGTCGGAAATCGCCGCCACGCCCGCGGCCGAGAGGAGCAGTTGCGCGCCGTTCGGCGAGCCCTCGGCCTGGATCACTTCAATCGATGCGCCGTTGACGCTCGCCGGTGCGACAAGGTCGAAACTCGCACCCGTCGCCACGTTGCGCAGGACGAGCGTGTCGGCACCCGTTCCGCCGGCGATCGCACCAACGGCGCCACCGGTCATCACCAGCACATCGTCGCCGTCGCCACCGAGCAGGACATCTTCCACACCGCCCACCAGCGTGTCGTTGCCGCCGCCGCCGCTCAGCGTGTCGATCCCGGCATTGCCGGTCAGAACGTTGGCCCCGGCATCGCCCGTCAGAACGTCGTTCC
>CAYSUY010000211.1:1712-6817 GCA_964434345.1 uncultured Acetobacteraceae bacterium
CTGTCGCCCGTCAGCGCGTCGTCGAACGACGTGCCGCGGATGTTCTCGATCGACACCAGCGTGTCCGTATCGCCAACGCCAGCCGTCAGCGTCAGCGTGCCCGTCGAGTCCAGCGTCGCCGTCAGACCTGCCGACAGATAGCCGTAATCAACCGTGTCGTTCCCGCCCGCGCCGATCAGCGTGTCGGTGCCCGTGAAGCCGAGCAGCACATTGTCCGTCGCGTCGCCCGTCAGCGTGTCGTTGCCCGAGCCGCCGAACGCGCCCTCGATCGAGATCAGCGTGTCCGTGTCGCCCGCACCGGCGACCACCGTCACCGTCCCACCCGCGTTCAGCGACACCGTCACCGCCGTCGACAGGTACCGGTAATCCGCGACGTCGGTCCCGCCCGCGCCGTTCAGCACGTCGGTCCCGCCATTGCCGCGCAGGATGTTGGCACCCGCATCGCCCGTCAGCGTATCCGCCGCGCTGCCGCCGAACAGGTTCTCGATCGACACCAGCGTATCCGTGTCGCCAGAGGCCGCCACCAGCGTCACCGTCCCGGCAGAATCCAGCGTCGCCGTCACCGACGTCGTCAGGTAGCCGTAATCCGCCGTGTCGGACCCGCCCGCGCCGTCGAGAAGGTCGTTCCCGGCCACGCCGCGCAGCACGTTGTTGGCCGAGCTCCCGCGCAGGGTGTCCCCCGAGCTGCTGCCGCGCACATCCTCGATTCCGAGCAGCGTGTCGTTGCCCGCCGCGCCCGTCGCCGTCGAGGCGCCAAGATCGACCGTCACCGAACCAGACGCCTGCTGGTAGTCGATCATGTCGCCGCTGCCGCCGCGACCGTCGATGAAGTCGTCGCCACCCACATCACGGAACCGGTCGTTCGACGCGCTGCCCAGCAGCGTGTCCGCGAAGGACGTCGACCGAACCCCGGTGATGTTCACCAGCGTGTCCGTGCCGCCCAGACCATCCGCCGCAAGACCCAGCGCGAGATCGACGCTCACGCCCAGCGTCTGACCTGGAACGAAGGCGTAATCCGCCATCGCCGCGGTGTTGCGCACCGACGGACCCGTCAGCACGTCGTTCCCGCCCTCGCCGCGCAGGAACAGAAGGTTGAACGCAGAATCGACGGAGTTCGCCTGCAGGGTATCGGCCTGCGCGCTGCCCAGGATCTGCTCGATCCCCGTCAGAACGTCCGAACCGCCCGCGAACACAGCCGTCCCGTCATTCCCGCCATTCGCCCCGGCGTTCAAGACGACCGTCACGCCACCCGAACTCAGCGCGCGATAGCTCGCCGCGTCGAAATCGCTCCCCGTCCCGCCATTCAGCGTGTTGGTTCCCGCGCCGCCGACCAGCGTGTCGTTCCCGCCCTCGCCGTTCAGCACGTCGTTGCCCGTGCCGCCGTCCAGCGTGTCGTTCCCCGAACCGCCGATCAGCGTGTCCGAGCCGCCGAGACCGGTCAGCGTGTCGTTGCCGCCGAGACCCGACAGCGTGTCATTGCCCGCACCGCCGGTCAGCGTGTCCACGCCTTCCGTGCCGCTCTGCGTGATCCCCGTCACCAGGACGACAGACGCAGCCTCGCTCACCACGAGAACCGAGCCGCCGTTCACATAGGTCTCGAACCCGTTGGTCACCGGGCCCGTCAGCGTCCAGCCGGCATCCACGAACTCCACCGTGTCCGCGGCACCCGCCACGATCCGCAGCGTGTCCGTGTCCGACAGCTCCGCCACCGACGCCGCGGACAGCGCCAAGCGCACGCCGCCAGCTCCGGCCTCCGTGTCGAACGCCTCGATCGACGCACCCGCGACATCCGCGGGATTGCTCAGATCGATCGCCGTCCCGGCCGGAAGGCCGCGCAGCACAACCGTGTCCGTTCCAGCACCACCGCTGATCGTGTCCGACTCCCCGCCCGACAGGACGAGCACGTCGTCGCCGTCGCCGCCGAGCAGCGCGTCTCCGGCACCGCCCAGCAGCGTGTCGTTGCCGCCGCCGCCGCTCAGCGTGTCGATGCCGGCATTGCCGGTCAGAACGTTGGCCCCGGCATCGCCCGTCAGAACGTCGTTCCCGGCGCCGCCCGTCACGTTCTCGATCGAGATCAGCGTGTCCGTGTCGCCGTTGCCGGCGACCAGGGTCACCGTCCCGGACGCGTCCACCGCGACCGTGATCCCCGCCGCGAGATACACATAATCCGCCGTGTCGGTCCCGCCCGCGCCGTTCAGCACGTCGTTGCCCGCGCCGCCGCGCAGCACGTTCGACGCGCTGTCGCCCGTCAGCGCGTCGTCGAACGACGTGCCGCGGATGTTCTCGATCGACAGCAGCGTGTCCGTATCGCCCGCACCCGCCGTGACCGTGACCGTGCCCTCCGCGTTCAGCGTGGCCGTTACACCCGATGCGCGGTAGCCGTAATCGGCCGTGTCGTTCCCGCCCGCGCCGTTCAGCACGTCGTTGCCCGCACCGCCGCGCAGCAGATTGGCGCCCGTATCGCCGGTCAGGGCGTCCGAACCGGCGCCGCCGGTCAGGTTCTCGATCGAGATCAGCGTGTCGGTGTCGCCCGGGGATACCGCGACGACGACCGGTCCTGCCCCGTTCAGCGCCGCGGTGACGCCCGTCGCCGCGGTCAGGTAGCCGTAATCGGCCGTATCGTTTCCGGCGCCGCCGTCCAGCCTGTCATTGCCGCGACCCCCGATGAGAGCATCATCGCCGTCACCGCCGAGCAGCGTGTCCCCGCCGGCGAGACCGCTCAGGCGATCCTCGCCGCCGAGACCCGACAGCGTATCCGCCCCCTGGCCACCGCCGAGCACGTTGCCGAGGCCATCGCCCGTCAGCACCACCGCGGGTGGCAGGAAGACCGAGCCGTTGACGACGGCCCGGCCGGAGAAACCTTGCGCCGGATTGCCGCCGGGATCGCGCAGATCCTGCGCGTCGTTCGCCCGCGCGTAGCTCACGCTGACCACGTCGCCGGAGACGATGGCGCTCGCGAGCGACAGCGTCACGACGCTGCCCAGGATCGCGACGCCGGTGATCGTCACGGGCTCCGCATCGGCCACGACCGTGAAGCGCTCGATCGACGGGGTCGTGCCCGCGAGGGTCTCCGCGAAGACGATGGACACACTCGTCCCGTCCGCGGCCACCGTCGCCGCCGTGACGGCCGGAATCCGGGTGTCGATCGCGATCGCCGGCATCGTCGCGCCGGCACCGGCATTGCCGGCGGCGTCGGCGTAGCTTCCCGCCGCGACGGAAATCGCCGCGCTGCCGGTCTGGATATTCGCGCCCGGCGTGAAGATGGCGGTCCGTGTCGCACCGGTTCCCGAGATCGCGCCGAGCGTGCCACCGGACACCGAGATGTCGGAGGCCGTGAAACTCGCCCCTGGATCCTCGCTGAAGGCGAAGGTGATGGTCGCCGTCTCGCCCGCCTTCAGCGCGCTCCTGTCGCTGGAGATCGCCAGGGTCGGTGCGCGCGTGTCGATGGCAAGCGTCCCCGACAGGGATGCGGCTCCGCCGGCGTTGCCCGCGGCATCCTGATACGTCGCGGAGGCGACCGAGATCGTCGCCGTGCCGGAGGCATCACTCGCGGGCGTGAACAGCGCCGTGCGCGTCGTTCCGGAACCGCCGAGAGCGCCCAGCGTACCGCCGGACACCTGGATATCGGCGGCCGTGAAGCTCGCCCCGGGATCCTCGCTGAAGGTGAAGGTGATGGTCGCGCTCTCGCCCGCCTTCACCGCCGCACGGTTGCTCGCGATGGCGAGGGTCGGCGCGCGCGTGTCGATGGCGATGGCTGGCACCGCCTGAAGGACGCCGGCATTGCCGGCCGCGTCGACGAGACCACCGGACGCGAGGGAAATCGATGCAGACCCCGTGAAATCGCTGTTCGGCGTGAACAGGACGCTACGGGTCAGGCCGGCGCCGCTCATCTGGCCCAGCGTGCCGCCGGTGACCACCAGGTCCTCGCTGCCGAAACCGACACCCGGATCCTCGGTGAAGGTCAGGGTCAGCGTCGCCGCCTCCCCGCCGATCAGCGAGGCATCGCTGGTCGCGATGGACAGGCGCGGCGGCTGGGTGTCGACCAGGATCTGACTGTTCGCGCCCGCCCCCGCATTGCCGACGAGGTCCTGATAGCTGTCTGCGGTCACGGAGAGCGTAACGGAGCCCGTCGTCCCGTCCGCCGGAACATAGGCGATGGTGAAGCTGTTGTTCGCGCCGCGCACCAGGGAGCCCAGCGTGCCGGACGAGACCGTGATGTCGTTGCGATCGAAGCCGGAGACCGCCTCGGAGAAGGAGATCGTCACCATCGCGGTCTCGCCGCGCTTCAGCACCGCGTCGTCGACGGTGATCGTCGCCTCCGGCGGCGTGCTGTCGAAGGCGGGAAGCACGAACGCGACGTTGCCCGACGGGACGTTGCCGCCGAGATCACCCAGCTTTGCCGCAGCAACGCTGAGCGTATCGCCGGACAGGAGCGTCGCGCGCTCGCCGGTGACAATCTCGAAGATGCGCGCCCGGCCGCCCGCGGCGTCGATGGCGACGAGGCTCGCGCCGGTACCGAAGCTCTTGCCGCCGGACAGCGTGATGTCGGCGAGAGAGAGCGCATCGGACACCGACTCGGTAAAGGCGATGCGGATCTTCGTGCCCAGCGGATCGACCGCGATCCCGGCATTGTCCGGCGCCACGGTGTCGATTTCGTAGGTCAGCACGCGCTCGGTCTGGTTGCCGGCGCCATCGGTCGCGCGCACGCGGATCGTGTGCACGCCATCGGCGCGCGGCACCGGGTCGGTCAGCGTGTCCTGTGCGCCGGTCCCGACGAGAGTGTTCTCGAAGGTCCCGTCATTGTTCCAGTCGACCTGAACGGTCGCGTCGGCCTCGGCCGTGAAGCGCAGATCGGGCGTCGTATCCTTGACGCGCACGACGCCGCCGGTCCGCACGCCATCCACGAGGACGAGTGACGACAGCGTGGGGGCCGCGGTGTCGACGACGAAGCTGGATGTCGTCGCATTGCCCTGGTTGCCGAGCGCATCGGTCGCGAGCGCCGAGACGGCGATCGTGCCCTGCCCCATGAAGCCATAATCGGCATTGGACAACGCATGGCTCCAAGCGCCGTCGCCATTCGCGGTGACGACGACCTGACGGGTCGC
>CAYSUY010000212.1:0-298 GCA_964434345.1 uncultured Acetobacteraceae bacterium
CTTCATTGCATCGCGAATCTCGACGCCCAGGTGCTGCGGAGCGACGCCGATGTGCCGGGCGTTCCGAAGCCCCTTGCCGATACGCGCGACGGGGGGCGCGCGTATCACTGGGACGACGACGATCTGCACGCGAGCGCCGAGTTCGCCGTGGTGACGTTGCTGAAGCACGGTGCCACGAGCTTCGGCATGGTCACCGGCAGCGCCGCGAAGGGGTGGAGCGAATACGATGCGGAGCCCTATGCGGTCGCCGACGCGGCGGATCGATTTGGCGTGCGGGCCTGGGTCGCCCATTTCTATC
>CAYSUY010000212.1:308-6790 GCA_964434345.1 uncultured Acetobacteraceae bacterium
GCTTGCGCTCATTGTCATGATCGAAACGCCCGAGGCGGTCGAGTGCGCGCTTCCAGATGGAACGCGGGAGCGGATCTGGGACCATCGGGCCGCGCGCGACGGTCTCGACCGCAACATCGCGCTGATCCGGCATCTCCAGGCTCGCGGCAATCCGCGCCTGAGCGGTTTCCTCTTTCCCTATCAGGCCGGCAATTGTTCGGCCGATCTCCTCCAGGAGACGATGCGGCAGTCGCGCGCGCTGGGCGGCGTCCATATCCGGACCCATGTCGCGGAATATGCCCAGGACCTCGCCGCGTCGATGGCGAGATACGGCAAGCCGCCGCTCGAATGGCTCATGGAGACCGGGATGACGGGGCCCCAGGTCTGCCTGACCCACGCGATCCATGTCCGGGATTTCGCCGAGATCGAGGCGCTCGCGCGAACCGGAACGAGCATCTGCCATTGCCCGGTCGTCAATGCCCGCGAGGGCGATGTCCTGCGCTCCTTCGACCGGTATCGCGCGGCGGGGCTCAGGATCGGGCTTGGCACGGACACGTTCCCGCCCGACCTCGTCGAGGAGATGCGGATCGGTTCGCTGCTGTGCAAGGTCGTCGACGGCAGGCGCGGCGCGGGAAAGATCGCGGATTTCCTCCATGCCGCGACGGTGGGTGGGGCGGATGCGCTGGGACGGCCCGATCTCGGTCGCCTTGCTGCGGGTGCCGCCGCGGATATCTGCATCTGGAGGCTGCCCGGACTTCGTCATGGGCCTGTCGACGATCCGGTGCGCAGCTTCGTGCTCGCGGGCAGCGGTCGCGATTGCGAGACCGTGATCGTCGCAGGCCGCGAGGTGCTCGTGGATGGCCGCGTGCCCGGTCTCGACGACGCGGCGCTGATGCATCGCGCGCGCCGCGCCTGGGATCGTTATCGCGGACGTCTGGACCTCTGGGCCGGTGGCGCAAGCGCCCAGATCTACCCCTCGGCGATCCCGATGCGACGCCGTCCGGTGGCCTGACCTGCGGCTCGCAGCCGTCGCCGCGCGGTCAGTCCACGGGACGCCAGCCGTTGTCGGCGAGGCACAGCGCCACGAACCGGTCTCGCGCCGCCTCGTTCCGATCCACATGGCCATAGCGCGCGGGGACATAGTGTCCGGGCCGGGACTCGCAGCGCCGGCTCCCATGCGATTTCCGGCAATTCCGGTATCCCGGTGCGTAATACCCGGCCGAGACCTGGGTCCAGAACAGCTCCGCCGGCAGGCGCTGATAGCCGTGGCTCTCGCAGCGCAGCTGGGCGATCTTGAAATCGGCCTCGGTCGCCCCGGGCTTGGTCCAGCGCTGGGCGCAGCCGCCGAGCGCCATCGCCGCCAGCGTGACGAGAAGCAGCGCCCGTGCCGTCGCGGCCGGCGCCTTGGGCATGTCGTGGATGAGACGATGGATGGCATGAGCCATGGCGGATGGCAGCCCGTGTTGCACGTCGTGGCGACACCGGGATAACGGAGCTGCCCCCTGCCTTGTTCCGCGGTCCGCGCGCGCGCGGAGCCATCACGCCCGGATCATGCCCCAGCGCTTGATGGTGGCGTTTTCGAGCGGCACGAACAGGATGCGGTCGAGCGCCAGCCAGAGCAGGCCGATGACGATCATCCCCATCAGGATCGTCTCGGTCTTGTACCATTGCACCGCCTCGATGGTCATGTAGCCGAGGCCCGAGGTGCCGGCGATCATCTCGCCCGCCACCAGCGCGCGCCAGCCATAGGCCATCGACGTGCGCAGACCCAGGATGATCTGGACCAGCGCGCCGGGCAGGACGAGTTCGGTCAGGACCTGCGTCCCGCTGCCGCCATGGCTGCGTACCGCGCGGTGCAGCGTGTTGGGGATCGATTGCACGCCGGTCACGGTGTTGTGGATCGAGGCGAAGAAGATCGTGTTGGCGATGACGAAGACGACCGAGCCCATGCCGATGCCGAACCAGATGATCGCCAGCGGCACCCATGCGATCCCGGCGATCGACTGCAGGAAGGTCAGCAGCGGCCGCAGCAGATCGGAGACGTGCCGGTTCATCGCGATCGCGACGCCCAGCGGAATGGCGATCCCGTTGCCGATCGCGAAGCCCAGCGCGAGGCGCCAGAGGCTGTCGCGCACATGCAGTGCCAGCGAGCCGTCCATCACGGACTCGCCGATCCGGTCGAGGACCTGGCCCAGCGGCGGAAGCATGTAGGTGGGGTAGTCGATCGCCTGGGGCAGGACGAGCCAGAAGGCGATCGCGGCCGCGAAGGGCAGCAGGCCGGGCAGGTGGCGCGCGAAGCGGCTCATTCGCGTCTCTCCGCGGTCGTCACGGAGCCCCAGCGTTCGACCGTCATGCGCTCGATGGGCTTGAGGTAGAGATTGTCGATCCCCAGCCAGAGCAGTCCCATCACGATCATGCCGACGATGGTGCGCGCGGTCTGGTGGTTGGCGGCACCCTCGAAGATCAGGTACCCGATGCCGCTCTTGGCGGCGACGATCTCGGCGAAGATCAGGCCGCGGAACGCGAACCCCGCCCCGACGCGAAAGCCGGTGATGATGTTGGGCAGCACCGAGGGCAGGATCACCTCGCGCAGCAATTGCAGCCGCGTCGCGCCCAGCGACAGGGCCGCGTTCACGAAGACCTGCGGGACCGTCCGCACGCCGACCAGCGTGTTGTAGAGCATCGGGAAGAAGACGACATAGGTCAGCGCGATCAGGATCGTCTTGAACCCGTAGCCGAACCAGATGACGAAGATCGGGATCCAGGCGACCTCGACGATCGCGAACAGGAAATTGATCGCCGGCGACAGCGTCCGGTCGGCAAGGCGGCTGATCCCGATTGCGAGGCCACAGGCGATGCCGAGCACGGTGCCGATCGCGACGCCGCTCGCGTAGCGCCCGATGCTGTCGATCAGGTAGACCGGAAGGATGCCCTTTGCGACGAGGTCGAGAAAGGCGCGCCAGACATCGGCGGGTGCCGGATAGAAATAGGGCTCGAGCCCGACCAGCGGGACGGAGGCCTGCCACAGGGCGAGGAACAGGACGAGACCCAGCGCCCCCTTTGCCGGCCGTGCGAGGCGGCGGGACAGGGGCAGGGACGGCGCGGCGAGGGCGGTGCTCATAGCCCCTTCCACCGCGCGACGCCGACGATCCAGTAGTTCCGCGCGATGGCGCGCAGGTCCTGCGGCTCGACATCCATCAGGAAGACCGAGTGGCCCTTGACCTCGATGAGGCGGCCGATCGCCTGCATGCGGGTGACGTGAAACCCCTCCGGTGGAAAGGCGACGCGCAGCTCGTAATGTCCCTTCGGCGACGGCACCTCGATCCCCGACAGCTTGCGTGCGCCGCCGGCATCGAGCCAGGCCTCGTAGCCGAGATAGGCGAGCGCCAGGGCCAACGTCGCCACCAGCGGGCGGATCATGCGTCGCCTCCGCGCACCAGCGTCAGGACGCGGTCGCGCAGCATGCCGAATTCGGGATCGGCGTTCAGCGTCGCCCAGTTGCGCCGGGATCGCGCGATGGGGATCGGTACGCTCGCCTTGACCCGGCCCGGCCCCGGCGTCAGCACAACCACGCGGTCGGCGAGGAAGACCGCCTCCTCGACGCTGTGGGTGACGAAGAGCACCGTGACGCGGCTGGTCTCCCAGATGCGGACCAGTTCCTCCTGCAAGGTCAGGCGCGTCTGCGCGTCGACCGCCGCAAAGGGCTCGTCCATCAGCATGATCTCGGGGGCATTGGCCAGGGTGCGGGCCACGGCCGCGCGCTGCTTCATGCCGCCCGACAATTCATGGGGAAACTTCTCGGCCGCCGCGGCGAGGCCCGTGATCTCGAGGAATCGGCGCGCTATGGCGTGGCGTTCGGCTTTCGCCATGCCCTTGAACTTGAGGCCGAGCGCGACGTTGTCGATCACGCGCTTCCACGGCAGCAGTGCGTATTCCTGGAATACGACGCCGCGATCCGCGCCGGGCTTGCCGATCGGCCGCCCGTCCATCTCCAGCGTCCCGCCGCGTGGCTTGAGGAAGCCCGCGATCGCGGAGATCAGGGTCGACTTGCCGCAGCCGGACGGGCCGACCACGGCAAGGAACTCCTTCTCCGCGACGTCGAGGGAGAGCGCGTCCACCGCCACATGGCGCTGGCCGCGCTCCTCGTCGACATACTCGAGCCGCAGATCGCGGATCGCGATCTTCGGCGCCGCGCTCACAGGCGGCGATCCGCCGGGATCGGCGGCAGGTCGGAGAAGAACTGCGGCGCGACCTGCTCGACATGCTTGTAGAATTGCGGATCGACGATCGACGCGGCGGGAACCGTCTTCGCCATGCGCTTGTCGCCCACCAGGGCCGGGATCGTCCGCTTGTCGTAGCCGTCCAGCGTGTTGCGCGTGACGCGCAGGTCGTAGCCGGAGCGACGGATCGACAGCTTCATGACGTCGAGATCCACGCCCTGAATCCAGCGCATGTTGATCTCGGCGGCCGCGTCGTAGTTCTGGCGCAGCCATTGATGCGCCTCGGAGAAGGCGACCATGAAGCGGCGCAGCTGCTCGGCCTTCGATGCGATGTTGGCGCGCGTGGTCAGGATCGTGCCGGGATCGTAGCAGGCCTCGCAGCCGCCGGAGACGACACGATAGGCGCCGGGCACGCGCAGGCTGGAGATCGAGCCCCAGGGCTCCCATGCCGCAAGCGCATCGACATCGCCCTGGCGCAGCGCGGTCGTCTGGTTGCTCGGCGCGATGTTGACCAGCGTGACATCGCTGTCCTTCATCCCGTTGGCGGCGAGAACGCCCAGCAGGTAGCCCTCGGCGCCGGTGCCGCGCGGCAGGCCGATCTTCTTGCCCTTGAGCGCCTTGACGTCGCCTTCCTTGATCCCGGAGGCGGGCGTCGCGACGATCGAGTTGTTCATCGAGTAGCTCATGTTCACGGCGTCGCCGTGCAGATGCCCGATGAGGACCAGCGGTTGCCCGTTCGACACGCCGGCCAGGAACGGGATGGAGCCCATGATGTTGACGTCCTGCGCGCCGCTGAGCAGGCCGTTAATCATCTCCACGCCGGTCTGATACATGACCAGCTTCGCGTCGAGGCCGTGCTTGGCGAAGATGCCGCGCTCGACGCCGATGAAGGCGGCGGCGTGATCGGTCGCATTGGCCGCGCCGATGCGGATCGGCAGCGCCTGCTGCGCGGCCGCCGACGCGGCGATGCCGAGCGCCAGAGCGGCGCCGGCCAGGATGGAACGTCTGAACATGTCGCTTGTCTCCCCCCTTGTCGGCGGTCACTCCGCCGGTTTGTCTCCGACCCAGTTCTGGTCGGGCGTCAGCTTCCAGCGATGCTGGTCGGCGGGGCGCGTACCCCGCGCCCAGGCACCGATCACATCCTTGTCACGACGACGTGCGCGCATCCGCGCCGCTATCGCGTCGGGATCCCAGTCCGCGCGCAGCTTCTGAACCAGCCGGTCCCGGACGGCGCGATGCGCGGGATCCTCGGCGAGATCGTGGAGTTCGTGCGGATCCGCGGCGAGATCGAAGAGCTGCGGGCGGTAGCCGTTGTAGTCGATCAGCTTCCAGGTGCCGCTGCGGATCATGCGCTGTTGCACCGCCATCCCGCCGGTCCAGTGGGGGACCGTGTCGGTGCAGTATTCCGAGAAGGTCTCGTCGATCCAGCGCGCCGATCCGTCGCGGGCCACGTCGAGAAAGCTGATCCCCTGCGCATGCGGCAGGGGCTTGCCGCCGAGGGCGTCGACCATCGTCGCGGCGACGTCGATCAGGTTCACGACATGGGCGCGGCGCTCGCCCTGCGGCAGATGTCCGGGCCAGCTCAGGATCAGCGGAACCTTGACCGATTCCTCGTAGAAAGTGTGCTTCCACCACAATCCGCGTTCGCCGAGCTGGTCGCCGTGGTCCGAGCTGTAGACGATCAGCGTATCCTCGGCGAGGCCAAGCGCCTCGAGCCGGTCGACGACCTGACCGATGAGGATGTCGAGCCGGGTGACCAGGCCCCAATAGGCGGCGCGGGCGCGCAGCACGTCGTCCGGCCGCGTGTCCGTGATCTTGCGGTTCTCGCGCCACCAGGCGAGCCAGGGATGGTCGGCCTCCGGAGCAGGCAGCGCCGGCATGCCGATGCGATCGGCATAGAGCGCATAATCCTCCGGCCACGCGATATACGGCGGATGCGGCAGCATGAACCCGACCGAGAGGCAGAACGGCTCGTCGTGCCCGGCGGCGCGGCGCGCGGCGATGCCCTCGAGCGCCGCGATCGCGGCGTCGGCGGTCTCCATGTCCTTGAGCTGGTAGGAGCTCTGCCCGGGGCCGGAGACGTCGACGCTGACGCGGTTGGGGTCGTTGGTGTCGTTGAGCGGGCCCATGTCGTGCCGGGCGACGCCGCCATAATTCGGGCTGTGATCGCCGACCTCGCGCGCGACGAAGCCGTGCATCTGGTCGGGGCCCATCGCGTGGAGCCGGCTGATCAGCATGGGCTGGTAGCCCGCGGCCCCCAGCGCATGCGGCCAGGTCGCGCGG
>CAYSUY010000213.1:0-6641 GCA_964434345.1 uncultured Acetobacteraceae bacterium
TGCTCGCCCGGGCGCTCCACGAGAAGGGCGTCGAGCATGTGTTCACCCTGTCGGGAGGGTTCTGCAACCCGGCCCTCGAGGGGTTCATGGAACTGCAGATGCGAGTCATCAACTGCCCGCACGAGCAGGTCGCCGGGCATCTCGCCGACGCCCATGCGCGCATCTCCCGCAAGCCGACCGTCTGCCTCGTCGGCCCGGAAGGCTTCGCGAACGCCGTCCCGGCGATGATGGAGGCATGGGGCGAGCGCTCGCCGGTCATATTCGTGACCGGCTCGAGCACTCTGAAGCGCCGCGGCGCAGGCGGGTTCAAGGAGATCGACGACGTCGCGATCGCGGCGCCACTCACGAAGTACAGCGTCAGCGTGACAGACGGCACGCGCATCAGCGAGTTCGTCGATCGCGCAAGGACCATCGTCACCAGCGGCTATCCCGGCCCCGTACATCTGAGCCTGCCGGTCGACATCATGTTCTCGTCCTTCGACGAGGATGCCGGACGCGAGGAGCGACCCTTTTCGCGAGGTCCGCGGCCCGTTCCCCGCGCCTGGCCCGAACCGTCGGCCCTCGACGAGACACTCGACCTCGTCGCCTCCGCGCAGCGCCCGATACTCATCGGCGGCCATGGCGTGTGGTGGAGCGGCGCGGAGCGGCGCCTGGAGGCGACGGGAATGCGCCTCGGCATCCCGATCTTCAACGTTCCCTACCACCAGAAACTGCTCGGGGAGGAATGCGAGGCCTATATGGGTCTCGCGGATGTGCACCAGTACCAGCCTTCGCGCGCCGCGCTCGAGGAATGCGACGTCGCCGTGATGATCGGCGGTCGACTGGACAACCAGATGAACTTCGGCAACGCGCCTTTCTTTCCGGCGTCCACGAAGCTGGTCTGCGTCAACGGCTCGCACGAGGAACTGGAATTCAATCGCGCGGCCGACCGTCTGCTGCTGAGCGATCCCGGGGCGTTTCTCGACGCGCTCTCCGGCATGCAGGCGGCGGGACGCTGGCGCCTCGACCGCGCGTGGTTCGACCTGAACCGGCGCCGGCGCGGCGCCTGGGTCGAGCAGACCCTCGCCGACCTGGAACGGGACGTCGCGGCGGCTTCCGCCACGTCGGACAAGATCCATCCGCTCCAGTTGTCGCTCGATGTCCAGGCCGAGATGGGCGACAGGGACTGGCTCGTCTTCGACGGCGGCAACACGCATTTCTGGTCGGAGATCGCCGTCAACCTCGCCGGCTGGCACGGGCGCAAGCTCGCGGGCATCCTGCATCCCGGAAGCTTCAGCCTGCTCGGCGTCGGCGTGTCGCTTGCGCTCGCGGCCAAGAACACCCATCGCGACTCCAACGTCGTCCTGATCAGCGGCGACGGTGCCTTCCTGTCCGGCGGGTTGTCGATCGAGGCCGCGTTCCAGGAAAAGCTGCCCATCGTCGTGGTGATCGACAACAACGGCGGCCTCGACTGCATCTCGCAGCAGCAGGAACGGCTCTTCGCGAGCGGCAAGCACTTCGCCACCGATTTCCGCGACATTCCCTTCCACCGCATGTTCGAGGGGCTGGGCGGACATGGCGAACTCGTCGAACGGCGCGAGCAGCTCGGGCCCGCGCTTCGGCGCGCGATCGCCAGCGGCAAGACGGCCTGCGTCAACGTCAAGGCCAGGGGCGTGATCAGCCCGATCGTGCTCGCCACGACCAGCAAGCGCGACAAGGCGTCCATCGAGTGAGGCGGTGATGGCCATCGTATCGACACATACGCTCGACGCCGTCGAGGGGCTGCACGCAGGGGGCGTCGAGGTCACGCTGCGCCGACTGGCCCGGGACGGGACCGGAACGGTCGTCTTCAGCGTGCCGACCGATCCCGGAGGGCGCCTGAGCCAGACGGTAGAGATCGCCCCGGAACACGCGGGCGCAGACTACGAACTGGTATTCGCGGTGGCCGCTTATTTCGACGGTCGCCCCATGCCGGTGGCAGGACGGCGCATCGTCCACGACATCGTCCTGCGCTTTTCCATGCCCGATCCCGACGGGCGCTACCACCTGCCGGTCATCCTGTCGCCCAACGGCGTGTCCGCTTGGTGGTCGAACTGAAGCAGGAAGAAAGCCCATGTCCACATCTGGCCTCAACATGTCGCGCCGGATCCGGCGCACGCCTTACACGGACCGCGTCGAAGCGCATGGCGTGACCGGCTTTTCGGTCGTCAACCACATGCTGCTCCCCAAGGCGTTCGGACGATCCGTGGAGGACGACTTCGTCCATCTGCGCACGCATGTTCAGGTCTGGGACGTGTCCTGCCAGCGCCAGGTCGAGATCGCGGGACCGGACGCCGCCCGTCTGGTCCAATGGATGACGCCGCGCGACATCTCGCGTGCCGGGATCGGCCAGTGCCTCTACGTGCCGCTGATCGACGAACACGCGGGCATGATCAACGATCCGGTGCTGCTCAAGCTCGCCGATGACCGGTTCTGGCTCTCGATCGCGGATTCCGACGTGCTGCTCTGGGCCAAGGGCCTTGCGATCGGACGCGGCCTCGACGTGTCGGTCGAGGAACCGGACGTCTCTCCGCTCGCGGTCCAGGGGCCGAAGGCAGAGGATCTCATGGCCTCGGTGTTCGGCGACGCCGTGCGCGAGATCCGGTATTTCCGCTTTGGCATCTTCGATTTCCGCGGCACACGACAGGTCGTCGCGCGCACCGGCTACTCGCGGCCGGGCGGCTACGAGATCTTCCTCAGGGACGGCAGCCTCGGCGCCGCGCTCTGGGACACGATCTGGGAAGCCGGGAAGCCGCTGGACATCGCGCCGGGATGCCCCAACGTCCCCGACCGCATCGAGGCCGGACTGCTCTCCTACGGCAACGAGATGACGCGCGCGAACAACCCGCTGGAATGCGGAATGGGGAAGTTCTGCAAGACCGACGGCGAGATCGATCATGTCGGCCGCGATGCGCTCGCCAGGATCGCCCGCGCGGGCGTGGAGCGACAGATCCGCGGCATCGTGTTCGATGGCGGTCGCTGCCCGCCCTGCGGCAAGCCATGGCCGGTCGTTGCCGGCGGGCCGGACGGACCACGTATCGGTCAGGTGACATCTGCCGGGTGGTCTCCGCGCCTGCAACGCAATGTCGGGCTGTCGATGATCGCGCGCGAATTCTGGACTCCCGGCCAACCCGTGACGGTCTTCAGCATCGATGGGGCAGCACGGGCGGGCGTCGTCTCCAGCCTTCCCTTCGCCTGAGACCATGGCGCCGGACACGGCCGCTCTTCGGCGCGGTTGCGCATGTCTGGCGGCCTCCGCCAGCCTCGAATTGCTGCCCGGGGCGACGGCGCAGATACCAGAACTGGCGCGTCTGCTGCCCGCAGGCACGCGTATCTTTGTGCCGCACCTGCCCGGGCGGCCGATCGGCGACGCCGTGCCGACCCTGGGTGCCCTGCGCCAGGCCGGCTTCGAGCCGGTCGCCCATGTCGCGGCGCGTCGGCTCGCCAGCCGAAGCGAATATGCTGCGTTCCTCGATGCGGCAGGCACGGCTGGCGTGCGCGAGTTGCTGGCGCTGGGGGGCGATCTCGATCGTCCCGCCGGCCCCTTTCGGGAGGCCGCCGATCTCCTCGAGGGCGACATGATCCGCGATGCCGGGATCGGCGTTGTCCATTTCGGGGCTTATCCCGACGCGCATCCGCGAATCCCCGCGGAGAGTCTCACGCGCGCGATGCAGCGCAAGCTCGACCTCGCTGCGCGCCAGGGCATCGCGGCGGGGATCGTCACGCAATTCTCCTTCGCGGCGGAAAACGTAGCCACGCTCGCGCGCCGGATACCTGCCGGCAGCCAGATCCGCCTGGGCATCGCGGGGCCGTGCGGCATCGCGACGCTTCTGCGCTTCGCGCGGCTCTGCGGGGTCGCAAACTCGCTTCGCACAGCCGCTCATCTGGGCGTTGGCGCGCTGCACCTGACCGGCAGCGCCGACCCGACCGCAAGCCTCATGGCGCTGGTCGCCGCACTTGGCGCGCGCGAGACCGACGTCAGCCGCCCTGCCCTGCATGTCTACGCGTTCGGCGGTGCGCCGAAAGCCGCGGCATGGCTCGCAAGCGTCGCGGCAGGCCATGAAGCGCACTAGCTTGGCGCCTTGATCTGGGACAATGTCCCTGTCCTTCTGGGAAGAACAAGGGAACGGCCGCGCAATGTCAGACACCAAGATCATCGAGACCCTGTCCGGCGTCTCGACCGCAACGATCACCACGATCCTGCTCAAGAAGGGGCTGCGCAATGTCTGGATGCGCGGCACGCGGCCGATCGCGCCGGGGCAGAAGCGCGTCGTCGGACGCGCCTTCACGCTGCGCTTCGTTCCCGCGCGCGAGGATCTGGCGACACCCGAATCCTGGTCCTCGCCCATCTCCACCCGCGCCGCCATCGAGGCCATGCCGGAAGGCTGCGTCGCCGTGGTCGATGCCATGGGCCACACGGATGCGGGCATCTTCGGCGACATCCTGTGCGCGCGCATGCACAAGCGCGGCGTCGCGGCACTGGTGACCGACGGCGTGGTGCGTGACCTCGCCGGCGTGCTCGGCACCCATCTGCCGGTGTGGTGCAGCGGCGCCGCCGCGCCGCCCTCGGTGGCCGGCCTGACCTTCGTCGCGTGGCAGCAGCCGATCGGCTGCGGCGGCGTCGCCGTGTTCCCCGACGACTGGGTCGTCGTCGACGACGACGGCGCGGTGCTGATTCCGCAGAAGCTGATCGACGAGGTCTGCGCCGCCGCGCCGGAGCAGGAGCGCATGGAAGGCTGGATCATGGGCGAGGTCGACAAAGGTGTCGTCCTGCCCGGCCTCTACCCCATGAACGCCGAGACCAAGGCGCGCTACGAAGCGAGCAAGAAGGGCTGAGCCGCCGCGCACCCGCGGGCGCGGCGGACCGGGATCTCAGCCGGCCGCTCGCCCCGCGAGGGCGAACAGGAACGCGCCACACCAGAACCCCAGGGCGAGCGCCGCCGAGGCCGTGGCGAAGCGCCAGTAGGTGTCGGCCAGGATCGCCGCGATGATGCCCTGGGCCTGCGCCTCGGGCAGACCATGTGTACGACCGAGCAGGATCCAGGTCTCGGTCCGCCGATAGGGCCGTCCGGGCGCGCGGACCGCCCGCAATGCGAGTATCGCCGCGGTCAGCATCGACAGGATGGCGCCGGTGCGCATCGCCATCACCGGCCAGCCGATCAGGCCGCTCATCGTCGCCGCGATCACCAGGAGCGCGAACAGCCAGGCCCGGCCGATCGAATGGCGCGCGCAGCCCCGGATCCGGTCGCGCGGATTTTCCGACGCCGGCTCCATGCGACGGCCCGGCCGGTCAGCCTGCTCCCGGCAAGGGCATGTGGCCGAAGCGCCAGCCGAGGCTGACAAGCATCAGCGCCACCGACGCGCCAGCCCAGATCCACAGCGCGTTGCGCCCCGTCGGATCTCCCGCGAGCCGCTCGAAAACCGCCGCGGGCACGCCCGCGAGCAGCAAAGCCCCGGTCGACGTCACCAGCATCGACGCGAACAGCACCAGACCCGCGCTGCCGAGCAGGAAGGGCGGCATCCAGACCCAGGCGAAGATCGCGACGATGGTCGTCGCCGGCGAGACCATGCCGTTGATCGCCGACGAGAGAAGGACGATCGAGAAGATGTTGTGCCGCTCCATGACCGGCCTCACCCGACGATGCCGCGCGGCGCCAGGCCGAACGCGACGAAGGCCACGAAGACGAGTGGCCGGACGAACCAGTAGAGCCAGAAGAACGTCACCAGCGGCATGAAGACAGGCCGCACATAGCGTGGCGTGACGAGGGCGCAGAGGCGTACCGCCCACTCGGTCGCGAAGACGAAGCCGCGCCAGATGTAGTTCGTCGGATGGATCGCCGGCACGAACCAGGCGAGCAGGAACCGCCCGACGCAGCTCCAGGTCACGATGCCCAGCGCGTAGATCGTGATCCAGAACGGGGCGTGACCCCAGAGGAAGTCGTTTGCGTCGGTCATGGATGGTCCGGAAATAGCCGCGTCGGAGACAAGAAAAAGGGCGGAGCCCGTCGCCGGACCCCGCCCCTGTCTTCAGTCGTGTTCAGCGTCGTGTCAATGCGCCGCAGCGCCCTCGATCGACTTCACCTCGCCGGCCGGAACACGGATCGAGTCGATGAAGTCCTGCATGTCCTGCGACGCCGGCTCGGAAACCTTGCCGACGATCCACTGGACCAGGAAGGCCACAGGGATGCCGAAGATGCCGACCGAGATGTTGTTGATGCCCCAGATATAGGCAACATCGCGGCCACGGGCCTTCACGATCTGGATGTCGCCCATCCAGCTCATCGCGCTCTTCACCCAGGGACCGTAGAACTCGGTCGTGACGAGGAAGAACATGCAGGTGGCGAAGCCAGCGGCCACGCCCCAGACGCCAGCCGCGTTGCCGCAGCGCTTCCACCAGATCCCGAGCACCAGACCGGCGAACAGACCGGAGGCGGCGATCGAGAAGGCCCAGGACACCAGGAACAGGATGTCCGCGCCAAGTTCACCCGCGGTGTAGGCCGCGATCACGGCCACGATCAGCAGGAGCACGCGGCTGATGACGAGCCGACGCTTGGTGTCGGCGGCCGGATCGATCATCTTGTAGTAGACGTCGTGGCTGAGCGCGTTGGCGATCGCCAGCAGCA
>CAYSUY010000214.1:0-5925 GCA_964434345.1 uncultured Acetobacteraceae bacterium
CTTCACCGACCAGTGCGTGTCCTCGACGGTCCGCAGCCTCGCCGACGAGAGCTTCAACGTCGTCGTGGTGGAGGATTGCTGCGCGGCAGCCACAGACTCGATACATCGGGCCGAGCTCGAGGCCATCAACATGATCTATTCGCATGTCGTGCAGCTCGAGGACGCGATCGGCTTCCTGACCCCCTGATCCGCGCGCCGGCCCCATGGACGGCCGGCACGCCGCGGACGCATAGTGCGCCGCCGCGACAGGCTGGCCGGACAGGAACGCATGACAATCTCCCGATACGTCGACGCGGTCCTGATGGGCGCGGTCGAGGGCTTCACCGAGTTCATCCCCGTCTCGTCGACCGGTCACCTGATCGTGCTCGGCGCGGCGATCGGATTCGAGGCGCCTCCCGGCAAGACCTTCGAGATCGTCATCCAGCTCGGCGCCGTCGCGGCCGTCTGCTGGCACTACCGCGCGCGGATCGGCGCGATGGCGCGCGGCCTGCTCCGCGGCGGTCCCGATCGCCACTTCGCGCTTGCGGTCCTCGTGGCGCTGCTCCCGGCGCTGGCGATCGGCGCGATCGCCTATCCGCTGGTCAAGGCGCTGCAGACGCCGCTGGTCGTCGCGATCGCCCTGATCCTCGGCGCCGTGGCCATCCTCTGGATAGAGCGTCGCGCGCCGGTCCCCACGCATGGCGCGGCGGATGCCATACCGCTGCGGATCGCGGTCCTGATCGGCCTGTGCCAGACGGTCGCGATGATCCCCGGCATTTCACGGTCGGGCGCGACGATCATGGGCGCGCTGCTGCTCGGCGTCGATCGCCGCGCGGCGACCGAGTTCTCGTTCTTCCTGCTGGCGCCGACGATGGTCGCGGCGGCGAGTTTCTCGCTGTGGAAGAACCGGCACGATCTGGTGGTCGACGATCTCGCCCTGATCGCGGTCGGTTTCGTGGCCGCGTTCGCGGCGGCGCTGGCGGTCGTAAAAGGCCTGATCGCGTTCATCGGGCGCCATGGTTTCGCCCCCTTCGCGTGGTACCGGCTGGCCCTTGGTGGAGCGATCCTGGTCACGCTCGCGCTCGGATGAGCGCGGAACATATCTCGGCCGTGCCCCGTTCTCCGCCTCATGGACGCGGCCCCGGCCCTGTCCCGTCCCGCAAGCGATCGAGGAGCAAGCTCCCCATGCGACTGTCGAAATCCGCGTCGGCCACCCTGACCCTGGCCCTGCTCGGCGCCCTGTCGGTGGCGGGCTGCGCGCCGGTCCATTCCGGCAGCACCTATAGCCGCAGCCAGGCCGGCCAGGAGCAGCGGGTCTCCAAAGGCACAATTCTGGCCATGCGCGCGGTGAAGGTCGAAGGCACGGAGACCGGCGCCGGCGCGATCGGCGGTGCGGTCATCGCTGGCGCCGCCGGATCGACACTCGGCCAGGGCTCACGCGCGAACCTCGCGGGCGCCGCGGCGGGCGCGGTCCTCGGCGCGGTCCTCGGCACGATGGCGGAGAGCCGGTTGACCGAGGCGACCGCCATCGAGTTCACCGTGCGCGAGGAAAACGGGGCGACGATCGCCGTCGTCCAGGCCAACGACCAGGGTCTGCGCGAGGGCGAGCGCGTCGTGATCCTGCGCGGCAGCCAGGTGCGGATCGTACGCGACGGGATCCCGCCCGAGGGCGGCGCGGCACCGAAGACGTCCTGAGCCCGCGGGCGGCTGGCCCCGCAGACAGCCGAGATCAGGGCATCAAGAGGCCGCCATTGACCTCGATGACCTGGCCGGTGACGAAACCGCTCATGCGGGCCGAGGCCAGGAACAGATAGGCACCGACGCAATCCTCGGCCGGGGCGTTCCGACCGAGCGGCGTCGCCGCCGCCAGCTGGTCGAGCACGGCGCGGGACGTATGCCTGTCCTGGAGGTCGGTCTCGATGATCCCCGGCGCGACCGCGTTGACGCGGATCCCGTCGCGCGCGACGTCCTTGGCCAGACCACGCGTGAAGGTGCTCACGAAGCCCTTCGAGCCCGCATAGAGCATCGAGCCACCGCCGCCGCCATTGCGCGCAGCGAGAGAGGACGAATTGACGATCGCGCCGCCGTCACCCTGGCGCTTCATCGCGATCACCGCCGCCTTCGAGGCGGCAACGACGCTGCGGATATTCAGGCGATAGATCGTCTCCAGCACGTCGTCGGGCGTGTCGACCATCGCGTGGCGTCCGACGAGGTCGCCCGCGTTGTTCACGAGCACGTCGATGCGCCCGAACCGCGCCACCGTCTCCGCGACCAGTCGCGCGGGCTCGGCCGCATCCGAGAGGTCCGCCTGGAAGATCTCGGCACGGGCACCCGCCGCGGCGATGTCACGTGCCACAGCCGCGGCCGCGTCGCGCGCGCTGTGGAAATGGACGCCGACCTGGGCGCCGTGATGCGCGAAGCCACGCGCGACCGCCGCGCCGATACCGCGGCTGGCACCGGTCACGAGAACGACCTTGCCAGCGAGATCCCCGAGATCCATGACATTCCTCCGAAACAGCGGTCCCGCGTGGCCGGCCTCTCCCGCGCCGGCGACGCCCTGCGGATCAGTATCGCAGCATGCCGAGGAGCGACGGAAGTGACCTCACAGCCAAGTTGGATGCGCCAGGACATCGATGCGGCTCCGGACGCCTGCGCGCGACTGCTCGCGGCGGCGCCGGACGCGTCGACCGGACTGTTGGCCGCGCTGCGTGCCGCGGCACCGCGCTTCGCGATCGTCTGCGGCCGCGGCAGTTCGGGGCACGCGGGCACCTATCTGCGCTATCTGCTTGGCCTGCGCGGCGGCCTCGTCGCAGCGGAAGCGTCGCCGTCGATCCTGACCGTACATCGCGCGACGCCTGCCATGACCGGCGCACTCTTCATCCTTCTGTCCCAGTCGGGCCGAAGTCCGGATCTGGTCGCCACGGCCGAAGCCGCCCGCGCCGCCGGAGCGATGACGGTCGCGATCGTCAACGATGCGGATGCCCCGGCGGCGCGGGCCTGCGCGCATGTGCTGCCGATCCTCGCCGGTCCAGAGCGGGCCGTCGCGGCCACCAAGACCGTCGTCAACACGCTGGTCGCGGGTGCGGCGCTGGTCGCGGCGATGGCCGGCGACGCCGTGCTGCGCGCCGGTCTGGACCGCCTGCCCGCGCATCTGGCCGGCGCGCGCGCCCTCGACTGGTCCGGCTGGGGCGACACGTTGCGCGCCGGGGCTCCAGCCTATGTCCTCGCGCGCGGTCCCGCGCTCGCGATCGCGCAGGAGATCGCGCTCAAGCTTGCCGAATGCGCCGGCATTCCGGCACTCGCCTACAGCACGGCGGAGTTCCGCCATGGTCCGCGCGCGGCGCTCGCCGCGGGCGCGACTGTGCTGGTGCTGCGCAGTCGCGACGCCAGCGCCGGGGACACGGACGCGCTGATCGCCGAGTTGCGGGCGCGGGATGCCCGTGTCTTCGTGGCCGGCGCGACACCGGGGGAAATCGATGCGCTGCCGTCGCCCGACACCGGCGATCCGCTGCTCGATCCGATCGCGACGCTGATCCCCGCCTATGGCGCCATCGAGGCCGCGTCGCGGCGCCTGGGGCGCGATCCCGACGCGCCACCGGGGCTGTCGAAGGTGACGCGCACCTTGTGAGACGGCCCGTCGAAGACATGCGATCGTCATCGTCCCGTCGGCACTCCGTCGCATCCCGCGCGCAGCCTCGACACGCCCCCCCACCGACTTGCGGAGAGCTTCATGCGACGTGTCGTCCTGGTGATCTGCGATGGCCATCGCGCCGATTTCGTCTCCCCGACGCTGACTCCCCGCATCTGGGCGCTGGCCGCGCGTGGACGCCGCTTCGCACGGCATCGCTCGGTGTTTCCGTCGGTGACACGGGTATCGTCCGCCTGCATAGCCACCGGGTGCGTCCCGGGGCGGCACGGATTGCACGGCAACACGATGGCGCTCGACGAGGGCGACGGGCTGGTCACCCGCGATGTCGGACATCCCGATTTCCGACTGCGCATGCGGCGCGCGACCGGCGCGACGCTGCGCGTGCCGACGCTCGCGGAGCGCCTCGCGTCGCGCGGCGGCCATGTCGCCTTCTCCAACGTCTCGCCGGGCGCGGCGTTCTTCCAGGATCCTGACGGCCACGGTTTCGTCTATCACCGCGACGGCAGCTACGGCCCGGGCGAGCGCCCGGCCGAGGATCCGCTGATCGTGTCGCATGACGCCGCGGGCGACGCGGCGATGACGGAACGCTTCTGCCGCGAGGTGCTCCGGCAGCGTCGTCCCGAGATGGCCGTGCTCTGGCTCTGCGAGCCCGACCACACGATGCATGCGAGCGAGCTCGGATCCCCGGCGCATCTTGCCGCCATCGCAGCGGCGGATCGCTGCGTCGGCGAGGTCGCGGCCTGCGTCGACGCGTTGCGCGCCGCCGGCGACGACATCCTGCTGCTTGTCGGATCGGATCACGGCCAGGAGACGGTCGGCGAGACGATCCGGCTGGACGCCGACCTCGTGGCCGCGGGGCTCAAGGCCTCTCTCGGCTCGACAGACGTCGCCATCGCGCCGCAGGGATTCAGCGGTCTCGTTTCACTCGCCCCCGATGCGGCGGCGCGCGCACCGGCAATCGCCACCTATCTGCGGCGGCAACCCTGGGTCGGCACCGTGTTCCCGGCCGAGGACCTCGGACAGGTCGGGCTCGCACCGGCGCATGGATTGTCGATCGCGTTCACGCTGCGCGCCAGCGATGCACGCAACGGATATGGCGTTCCGGGTCGCAGCGACCTTGTCGCCCTCGCCGCCGATGGCCGCGTCAAGACCGGGCACGGCTCGCATGGCGGTCTCGGCGCCTGGGAGCAGAGCCCGTTCCTCGTCGTCGATGGCGCGGCCGTCGCGCCGGGCAGCGTCACCGACATGCCGAGTTCGATCCTCGACATCGCGCCGACGGCCCTGCGTCACCTCGGTGTCGACGCCCCGGATCTCGACGGGCGCGCGCTGACCCTGGGGTGACGCGCGCGTCACCGCGCGACGGCGGATGCGGCGCGAACCGGTAGCCGGGCGACCGCGCCAAGCAGGGCGCGCGTGTAGCCGTCCACGGGCGCATGAAGGATACGGCTCGCCGCGCCGTATTCGACGACGCGGCCGCGATGCAGCACCGCGACGTCGTCGGCCATCGCTTCCACGGCGGCGATGTCGTGGCTGATGAACAGCATCGCCATAGCGCGTCTTGCCCGTATGTCGGCCAGGAGCTTCAGGATCTGCGCCTGGATCGTCATGTCGAGCGCCGTGACCGGTTCGTCGCAGACGAGCAGTGAAGGATCGAGCGCCAGCGACCGCGCGATCGCGACGCGTTGGCGCTGACCGCCCGACAACTCATGCGGGTAGCGCCGCAGATGTTCGGTCCCGAGCCCCACCTCGTCGAGTAGCGCCGCCGCGCGATCCTGGCGCTCGCCGCGCGTGCCGATACCGTGGAGCGCGAGGGGTTCCATGAGACTCGCGACGACCATGCGCCGCGGATTGAGACTGCCGGCCGCGTCCTGGAAGACCATCTGCACCAGACGCGCGCGCGCCCGCGCGCAGGCTGGATCGGACGGCTCGAGGCCGAAGACGCGCAGCGATCCCGAACTTGGGCGAGCCGATCCGACCGCAAGCCGACCGAAGGTCGATTTTCCCGAACCCGATTCGCCGACCAGTCCAAGACAGACCCCCGCCGGTATCCGCAGCGAGACATCTGCGAGCGCGGCTTCGCGCACCGCTCCCATCCGCCGCGGCGCATAGGCGAACCCGACGGAGCTGGACTCGAGCGCGATCGTGTCGCCGGGACGGACCGGCGCGCCGATCCGTCCAGCTGGCCGAGACGCGACGAGCACCTGCGTATAGGCGTGAGACGGTGCCGACAGGACACGGGCGGCGGTCCTGGTCTCGACGATCCGACCATCCTTCATCACAGCCACGCGGTCCGCGAC
>CAYSUY010000214.1:5935-6570 GCA_964434345.1 uncultured Acetobacteraceae bacterium
CGTGGCGCGCCTGCAGGCGCCGCAGGAGCTCGACGATCTGGGCCTGGACCGTTGCATCGAGCGCCGTCGTCGGCTCGTCGGCGATCAGAAGCGCTGGCGCCTGGGCGAGCGCGGCCGCGAGCCCCGCGCGCTGCAACTGCCCTCCCGACACCTGATGCGGATAGGCGCCAGCCATCGCCCCGGGTTCAGGCAGCCCACATTCCTCCAGCAACGCCAGCGTACGCGCGCGCGCCGCTTCGCGGGGCAGATGACACGCCATGGCGATCTGCGCTCCGACCGTGCGCAAGGGATCGAAGCTGGCATAGGGATCCTGGAACACGACGCCGACCCGCCGTCCGCGGATCGGATCCCATGCCTCCGGTCGGTCCGCAGGCAAGGCGTCGCCAGCGAGATGGACGATGCCTTCGGCCCGCGCGACGGGCGGAAGCAGGCCCCCCAGGGCGAAGGCGGTCATCGACTTGCCCGATCCGGACTCACCGACAAGCCCGAGGGTCTCGCCCGTCGCGATCTCCAGCGCGACCCGGTCGACGACCCGGCGCGCGCCGATCTTCACGCTGAGAGAATCCACTGAGAGCAGGCGTGCCGGCCTAGTCATGTCTCAACCGCGGATCGAGGGCGCGCTGGCAGAGATCGGT
>CAYSUY010000215.1:0-6518 GCA_964434345.1 uncultured Acetobacteraceae bacterium
CGAAGATCCGGTCGCGCGCGGCCTTGATCCGGTCGATCGCCTCGCGCATGCGCTCCATCGGCTGCAGCAGGCTGAGCCGGATGTAGCGGTCGTCGGTATCGCCGAAGAGCGTGCCGGGGAACACCAGCACGCGCGCCTCGTCGAGCAGGCGCTCGCAGAAGCGCGGCGCCGACAGGCCGCTGGCCTCGACATTGGTGTAGACGTAGAAGGCGCCGGCTGGATTGCCGCAGGTGAACCCCAGGTCGCGCAGCGCCGGCAGCATGAAGGCGCGTCGCTCGGCATAGGCGCGCAGCATCTCCTGGATCGGCTCCTGCGGTCCGGTGAGCGCCGCGAGCGCCGCCCATTGCGATGGGGTGCTCGCGTTGATCGACAGCGTGTGGCGCGGTTCGATCAGCTTGCGGATGAAAGGCGCCGGCGCGGCGATGTAGCCGATGCGCCAGCCCGTCATCGCATAGGTCTTGGAGAAGCCGTTGAGCGTGATCGTCCGGTCCTTCATGCCGGGCAGCGTCGCGATCGACAGGTGTTCGCTGCCCTCGAAGATCAGCTTGGCGTAGATCTCGTCGCTGAGGACGACGATGTCGTGGCGGCGCGCGATGTCGGCGATCTCGCGAATGCGGTCCGGCGGCGTCACCGCGCCGGTGGGATTGTTCGGCGTGACGAGGACGAGGGCGCGCGTGCGCGGCGTGATGCGCTTTTCGATCTCCGCCGGCATCAGCGCGAAATCGTCGTGCTCGAAGGTCGGCACCGAGACGGGCACGCCGCCGCACATTTCGACGGCGGTGTCGTAGGTGGTGAAGCGCGGGCGCGGCATCAGCACTTCATCGCCGGGATTCACCAGGGCCAGCATGCACAGCATCACCGCTTCCTGCGTGCCGGCGGTGACGATGATCTCGTCCTGCCCGTAGTCGAGGCCGAAATCGCTCGCGAGGTGGCTGGCGATGGCGCTGCGCAGCTGCGGCATGCCGGCGGGCAGCGTGTAGTGATGCTGGTTCTCGTCGATCGCCTTCTTGGCGGCCTCCGCGATGTGTCGCGGCGTATGGAAATCCGGATCTCCGCGGCCCATGGCGATCACGTCGGTCAGCTTGGCGGCGCGTTCGAGCAGGCGCGTGCGGTAGGAGACGTCCTCGTCCTTGATCCGGGCGGCAAGCGCGCGCATCAGCATCGGTTGCGTCGTTTCCATCTTCATCCCCTGGTCGGCTTGAATCCAAGTTCTTCGAGCGCCCTGGCGCCGCCATCGAGCGTCGACAGGTTCATCCCGGCGTAGTTGGGCGAGAACACGACGCCCTGGCCGCCGGCCCTGTAGGTCGCGAGTACGCTGCGGCGCACGATGTCGGGCGTACAGACCGCCTGGTCGGCGCGCGTGCGCGGGGCATCGACGCCGATCCCCATGTAGACCGGAACCTTCCCTTCGACGCCGCGCACGGCGTCGGCGCATTGGCCGAACACATAGGTGTCGGGGTCCATGCCGGTCTGGATCACGCGGTCGATGGGCGCCTCGTCGAGGCCGAGGATCCGCGCGATCGCGGGCACGAATTCGGTCGTTGCGATGTCGCTCAGGATGCTGCGCGCGAAGAACTGCATCTCGTTGGCGAAGATGCCGCCGGCCTGATGCTGGTAGGTGATCGGCTTGACCCAGTCGCAATAGGCGGTCTGTTCGGCCCAGGACCATTGTGCCTTGCGGACCGGGTTGAAATGGTTGCGGTTCCAGACGTTGAGGCCGAAGGACAGATCGCCCGGGGCCGATTTGACGATCGCGTGGAGTTCGCGGTCCAGATCCTTGCTGCGCTCCAGCCAGAACCGCTCCCAGATCAGGATTTCCGGGTGGCGCAGAAGGACCCGCAGGAACTCGACGAAGCTGCCGTCGACGAAGCGCGTTCCGGCGCGCGCCGCCGCGAAGAAGCGCCACACCTCGGCGAATGCGCCGCGTATGGCGGCCACGTCGATGCCACGCGCGCGCGCCTGATCGGTGCAATGGACGCAGAAGCAGCCGGGCTTCTGGCCCTGCATCATGCGGTCGAGCGGCGAATTGCGCTCGTTGCACCACATGATTCCGTCGATGTCGTACTCGTTGGCATGCTCCGCGATCAGGCCGTGCCACCATGCCCGGTAATCGGGATTGTTGGTGCAGGGCTCTTCGGTCCGCTGTCCGTCGAGGTCGACCTCCATGCACGATTTGAGGCCCTCGACCTCGACATCGGCGGTGGCGCCATGGCCGGCGTATTTGAACAGCGGTTCCATGAACTCCGGCATGATCCGCATGCCGCGCGCGCGGGCCGCCGGGATCACCATGTCCAGGACGTCGCGGTCGCCGAGTTCGGGATCCGGCGAGCGGAAGCCCCGGATGGCCGTGCGCGTGTAATAGGAGTCGCGCACGCGGATATAGGCGCCGCCCTTCATCGCATAGGGCGCGGCGACGCCGTGATCGGGGAACCCCTCGAGCGCATGGGAAATGCGGCGTCCGACCTTGAGGCCCAGCCAGGAGATCGTGCCGACCATCAGTACGTTGATGCCGATGCGGTGCTGCAGCGTGTCGAGGACGGCGTCCACGCCCTCGTCGATGAAGCTGATCGGGCTGATCTGGATGCCCGCGAATGTGCTCTGGCCGCTCGCGCTCACGCTCACATCCTCATCTTCGGATCGAAGGCCGATCGCATCCCGTCGCCGAGCAGGTTGCTGGCGACGACCACGCTCAGGATCGCGAGGCCGGGGAAGGTCGAGATCCACCAGGCGCGCTGGAGGACCTCGCGTCCCTCCGCCGACATCAGGCCCCATTCGGGGATCGGCGGCTGGGCGCCCAGGCCGAGGAAGCTGAGCCCCGAGCCGACCAGGATCGCGTTGCCGATCTGCAGCGTCGACAGGACGAGCACCGGCGCGTAGGCGTTGGTCAGGACGTGGCGCCACATCACGCGCAGCGACGGCGCCCCGATCACGCGCGCCGCCTCGACATAGGGCAGTTGCTTGATGGCGAGCACGCTTCCGCGCACCAGCCGCGCATATTGCGGCACGCTCGCCACCCCGACGGCGATCATCACGTTCTGGATGCTCGGGCCGAGCGCCGCGATGACGACCAGGGCGAGCAGGATGCTGGGGAAGGCCAGCAAGGCGTCGACGAAGCGCGAGACCAGCGTGTCGACCAGCCCGGCGTAGTAGCCGGCGACGAGACCGAGCGCGATGCCCGGCAAGGCGCCGAGTGCCACGCTGATCAGGCCGAGTTGCAGCGAGATGCGCGATCCGAACAGGACGCGGCTGAACAGGTCGCGGCCGAGCAGATCGGTGCCGAACCAGTGCGCGGCCGTCGGTGGGCGCCGCGCGAGCGCCACGGTCTCGGTCGGATCGTAGGGGGCGAGCAGCGGCGCAGCGATCGCCACGAAGATCCATGCGCCGAGCAGGATCGCGCCGGCGACCGCGCTACGGCTGCGGAGAAAACGGGTCAGCACCGATGGGGCGCGCCGTACCGGCTCCGCTTCGGCCTCGTGTCCTTCGGTGCGGGGTGTCGCCATGTCGTCAGCGCCCGTAGCGGATGCGCGGATCGAGCCACGCATAGGCGATGTCGACCACGAGATTGACGGCCAGATAGACGAAGGCCAGGAAGATCACGCAGCCCTGGACCAGCGGATAATCCTTGGCGAGGATCGCGTTGACCACGAGCCGACCGACGCCCGGACGGCTGAACACCGTCTCGGTGACGACCGCGCCCGCGAGCATGCCGCCGAATTGCAGCCCGATCATGGTGATGACCGGGATCATCGCGTTCTTGAGCCCGTGACGCCACAGCACGGTCGCGGCGGACAGGCCCTTGGCATGGCCGGTGCGGATGTAATCCTCCCGCAGGACCTCGATCATGCTCGAGCGCACGAGCCGCGCGATCAGCCCGGCGGCCACCAGCCCGATCGTGGTGGAGGGCAGGACCAGTGAACGCCAGTCGTCGGCGCCTGCCGGCGGGAACCAGCCCAGGTTGAAGGAAAAGAACAGGATCAGCAGCAACCCGAGCCAGTACACCGGCATCGAGGCGCCGACATAGGACAGCGCCATCGTGAACGCGTCGGCGGCCGAGTTCTGGCGCATCGCGGCGATCATGCCCAGCGGCACGCCGACCGCGACGGAGATCGCGAGGCCGCAGAGGCTCAGCGCGAGGGTCGAGCCGAACCTGTCCGCGATGAGTTCGGAGACCGGCAGACGGAAGCGCACCGAACTGCCGAGATCGCCGATCGCCGCGTTCGCCAGGAAGCGCAGATACTGGACGAGAAGCGGATCATCGAGCCCCATCTCGCGTTTCAGTTCGGCGAGCCGCTCGGGTGTGATCGCGCCGCCCTCGGCGCCGGCGAGCATCAGCTCCGCCGGATCGCCGGGCAGCATGTGCATCACCACGAAGATGATCGTGGAGATGAGCCACAGCACCGGGACGAGTTGCAGGATCCTGCCGAGGATGTATCGGGTCATGGAGGCGGACGACGCCGGCACGGACGCTCCGTGCCGGCGCTCCCGACGTGTCGGGTTATGTCAGAGTCGCCTGTCGTTTCAGCGCTCGAGCCACGCGTTGTTCAGGAAGAACCAGTTGCCCTCGGCGCCGACCTGCAGCCCCTTGACCTTGGGCGTCATCGCGAAGAAGACCGGGTCGCTCAGCGTCGGCAGCATGAGCGCGTTCTCCATGATGATCTTCTGCGCTTCCTTGGCGACCTCGCAGCGCGCCTTGGGATCGGGGATCGAGCGAAGCTTGTCGACCGTCGCGTCGAGCTTGTCGTCCTTGAACCCGGTCCAGGCCCAGCCGCCCGGCTGATCCCATTTCGAGTTCCAGATCTGGTCGAGGATCAGGGGATCGGGCGACCGCTGGCGTTCGAACATCAGGTCGAAGTCGCGGCGCCGCACGCGGTCGAGCTGGACCGGGCCCGGGACCTGCTCGACGACGAGGTCGATACCGACGCGACGCAGCTGCGCCTGGAGCGCCTCGCCCAGTTCCTTGTGGTGCAGCGTGGCGTAGCGGACCTTGAGCGGGGTGCCGTCGGCGACGCCCGCGACGCCGCGGGCGACACGGATCTGGCCCTGACCGGCCGCCGGGGCCTTCCATCCGGCTTCCTCGAGCAGCGCGCGCGCCTTGTTCAGGTCGTTCGGATAGACCTTGGGATTGCCTTCCCAGAAGCAGGGATGGTTGTTGTTGAGCGGCCCTTCGGACGGTGCATAGACGCCGTCATAGAGCAACTCGTTCGCGGCCTTCATGTCCGCCGCATGCAGGATCGCCCGGCGCACGCGGATGTCGGAGAGCGGCGGCGTGCGGACGTTCATCACGTGCTGCAGGCCGGTGCCCGACTGGTCCTTCGCGACGAACTGGAAGTTGGGCTTGCCCTTGTACTCCTCGACGAAGCGCGCCGGCAGGCCGAAGGTCACCTGCGCGTTGCCGGTCTTCACGACGCTGCCCAGCACCGCGGCCTCGCCGATGAAGCGGATGGTCACCTGATCGAGATAGGCCGGTCCCTGATGCTTCTGGATGGAGTTCCAGCCACCGTAATCGGCCCAGCGCTTGAACACGATCCGGTCGTTCTGCACCCATTCGGCGAACAGGAACGGCCCGGCGCCGACGAGGTTGCGGCCGAAATTGGCCAGGCCATGCTTCTCGGCCGCCGTGGGCGACCAGATGGGCATGCGACGCACGCCATCCAGCAGCGTCACCCAGGGCGTGTCATAGACCAGCTTGACGGTCAGCGGATCGACGACCTCGACCGACTTGATCGGACCGACATCGCTCCTCATCTGCGCCGACGCGGTCTTCGGGTCGAGGACGCGATCGAAATTGTACTTCACGGCCGCCGCGTCGAAGGCGGTGCCGTCCTGGAACTTGACGCCGCTGCGCAGCTTGAAGACCCATTCGCGGCCATCCGGCGTCGAGGTCCAGGATGTCGCGAGCGCCGGCTGGTAGGTGCCGTCGGGCGCCAGGATCACCAGCGGATCGGCGACCAGCGAATTGAACATCCAGGTCGACTGGTACGGATCGATATGGCCGTCGAGCGATGCCGGCTCCTGGATCGCCGGCCAGGCGATCACCAGCGTCCCGCCCTGCGTCTGCGCGGACGCAACGCCCGCCGCCATCCACATCGCCGCACCGGCCAGGAGGCCTGCTCCGAATTTCGTCATGCGCGTCATTGCATCTGTCTCCCCGTTCAGCACCGCGTCATTTGATCCGTTCGTGCGGCGCCCCCGGCAGATACTTGGCATGGTATACCATGTTTGGGAACCCGAAATTCGTGCGCCTGCGTGATGGGCGCGCCGCGCCAATAGCCATAATTTTCTGTGGGTTATCCGTGGCCCGAAATCCCGGGGGCAGGTCAAAGGACTTCAAAAGGCGGCCAACGCGATCCGCAAATTGGGCCACGGCTCGACGCGCATGGGATCGACTTTTTTTAGAGAGGTCCGTACTCCGCCCCAGCCATGGGGCACTGCGATCGCGCTTCTTGCGAAGCGTCATGCAGATATGGCGCGCCCGGCGAGACTCGAACTCACGACCTTCAGCTCCGGAGGCTGACGCT
>CAYSUY010000216.1:0-6475 GCA_964434345.1 uncultured Acetobacteraceae bacterium
CGAAGTTCAAGACCTGGGACGACGTGAACTCTCCGAACACCACGGTCGGCTTCAATCTCGGCACGACCATGGAGCAGTTCGTCACGTCGGAACTTCCGAAGGCGAAGGTCCGCCGCGTCGAATCCCCGGTGCGCGACTTCCAGGAACTGCTCGCCGGGCGCGTCGACCTGACGATCACCAGCCTCGTCGAGGGTTCGCAGCTCGTGGTCGAGCACCCGAACCTGACCATGGTGCTTCAGGACACGCCGAAGAACTCGATCCCGCTGTGCTTCATGTCGGCGATCGACGATCTGATCTGGCTGAACTTCCTCAACAACTGGGTCGTGCTGCGCCAGGCCAGCGGCTTCTTCGACGAGCTCAACGACAAGTACAAGCTCGTCCTCCACAAGGGCTGAGCCCGGTATCGCCTCGCCGGCGCCGTACGCGCCGGCGAGGTCCTCCGTCATGCGCTATTCGTTCCTTTCGCTCGCCCGCAACGCCCTGAGCGGGCATGCGCATTGGCCGCGGGCCTGGCGCGATCCACCGCTGCAGCCGGCCTACGATGCGGTGATCGTCGGCGCCGGTGGCCATGGGCTGGCGACCGCCTATCATCTCGCGCGCGACCATGGTCTGTCGCGCATCGCCGTCCTGGACAAGGGATGGCTCGGCGGCGGCAACACCGCGCGCAACACGGTCACGATCCGCGCGAATTACCTGCGCGAGCCGTCGATGCGCTTCTACGCCGCCGGGATCAGCCTGTGGGAGGACCTGTCCCGCACGCTGAACTACAACGTGATGTTCAGCCAGCGTGGCCAGATCGACCTCATCCAGACCTGGGCGAAGCTGCGCGACGTCAAGCGCCGTCAGGCGGCGCTGCGGCTGATCGGCGTGCCGTTCGAGATCCTGACCCCCGCCCAGGCGCGCGAACGTCTCCCGCTTCTCGCTCCGGAGGCGCCGGTGCGCCTGCCCGTCCTTGCGGCCAGCTGGCACCCGACGGCCGGTGTCGCGCGCCATGACGCCGTGGCCTGGGGCTACGCGCGCGCCGCCGACGCGATGGGCGTGGACATCATCCAGAACTGCGAGGTCCGCTCGATCCGGCGCGAGGGCGACCGGGTGGTCGGGGTCGAGACCGCGCGCGGCTTTGTCGCCGCGCCCCGCGTCGCGCTTTGCGTCTCCGCCCATGCCGGCGATCTCGCCGCGACGGCCGGCTTCCGATTGCCGATCGAGACAATCCCGCTGCAGGCCTTCGTTTCGGAGCCGCTCAAGCCGATGCTCGACGTCATCGTCAACATTCCCCAGTTCGCGACCTATTTCTCGCAGAGCGACAAGGGCGAACTCGTCATCGGCGGCGGCGCGGACGCCTATCCGTCCTACGCGTCGCGCGGCAGTTTCGCCGTGATCGAGGAGGCGGTGGCGGCGATGCTCTCGTTGTTTCCGGCACTGAAGCGGGTCCGCATGCTGCGCCAATGGGCCGGGTCGATCGACCTCTGCCACGACATCACGCCGATCCTGTCGCCGTCACCGGTCGCCGGGCTCAGCCTCAGCGTCGGCTGGGGATCGGGTGGCTTCAAGGCGATCCCGATCGGCGGCGTGGCGCTCGCCCATCTCGTCGCCACCGGGAATCCGCATCCGCTCGCCGAACACCTGCTGCTGTCGCGTTTCGCGCGGGGCCGGCCGTTGTTCGAGACGGCCGGCGCCTCCAACCGGCTGTAGGCGGAGACCGGCATGCTCGTCATCGCCTGCCCATTCTGCGGCCCGCGCGCCGAGGGCGAATTCCTGTGCGGCGGCGAACCCGTCCGCCGGCCCGACACGGCGATCGGCGCCGACGGTGCGGCGCTGGCGGAGTTGCTCTACGCGCGGGACAATGCCAAGGGACCGCACGACGAATTCTGGTGGCACAAGCATGGCTGCCGGGCCTGGTTCCGCATCCGTCGCGACACGCGCGACAACCGGATCCTGCCATGAGCGGCTATCGCCTTGCCGTTCCGGGCAGCGCGTCGCGGGGCGCCGCGCTGACTTTCCGCTTCGATGGCCGCGCGCTCCAGGCGCATGGCGGCGAAACGCTGGCCGCGGCGCTGCTCGCCGCCGGCGTTCGCGTCGTCGGCCGCAGCTTCAAATATCATCGCCCGCGCGGAATTTACGGGTTCGATCTCGACGATCCCAACGGTCTCGTGACCTGCGGCGACGACCCGCTGGCGCTCGCCACCCGCGTGGAGGTGACCCAGGGGCTCGATGCGCGTGCGGTGAATGTCTGGCCGAGCCTTCGCTTCGACCTGCGCGAGATCCACGACTGGCTCTCGCCGCTGCTGCCGGCCGGGTTCTATTACAAGACGTTCATCGGGCCGCAGGGCGCGTGGCCGCATTACGAGCGCGCCATCCGCGCCGCGGCGGGGCTCGCGCGCGTCGACGGCACGGTTCCCGACTGGCGGCGGATCGCGCGCACGATCCATTGCGATGTCCTGGTCGTGGGGGCCGGGCCTGCCGGGATGATCGCGGCGCGGGACCTCGCCGCCAGCGGTGCGCGGGTCGTGCTTGCCGACGATGGCGTCGCACCGGGAGAACCGGGGCTTGCGGGACTGGAGGCCTGGATCGATGGCGCGCGGGTCAGCGACTGGGTGCAAGGGGCCGCGGCGGCGTTCGACGCATGCGTCGGTTCGCTGCGACTGCCGCGCTGCCTCGTCCTCGGCCTCCATGATCACGGCTTCGCGGTGGCGGTCCAGCGCCAGCCCGCGCCCGGGCTCGACGCGTGCCTCTGGAAGATCCGCGCCGATCGCATCGTCCTTGCCACCGGTGCCATCGAGCGGCCGATGCTCTTCGCCAACAACGACCGTCCCGGCGTCATGTCGCTGTCGGCCGTGCGCCGTTATGCCGAACGCTTCGGCGTCGCATGCGGACGCAACGTCGTCGTCGTCGCGAACAACAGCGGTGCCTATGGCGACGTCGCGCGCCTGAGGCGCGTCGGCGTTCAGGTCTCTGCCATCGTCGATCCGCGCCGGCGCATCGCGGCTGCGGCGCTCGAACTCGCTGCGCGGCTTGGCGTGGCGGTGGTCGGGGGCCATCATGCGCTGGACATCGTCGGCCGCACGGTCGAGGGCTTGCGCGTCGCCGCCCCCGATGCAGCCGATCGGCCGCGTACGCTCGACTGCGACATCGTCGCCGTGTCCGGCGGCTGGACGCCGCTGGTGCATCTGCACAGCCATGGCGGCGGTCGTCTCGACCATGATCCGACGCTCGACGCCTTCGTGCCGCGGGCAGATTCGCGCCCGGTGACGAGCATCGGCGCGTGTGCTGGCCGGATGACGCTGGCGGCTGCCCTCGCCGACGGTCAGGCGATCGCGCGCGGCATCGCGGCCGCGCTGGGACGCCGCGCGCCCGAGGCGCGGATCGAGGACGTGATCGCGCCGGAGGAGTTCGAACTCGAACGTGCTCCTGGCGACGAGCCGCCCGGTGCGGGATGGCGCGGCGGCAAGGTCTTCGTCGATCTCGCCGCCGATGTCACCGCGGCCGACATCCGTCTCGCCGCGCGCGAGGGCTACGAGTCGGTCGAGTTGATGAAGCGTTACACGACCGCCGGTATGGCGGGTGACCAGGGCAGACACGGGAACCTCGATGCCATCGCGGTCCTGGCCGCCGCGCGCGGCGACCTGCCAGGGGCCGTCGGGACCACGACGTATCGTCCGCCTTTCGCCCCCGTCGAGTTCGGAACGATCGCGCCGCGTGCGGGCTGGATGCTCGCGCCGGCGCGCGCGACGCCCCTGACCGCGTGGCACGAAGCCGCCGGCGCGGCGATGTACGACGTCGGAGGACATTGGCGCCGTCCCGGATACTACCCGCGCCCCGGCGAGACGCTCGACACGGCGACCGCACGCGAATGTCTGCGGTGTCGCGAGGCCGTGGTGGTCTACGATTCGAGCCCACTCGGAAAATTCGAGTTCGGCGGTCGCGACGTCGTCCCGTTCCTGGAGCGTCTCTACTGCAACGCCTGGTCGGATCTCGCGCCCGGCATGGGGCGCTACGGCATGATGCTGCTGGAGGATGGCCGCATCTTCGACGACGGTGTTGCGTTCCGGCTTGGCGCCGAGCGGTTCCTGGTGACGACGACGACGGGCAATGCCGAGGCCGCGCTGGCGCGTTTCGAATATCATCGGCAGATCGTCTGGCCCGAACTCGACGTGCGGCTGGTTCCGGTCACGTCGCAATGGGCGGACATCGTCGTCTGCGGTCCGCGGGCGCGCGAGGTGCTGGCCACCGCCGGGACGGATATCGACCTGTCTTCCGCCGCATTCCCGTTCATGGCGCTGCGGACCGGCCGCGTCGCCGGCATCCCGGCGCGCGTGATGCGGGTCAGCTTCACCGGCGAACTGAGCTTCGAGGTCAACGTGCCGGCGAGCCGCGCGCTCGACCTCTGGACCGCGCTGCTCGCGGCCGGCGAACCTCACGGCATCGTGCCGCTCGGCTCCGAGGCGAACCATGTGCTGCGTATCGAGAAGGGCTTCGTGTCGGTCGGTCACGAGGCCGATGGCGTCGCGGATCCCTACGATCTCGGAATGGGATGGATCGTCGCCGCGGGCAAGCCCGATTTCGTCGGCAGGCAGGCGCTGCTCCGCAACCGTGCCGATCCGGCGCCGCGACCGCAACTCGTCGGGCTGCTGGCGCGCGATGCTGCGCATGTTCCGGCGGAAGGCGCGGTGGTTCTCGCCGAGACTGGTCGCGAGGGCCGCGGCTACGTCACGGCGAGCTGCATGAGCCCCGCGCTCGGCCGTTCGGTGGCGCTCGCCCTCGTCGAGGACGGACGCCGCCTGACCGGATCGGAGATCCGGCTCTTCGCGCCCTCCGGGGCGGAGACGGTCGCCACGGTCGTGAAGCCGGTCTTCTTCGACCCCAAGGGCGCGAGGATGCGCGGATGAAACCGTTCGAGCTGGCCGCCCTGCCGCCGGAGCGACTGGTGGCGATCGATGGAGCGATTGCGGCGGATGCGCTGTCCCGTTTCACGGTCCTGCATCTGGGCGCGCGCGAACGTCTCGTTCTCGACGCCTGCGTGGCGGATCTGCCGGATCTCGCCGACGCGCTGGCGATCGATGTCGGCGAGGCCTGGTCCGGATGGTCGCTGGCGGGGGCAGGGGCCGAAGACCTGCTGGTTCGCGGCTGCGCGCTCGACATACAGCGCATCGCGCCGGGGAGCGCGACACGCACCGTGATGGGGGGCGTGACGGTGCTGTTGCGGCGGACCGGTGCCGAGCGCTGGGAGCTGCGTGTCGATCGCAGCTATGCCGCGTGGTTCGGCGAATTCCTGCGCGGTCTGTGAGAGGCGGGTGCCGCCTTCAGCGGCGCACGGCGTGGCGGCGCTCCAGCCGGGCGAAGAGCAGGGACAGCAGGAAACAGACGGCGAAGTAGACCGCCGCGATGGTCATCCAGACCTCGTAGATGCGCGTGGTGGAGACCGCGACATCCGTGGCCATGAAGGTCAGTTCCTGGATCGAGACCAGCGACACGATCGACGAATCCTTCACCAGGGACACGAACTGGTTGCACAGCGGCGGGATCGTCCGCGAGACCGCCTGCGGCAGGATGACCTTGCGCAGCGTGGCGCCGCGCGACAGTCCCATCGACGCGGCGGCCTCCCATTGGCCCTTGGGGATCGACTCGATGCCGGCGCGCACGATCTCGGCGATGTAGGCGGCCTCGAACAGGGCGAGGCACAGCAAGCCCGCGGCGAAATTCTCGATCAGCTTCGGGTCGCCGAAAAGGAAGCTCAGGATCGCGCGCGTTCCGGGATCGAGGCCGGCGATGCGCTGCTCGAGCCCCAGCTGCGGCACGATCTGGCTGGAGAGGAAGAAATAGAGGACGAAGATGATGACCAGCGGCGGCGTGTTGCGCATCACCTCGACATAGCTGCGCGCCACAAGACGCAGGAACGGGTCGCGCGCCGTGCGCATCAGCCCGATGCCGAAGCCGGCAAGCGTGGCGAGGATCATGCCGAATATCGTCAGGCGCACGGTGTTGAACAGGCCGTGCATCAGGATGTTCGTCGTCCAGCTCTGGGTCGCGTCGTCCCAACGCAGGAAGAATTGCGGGATCGGCGCCCAGTTCCAGCGGTAGTTGTTGAGATGCATCACGCGCCACACGAACCACGACAGTGCCGCGGCGGCGAGCGCCAGCAGGATCCAGTCGATCGGCTTGAGGGCCTGCCGTCGGGGTTTGGGGGGCGATGCGGTCACTGGGATGCGATGCACGGAAGCGTCAGGGAACCGGCGGGAGGCGGCACGTCGCCGCCTCCCCCGATATCGGATCGGCCCAGGTCAGGCCACCTTGTCGGCCCAGTCGCGGGTCTCGAACCAATAGGCACGACGGGTCTTGAGGAATCCGTCGGCGTGGCGCGCCTTGACCCACTCGTTGAGCGCGGCGAGCGTGGTCGGGTCGTTCTTGCGCAGGGCGATGCCCTCGCGCTGCGGCTCGAACGGCTCCTTGAAGGGCACGTACATCGCCGTCGGGTTGT
>CAYSUY010000217.1:0-6415 GCA_964434345.1 uncultured Acetobacteraceae bacterium
GCCGGATGTCGTATTCGCCGGCCTTGAACGCCTCCAGCGCCACGGTCGGGTCGCGATACCAGTCGTAGCGCGAGACGTCGAAATTGTTGTGGCCGCGCCGTACCGGCAGATCGCGCCCCCAATACTCGGGCACGCGCCGCAGCGTGACGAAACGGCCAGCCTCGAAGCCGTCGATGCGCTGCGGGCCGGAGCCGAGCTGCGGCTCGAGCGAGGGCCGCGAGAAGTCGCGCGTCGCCCACCACGTCTTCGAGAAGACCGGCAGCTCGCCGACGATCAGCGGCAATTCGCGGTTGGTCGCGTCGGAGAAGGCGAACTTCACGCGGCGCGGATCCAGCACCTCGGCGCTCTTCACCCCGCCGTAATAGGAGCGGAAGAAGGGATGGCCCTTTGTGCGGATCGTCTCGAAGGTCCAGACGACGTCCTCGGCCGTGATCGGCGAACCGTCGTGGAACCGCGCCTCGGGGCGCAGGTTGAACACGATCCAGGACCTGTCCTCCGGCAATTCGACGCTCTCGCAGATCAGGCAGTATTTCGAGAAGGGCTCGTCGGCGGAACTCACCATCAGCGTGTCGATGGTCGCCGCCGCGACGCCGGCCGGGACGCCCCCGAGGATCCAGGAATTGAAACTGTCGAAGGTTCCGACGGCGTGGAACCGCACCTCGCCGCCCTTCGGCGCCGCCGGATCGGCGTAGTCGAAATGCCGGAAATCGGGACCGTATTTGAGATCGCCATGCATGGCGATGCCGTGGGCGCGGCGCGTCTCCGCCGTCGCCGCGCCGGAGGCGAGCAACAGGCAGGCGGCCAGAAGTGCGAGAAGACGCATGAAGGCTCCGCGGGTCCGTGGAGCCTTCAAGTGTGGAGAGCCGGGCGCCCCTCGGCAAGGGGCGCAGGGCCGCGTGCGATCGGATCGCGGACGCGGGCGCCCTGGCCGGCGCCTCAGCCGTTGAGGATGTCGAGGGCCGCGCGGTGCATGCGCGCGTCGCCTGCGAGGACGACGCGACCGTCGTTGTGCAACCCGAGCGGCGCCCCGGCCCAGTCGGTGATCACGCCGCCCGCGCCGCGCGCCACCGGGACCAGCGCCGCCCAGTCATAGACCTTGAGCTGCGCCTCCACGACCAGATCAGCCCAGCCGCTCGCGACCAGCCCGTAGCCGTGGCAGTCGTTGCCGAAGATCGGGAACTTCACCGCGCTGTGCAGCCGGTCGAAGCCGTCCCAGTCGCGCCCCACGAACATGTAGGGCGATGTCGCGTAGAGCACCGCATCCGCGAGGGTCGCGCAGCTGCGCGTCCGGCAGGGTTGCCCGTTATGGGTCGTCGGCGCGCCCGCGACGCCGATCCAGCGATCGCCGGCGGCGGGGCAGTCGATGACGCCGATCACCGGCTCGCCATCCCGGCACAGCGCGATCAGCGCGCCGAACAGCGGCCGGCCGGTGACGAAGGATTTCGTGCCGTCGATGGGATCGAGGACCCAGACATGGCTCGCATCCGGGCGATCGCTGCCCCATTCCTCGCCGATGATCCCGTGATCCGGGCACTCCGCACGGATGATCTCGCGCATGACGCGTTCCGATTCGCGGTCGGCGATCGTCACCGGCGAGGCGTCGGATTTCGTCTCGGTATCCGGATCGTTGCGGAAATAGCGAAGGGCGATCGGCCGCGCGGCATCGGCGAGGCGGATCGCGAGTTCGGCGTAGCGCCGGAGATCCTCGGTCATGCGCGCGGGACTATGGCCGCGGCACGGGGCGCTTCACAAGCCCGACGCGCGGGGCGCGGCGCGTCAGCCCGGGCCGGCGCGCCGGCAGGAGATCGCGCCGAGGAGATGCGAGACCGCCATGTCGTCGTCGCTCACCGGCATCAAGAGACAGCGATAGAGGATGTCCTCGTCGAGCACGCGGAACCGTCCGGCCTCCTCGATCGGCATCACGAGATCGACGGCGCTCTGCTGCAGGAAGACCGCGCGCTCGACCGCCTCGGCCGGCCAGGCATCGGCCAGTTCCCAGCCCCGCGGGTCGAAGCCCAGCGTGTCGCAGAGCACGGGACCGGCACCTTCGAAGACATTGGCGCGCGCGCGCGGTGCGCAGCGCAGCACGAAGAAATGCGGCCATACCGAGGGCGCTTCCGCCGCGGCGAGTTGCGCGCGCGTCGGCGCGCGGCGACCGCTGGCGGCGGCGAGATCGCGCCACCAGGCTAGGGCCAGGGCACAGGCCCGGCGCTCGGCCCCCTCTCCCAGCGGATCGGCGGGCGGCGCGAAGATCGCAGGTGTTGCGGCAACGGCGGTCTGTCTCATCTCGGCTCTCGCTGCGGAGCCCGCCCGGCGAATCGGACGCGGCGCCCGGACGATGATGGGCACCGAGCGTTAAACGAACCTTGCCGCATTCAATAAAAATACAGGCGGTTTCCCGTGGAAACCGCCTGTGGAACGCGATGCGATCCCGGATGGCCCGGACGGGCCGCCAGATCAGGGCAGCGGAACTGGCGCGTCGGACTGGCTGCGCAGATAGGCGATGAGGTTGGCACGATCCTGGGCCGAGCGCAGCCCGGCGAACGCCATCAGCGTGCCGTTCATGTAGGCCTTGGGGTTGACCAGGAACGCGTTGACGTTCTCATAGGTCCACTTGCCGTCGTCGCCGCCCTGCTTGGCGGAATTCTGCATCGCCTGCGAATAGCGGAACCCGTCCACCCGCCCCTTGGCCGCGGCGATGACGCCCCAGAGATTGGGACCGACCGCGTTGCGGCCGCCCTTGTCGAAGCTGTGGCAGGACGCGCATTGGCGCTGCGCCACGGTCTTGCCGCCGTCGACCGAGGCCGACGCGAGCAGCGGCGCGATCGGGTCCGGCTTGGCGACCGCCGGCGCGGCACCGCCCGCCGGCGCGGCAGCCACGGCCGAGACGTCGATCGCGAAGGCGTTCTTCTCGAGCTTCTTGGGCTGGACCAGCATGGAGCCGGCATAGCCGATCACGGTGGTCGTCAGCAGGGCGAGCAGGAATGCCCCGGCGATCTTGTTGAACTCGAAGGAATCCATAGGCAGCCTCGGGATTTTGCCCAGGGCGGATGGGGTCCTGGCCAGGGCGCTGAAAAGCGCGCGCACTATGCCCAAGCGGAGGCGACGCTTCAACCCAAACGGCAGCAGCGGCGATGGGCGACTTGCCTTGACGGCAGAACGGGTTAAGGTCCGCGCCGTCGCGTCCCCCCCTGGCGGGCGCGACAATCCGCCGCACTCCCGCCATGCCGTCCTCTCCCGACGGTCCCGATCGCCCCATGACAAGCCGTCCGCGCAATCCCGTCGTCCTGATCCCCGCTCGCCTTGCCTCGGTGCGGCTCCCCGACAAGCCGCTCGCCGACATCCATGGCGTTCCGATGATCGTGCATGTCTGGCGCCGGGCCATGGAGGCCGATCTCGGCCCGGTCCTGGTCGCGGCGGCCGAACCCGCGATCGTCGATGCCGTCGTCGCTGCCGGCGGGCAGGCCGTGCTCACCGATCCCGCGCACCCCTCTGGCTCCGACCGGATCCATGAGGCGCTGCAGCGCTTCGACCCCGGCCACCGCCACGATGCCGTCGTCAATGTCCAGGGCGACCTGCCGACCATCGCGCCGGAGACCATCCGCGCGTCGCTGGAACCGCTCGAGGTTGCCGCCGTCGACATCGCCACGCTGGTGGCGGAGATCGTGCGCGACGAGGAGCGGGACAATCCCAACGTCGTGAAGGCCATCCTGTCGATGCGCGATCCCGCGCGGCGGATCGGGCGCGCGCTCTACTTCACCCGCGCCACCGCGCCCACCGGCGCCGGGCCGCTCTACCACCATATCGGGCTCTACGCGTATCGCCGGGACGCGCTGTCGCGCTTCGTCGGCCTGCCGCCTGCACCGCTGGAGCGGCGCGAACGCCTGGAGCAGTTGCGCGCCCTCGAGGCCGACATGCGCATCGACGCCATCGTGGTCGACGCGGTGCCGCTGGGCGTCGACACGCCCGAGGACCTTGCGCGCGCCCGCCAGATGCTGCTCCCCCACACGCCGAGACCGGAGACACGCCCATGACCGCCAAGCCCCCCGCCCTGATCGCGTTCCAGGGCGAGGCCGGGGCCTATTCGGACCTCGCCTGCCGCAGCGCCTGCCCCGATCTCGAGACGCTTCCCTGCGCCAGCTTCGACGAGGCCTTCGCCGCGGTGCAGAAGGGCCGTGCGCGGCTGGCCATGATTCCGATCGAGAACTCGACCGCCGGCCGCGTCGCCGACGCGCACCACCTGATGCCCGAAGCCGGCCTGCATATCGTCGGCGAGTGGTTCCAGCCGGTGCGCCACCAATTGCTCGCGGTGAAGGGCGCCACGCTGGAGACCATCCGCACGGTGCAGAGCCACGTCCAGGCGCTCGACCAGTGTCGCGGCGCCACACGGCGCTTCGGCCTGCGCCGCGTCGTCGGCGCCGACACCGCGGGCTCCGCCGCCGAGATCGCGACGAGCGGCGATCGCACGCGCGCGGCGATCGCCTCGTCGCTGGCCGGCAAGATCTACGGGCTGAAGACGCTGGCCGCCAACATCGAGGACAATCCCGGCAACACCACGCGCATGCTGCTGCTCTCGCGCACGCCATCCGTGCCGAAGCCGGGCCGCGGCCGGACGATCACCACCTTCGTCTTCCAGGTCCGCAACGTTCCCGCCGCGCTCTACAAGGCGCTCGGCGGCTTCGCCACCAACGGCGTCAACATGACCAAGCTCGAGAGCTACATGGTCGGCGGCATTTTCACAGCGACCCAGTTCTATGTCGACGTCGAGGGTCATCCGGCGGACCGCAATCTCGAGCTCGCGCTCGAGGAGCTGCGCTTCTTCGCCAAGGAACTGCGGATCCTCGGCGTCTATCCGGCCCATCCCTTCCGCGCCCGCCAGCGCTGATCCGACCCGCGTTCAGCCCCGCGTTCAGAAAGGTCCAACCATGCAATCAGGCGGCAGATCCGTCGTCCATTTCGGCGGCACCTGGATGGACGGCAAGACACCGATCATGACCGCCAACACCCATGGCGCCTGGCTCGGCTCCATGGTGTTCGACGGCGGGCGGATCTATGGCCGCATGGGTCCCGATCTCGATCTTCATTGCGCGCGCGCCGTCGTCTCGGCGCGGCGCATCGGCCTCGCGCCCCAGCTGGACGGCCCGACGATCGAGCGCCTCGCCTGGCAAGGCGCCGATCACTTCGACGACGACGCCGAACTCTATGTGCGACCGATGTTCTGGGCCGAGGATGGCCCGCTCGCGCCCGCGCCCGAGACGACGCGCTTTGCCCTCTACATCGAGGAGGCGAAGCTGCCGGCGGCCACCGGCTTCACCGCCTGCGTGGCGCAGCGCCGGCGACCCACGCCGGAGACCATGCCGACCGAAGCCAAGGCCTCGGGCCTCTACGCCCAGGTCGGGCTCATCCATCTGGAGGCGCGCGCGCGCGGCTTCGATGCCGGCGTCGTGCTCGACATGAACGGCAACGTCGCCGAGTTCATGGCCGCCAACCTGTTCATGGCCAGGGACGGGATCGTCTCGACGCCGGTCGCCAATCGCTGCTTCCTGAACGGCATCACCCGCCAGCGTACCATCGCGCTGCTGCGCGCGGCCGGCCGCGAGGTGCAGGAGCGCACGATCACCGTCGACGATCTGCACGCCGCCGACGAGATCTTCTCCACCGGCAACTACGCGAAGATCCGCTTCTGCCGCAAATTCGAGGACCGCGACCTGCCGGCCGGGCCGGTGGGCGCGCAGGCGTGGAGCCTCTACCAGGACTATGCCGCCGCGAGCCGCCGCCCGCGCGGCGGCTGAGCGAGGTCAGCGCGCGAGGTCGCCGGCCTCGGCGCGGCGCAGCAGCGCGATGGTCTCCGCGACGCCGTAGAGCGCCACGAAGCTGCCCATGCGCGGGCCCTGCTCGGTGCCGAAGAGCAGTTCATAGAGGATCTTGAACCAGCCGCGCAGGTCGGCGGCGTAGCCATGGCGCTTGCCGGCCTCGTAGATGTCGAACTGGATCGCCTCGGAATCGGCACCGGCGGGCAGACGCTCCAGCGTCGCGACGAGATCGGCGAGCGCCGCGCGCTCGGCCTCGGTCGGCGCGCGGAAGCGCCGCGCGGGCTTCACGAAGTCGCGGAAATAGGCGATCGCGTAGCGCACCAACCGGTCGAGCATCGGGCAGGTCGCGGGGCTGGCGTTTGGCGCGTAGCGCGTGATGAAGCCCCAGAGCATCGCCGGATCCTCGGTGTTCGCGACGCCGACGAGGTTCATGAGGATGCTGAAGGGCAAGCCGTCGCGCTCCGGCGCCGGCGGATGCCCGGCATGGACGTGCCATGCGGGATTGTCGAGGCGCTGCCCCGCCTTGGCCGCGGGATCGCCATCGGGACCGGCCTGCTCGGGATACTTCGCGACATGGCCGAGATAGTCGTCGACCTGGCGCG
>CAYSUY010000218.1:0-6379 GCA_964434345.1 uncultured Acetobacteraceae bacterium
CCCATTGCAGCACCTGCATCCCGCCCATCGAGCCGCCGACGACGCAGAACAGGCTTTCGATGCCGAGGAAGTCGATCAGGCGCTTCTGCGCGCGCACCATGTCGCCGATGGTGATCACGGGAAAGGACAGCCCGTAGGGCTGGCCGGTCGCGGGATCGATCTCCTTCGGTCCGGTTGTTCCCATGCAGCCGCCGACGACGTTCGCGCAGATGATGAAGAACCGGTCGGTGTCGAGCACGCGCCCGGGACCGACCAGCGTCTCCCACCACCCCGGCTTGCCGGTGATCGGGTGGGTCTCGGCGACGTACTGGTCACCGGTCAGGGCGTGGCACACCAGGACCGCGTTGGCCCGCCGCTCGTCGAGGCGGCCATAGGTCTGGTAGGCGATGGTCACGGGGCCGAGCGTGCCGCCATTGTCGAGCTGCAGCGGATCGTCGGCCGGTATGACCAGGCGCTTGCCCGGCAGGAGCGGAGACGCCGCGGACAGCCCCGGCGAGGAGTTCGTCATGCGCGTTGCCAGAACCCGGGCGGTGGAACGGAAGGGGCGGGGAAGATCGCATCGCCAACCCTCGGGTTCAAGGCCGATGGCGCGCGAGCAATTGCTTTCCCCGGCTTCAACGGATATCTCGGTACGTCTCACATCCGGGCCAGGGAATGGACACGCCACCGACATCGCTGGACGAGATCCGGCGCCAGATCGATGCCCTCGACGAGCGGATCCACGACGCCCTGGTCGCGCGCGCGCGCCTCGCCGCGCAGGTGCGCGCGGCGAAGGGCTCCGACGGCCCCACCTTCAGGCCGGGCCGTGAAGCCAATGTCGTGCGTCGTCTCGTCGCGCGCCATGACGGCCCGATGCCGGCGACCGTCGTCGTGCGCGTCTGGCGCGAGATCATGACCGCCAACAGCCGCCTGCAGGGGCCGTTCTCGGTCGCCGTGGCGACCGATGCCGCTGCCGGCCAGGGGATCGAACTCGCGCGCGACCATTTCGGGATGCTCACGACGTTGCAGCCCGTCGCCTCGGTGGCGCGCGCCTTGAACGCGCTCACCGAGGGGCGCGCGCAGATCGCCCTCGTGCCGATGCCCGCAGATACGCCGGACGAGCCCTGGTGGCGTGGCCTCGGCGCCGGCGCCGCCCCGCAGCTCAACATCGTCGCGCGGGTGCCGTTCGCGCCCGACCAGCGCGCCGGCTCGGCGCTCCTGGTCGGACGCCAGGCCTTCGACCCGTCGGGCGACGATCACGGCTTCGTGATCGTCGAGAGCCGCGCGGAGCTGAGCCAGACCCGCGTGCGTGCGCTGCTGGAGAAGGCCGGGATCGGCGTCGTCGGTTTCCCGGCGGCGATCGACGATCCGGCTGGCGGCTCGCTTCAGCTGGTCGAACTCTCCGCCTATCTGGGCGCGGGTGACGCCCGGCTCGCCCATGTCGCCGCGGCGATCGGCGAGGGTGGCCATGTCCGTCCGATCGGCGGCTATGCCGTGCCGCTCGACCTGCCGCGCGGCTGACACGCCGCGCTGCCTGTCCTTCCGCTCCCTGTTTACGGCGAGGCTGCCATGACCAACCCGACCCCCCGTCCCGGCGTGATGGAGATCGAGCCCTATGTCGCGGGCAAATCCGCGCTTGCCGGGCAGCAGCGTGTCATCAAGCTCTCCTCGAACGAGGGGGCGCTCGGACCCAGCCCGCGCGCCATGGCGGCGCTCGCGGCCCAGGCGCAGACGCTGCATCGCTATCCCGATGGCGGCGCCAGCGACCTGCGTGTCGCCATCGCGCGCCGTTTCGGCCTCGACGCCGCCCGCATCGTCTGCGGTGCCGGCTCCGACGAGCTGATCGCGCTGCTGACCAAGGCCTATGCGGGGCCGGGCGACGAGGTGCTCTACAGCCAGTACGGCTTCGTCATGTATCCGATCTCGACCCACGCCGCCGGCGCGACGCCGGTCATGGCGCCCGAGACCGGGTTCCGGACCGACGTCGACGCGCTGCTCGCGAAGGCCGGGCCGCGCACGCGCATCTGCTTCGTCGCCAATCCCAACAATCCCACCGGCAGCTACATCTCCGCCGCCGAGCTGCGCCGCCTGCGCGACGGGTTGCCGGCGCATGTGCTGCTCGTGATCGACGCCGCCTATGCCGAATACGTCTCGCGCAACGACTACAGCGCCGGCGTCGAACTCGCCGAGAGCCGCGACGACGTCGTCATGCTGCGGACCTTCTCGAAGATCTTCGCGCTCGGTGGCCTGCGTCTTGGCTGGGGCTACGCCGCGCCGGGGATCATCGATGTCCTCAATCGCGTGCGCGGGCCCTTCAACGTGTCCTCCGTGGCCCAGGCCGTGGGCGTCGCCGCGCTCGCGGATCTCGCCTTCACCGACGCGGCGCGCGTGCACAACGATGTCTGGATGCCGTGGTTCGCGGCCCGGATGGCGGAACTCGGTCTCGAGCCGCTGCCCTCGGTCGGGAATTTCGTCCTCGTGCGCTTTCCCGCCGGACCGCGCGACGCGGCGGCCGCGAACGCGCATCTGGCGCGCGACGGGATCATCCCGCGCATGGTGGGCAGCTATGGCCTGCCCGACTTCATCCGCTTCACCATCGGCACCGAGGAGGAGATGCGCGCGGTCGTCGCCAGCCTCTCCGCCTTCATGAAGGGCTGAGCGCGATGGCGCGCGCCAGACCGCTCTTCCGTCGGGTCGTCATCGTCGGCCTCGGGCTGATCGGCTCGTCCCTCGCCCGCGTCATCCGTCGCGACGGCCTCGCCGGCGAACTCGTCGCGTGCGACGCGTCGGCCGCCGTGCGCGAGAAGGTCCTCGAACTCGGCCTCGCCGATCGCGCGCTCGCCGATCCCGTCAGGGCGGTGCGTGGCGCCGATCTCGTCATGCTCTGCACGCCGGTGCTGAGCTTCGGGGCGCTCGCCGCCGCGATCGGCCCGAAACTCGCCCGCGGCGCGATCCTGTCGGATGTCGGATCCGTCAAGGGCGCGGTGGTCGAGGCCCTGTCGCCGCATGTCCGGCGCGGTGTCCATCTCGTGCCCGGCCATCCGATCGCGGGCACCGAGAATTCCGGTCCCGAAGCGGGTTTCGCCGATCTCTTCGCCGGGCGCTGGTGCATCCTGACGCCGCCGGCGGGCACCAATGCCCGCGCCGTCGACCGCGTCGCCGCGCTGTGGCGCAAGGCGGGCATGGAGATCGCGGTGATGCCGCCCGCCCATCATGACCGCGTGCTGGCGATCACCAGCCATGTGCCGCATCTCATCGCCTACACCATCGTCAACATGGTGAGCGACCTCGAGAGCACGATGCGCGCCGAGGTCATCAAGTTCGCAGCCTCCGGCTTTCGCGATTTCACGCGCGTCGCCGGCTCCGACCCCACGATGTGGCGGGACATCTTCCTGTCCAACAAGGATGCCGTCCTCGAGATGACCGGGCGCCTCTACGAGGACATCGCGCTGCTGCAGAAATCGATCCGCCACGACGACGGCGAGACGCTGCACAAGGTCTTCTCGCGCGCGCGCCAGGTCCGCCGCGGCATCGTCCAGGCGCGCCAGGCCTGATCCGCCGCCCGCTCAGCGCGACGGCATCGGGATCGCCGGCAGGGGCGCCACGGGGAACCCGGCGATCGACAGCCGGCCATCCTGCGCCGTGACCGGCAGCACGATTTCCGGCCGTCCCGTCACGGGGTCAGGACGGGCCATGCCCGCGGCGAGCCCGCGGAAGATCGCGGCCTGCGGCGCCGGAAGGCGGCGCGTCCGGACCAGGATGTCGAGCGTCTCCTGATGCCCTGCGATACGCAGCGCAAGGGCCGCTTGCGGGCGGTTGCGCGCGTCCAGGGCCGCCGTGCCGTCGCCGCTGACGCGCAGCGGCGCCCAGTCGAGTTCCAGGCGCAGCACTTCCAGCACGCCGCCGGAGTCGCGCCAGACCGCGACGCGTTCGGCCGGCGTGCCGCGCGTCGCGCGTTCGCCGCGCAGCGCCAGTTCGAGGCGCAGCGCGCGGATCGTCGGTTCGAAGGGCAGGGCGACGGCGCGCGGCAGGACCATATCCTCGGCCCCGAAGGCGAGCGTCAGGAACTCGCGCGTGCCAGGGGCCGGCGGATCGGTTTCCGCCACGGCGAAGCGCAGCCGGCCGGCGCTCACCGGACCCGGGATCTCCGGAACGCTCGCCGTGACGCCGCCGAAATCGACGTCGATGGCGCGCGCGCGACCATCCGGGGCGAGGCGGAGCAGCGCGTCCGGACGCTCCGCTTCGATGCGCAGCGCGTAGCCCTGGGCACCGCCCGCGGCGCGGCGCTCCAGACGCTGCGGACCCGGAAGCCGCAGCGGCACCGCGGAAAGGTCCCAGGGCACGATCAGCGCCTCGAAGCGCGCCCCGCCCAGGACATGCGGCGCGGGTCCCTCGCGCGCGATCTCGTAGTCGGTGGCGACGAGTTGCCAGCGCATGGGAAACCCGTCGACAGCGAGTCCGCCGAAGGCGACGCGCGTGCCCTGCGCGCGTTCGGCCTCGGCCCAGGCGCGTACCCGGCTCTCGATCGTCCCGGCGACGAGGAACCAGGCACCGCTCCACAGCGCGGCGAGGGCGGCGGCGGCGATCGCGACGAGGCGCAGGATCCGGGGCATCAGGCGGCGGCGATCCCGTCCAGCGCCTGGCGGATGCACTGACGCGTGCGCGCCAGCACCAGCTCGCGCCAGGTGTCGGTATCGGGGAAGAAGGCGCGGCGCGAGGCGGCGCGGATACGGGCCTGCACCGGGTCGTTCCAGTCGAGGCCGCGGCGCCGCGCCCAGCAATCGCCGCGCAGCGCGTCGATCACCTCGTCGATCGCGAAGGTGCCGAATTCGAAGGTGACGAAGACGCAGGCTTCGCCGACGCGATCGCGCCAGCCGAAGGCGGAGAGGCCGCGGCGGATGGTCGAGACCGAATTGCCGCGCGCCGGCTCGGTGACCGATTCGCCCCAGAGCCGCATCACCCGCGCGCGCGCCTCGCTGCCCTGCGGCATGTGCGAGATCGGCTCGCCATAGCCGTACTGGCCAAGGCCCGTATGCATGTCGAGCACGGTGACGCTGCGCCGCTGCGCGAGGCGGTGGCGGTCGATGATCGCCTCTTCCGTGCGCCGCGCCCAGGTCGGACCGCTGCCGCCGTAGAACAGCCCGTCGGGATGGTCGTACTGCCCCGAGGACACCGCGCGCAGCCAGTGCTGCAGCGTGCGGTCCTTGCGCCACGCGGCGAGCGCGGCGTCGGCGGCGGCGCGACCTGGTCCCTCGATCTCCTGCGGTACCAGATACGGCGCGAGGTCGTCGTAGCCGTCGTTGCGCGGCAGGGCGTCGGCGAAATCGACCCAGTTGCGGTTGAGGTCGACATTCTCCTCGGTGGTGCGGCTGAGCCAGGCCCAGCCGAAGGGATTGACCGCATGGATCAGCAGCATCGCCGTGTCGCGCGGCAGGCAGGCGGACCCGCCGCCGAGCAGCCAGTCGACCTGTGCGCCGCCGCCGCAAAATCCCTCGACGCCATGCGTGCCGGAGATCACGACGACGACATGCGCGGCGTCGTCGGGGCCGATCCAGGCGGTGTCGGTGGCCAGTTCCTCGCCGCTGGGCCCGGGCAGCGGATTGACATGGCTCCCGGTCGCGATGCCGAAGACGCGGCAGGCGTCGCGGAATTTGGCGCGCGCCGAGGCGTAGTCGGCGGCGAAGCACAGCCTTGCGGCGCGATCGATGTCCATGTCGCTGTCCCCGGAACTTGCGTCATGCCAGCATACTCCGGTGCGCGAGGATTGCATGCCCCGCGCGACCGGCTATGGTCCTGGCGTCCGACTGGCCATCCGATCCCGCCCTCGCCCCGCCGACATGACTGACGACCGTTCGACGCCGCCGCCGCCCGATGGCCGGGATCTCTGGGTCTTCGCCTACGGCTCGCTGATCTGGGATCCGGGCTTCGCGTTCGCCGAGGCGCGGCCGGCCCTGCTGCGCGGCTATCATCGCGCCTTCTGCCTCTATTCGAAGCGCTACCGCGGCACGCCCGAACAGCCCGGTCTGGTGCTCGGCCTCGATCGCGGCGGCGCCTGCCGCGGCCTCGCCTATCGTATCGCCGCGCAGCTCGTGCCGGCGACATGGGCCTATCTGTGGGAGCGGGAGATGAGCAACCGCTCCTATGAGTGCCGTCTCCTGCCGCTTGAACTCGGCGGCACGCGCGTCACGGCGCGCGGCTTCGTCGTTGACCGCCGCCATCCCAACTATGCCGGCAAGCTTGCGCCGGCGCAGGTCGCGGCGACGATCTGCGCGGCCAAAGGCCAGCGCGGCCCGTGCCGCACCTATCTTGAAAACACGGTGCGCCATCTCGACGACCTCGGCATCCCCGATCGCCGCCTGCACGCCCTGCTCGATCTGGTCCGCGCCTCAAAACCTCCCCC
>CAYSUY010000219.1:0-6349 GCA_964434345.1 uncultured Acetobacteraceae bacterium
TCGGGCGCAAGACCGGCGCGGTCGAGGGCTTCCGCTACACCGAGGCGAACCGCAATGCCGGCTGGGTCTGGACGCCCGAGAAACTCGACGAGTACCTGAAGAACCCCCGTGCCTCGATCCCCGGCACGAACATGGCGTTCGCCGGCGTCCGCTCGGACAAGGATCGCGCGGACCTCGTCAGCTATCTCGAGACCCTCAAATGAGGCGAGGGGGCCGGCGCATCGCCAGGTCCGGATGACGACGAGCGGCTTCGTGGTGCCTCCGCGAAGCCGCTTCTTTTTCGCTTGCGGTTAGAACAAAAAGAGAACATCGTGATCTCGTCGCTTGGACGAGGTGGATCATGGTCAAGTTCATCGAGGGTCTGGTTCAGGGCATGGGCTGGGGCATGGCCGCCAGCCTGTTCGTTGGCGTTGTGACGATCGCACCGGAATTGCTGCGCTGATCTCCCCGTCACGAAACTGCGCTGCCGGCGCCCATTTTGGGCGCGGCCATGACTGGGCGCGGTCAAGACTGGGGTAGGCCATGACTGGGGTAGGCCATGACTGGGGGAGGTCGCGGTTGAACGAGGTCGCGACTGGACGCACGGGGCCGCGATCTCCATCCTGACGGGGCCATGTTTTCCTGGATCCTCTTCGCTGGACCGGCGCGCCACATCGGTGCGGTCCTCGCCGGCGCCGTCCTGGGCCTGCTGATCGCGGCCCTTGGGGCGGGCGCACCAGGGACGTCGCGCCTCTCCGTCATGCAAGCGGCCTGGGCCGCCGCACCGGGGCAGACGCTTGCGGCCCCGGGATCGGTCCTGGCCCCGACATCGGTCGCGCCAGGCGCCGTGACGCGCACCGAGCGCACGCGAAGCCAGCTCCTCTCCTCGCGCGCCTCCATCGCGCCGGGCGAGCGCTTCTGGGTCGGATTACGCCAGGATTTCGATGCCGGCTGGCACAGCTACTGGCGCAATCCCGGCGATTCCGGATTTCCGGCAACCCTCGCCTGGACCTTGCCGACTGGCGCCGCGGCGGGTCCGACGCTCTGGCCGGCGCCAGACCGCCAGCCCTTCGGCACCCTCGTCAATTATGGCCATGCGGGCAGTCTTGTCCTCCTCACAGAAATCACGACGCCGGAGATGCTGCGCGCGGGCGACAGGTTCCGGATCGAACTCGCCGCGACCTGGCTGGTCTGCGCCGATATCTGCATTCCCGAGGAGGCGCGATTTTCACTGAGCCTCGCGGTCGGCGAGAGCCGCGCCGACCCTGACGGCGCGCCGCGTCTCCTGGCCGCGCTCCAGGATCTGCCGCAGGCCGCCCCGTGGCGTAGCCTCCATGCGCGCACGGAAGGCCGCGTGCTGCTCCGCCTGGAGGATGCCTCGCTCGCGGCCGCTCCCATCGCCGACGCATATTTCTTTCCCGACCGACAGGACCTCATCGACCACGCCGCGCCGCAACGTCGCGCCGTCGACGCCGCCGGCATCACGATCGAGATGAAACTGACGGAGGAGGGGGCGCGTCAGCCCCTCGGCAGTCTGGACGGGGTCCTGCGGCTGGAGGCCAAGGCCGGCGGCGCGTCCGGCGGCAACGTCTATGCGATCGCGGCGCCGCCCGGCGTCGTCGCGCCGATCCCGGCGCGCACGCAGCCTGCCGCTTCGGGACCGACCCTTGTGGAGGCGATCCTGATGGCGATCCTCGGCGGGATCATCCTCAATTTCATGCCCTGCGTCTTTCCGATCCTCTCGATGAAGGCGCTCGGGATCGCCGCGATGCCCGCGCGCGATCGCGCCGGCCAGCGTCGCGAGGCCCTCGCCTATGGCACCGGCGTGCTGGCGTGCTTCGCCGCCATCGGCGCGGCGATGGCGGCGCTGCGTGGCGCGGGCGCCGAACTTGGCTGGGGGATCCAGTTCCAGTCCCCAGGCTTCGTCGCGGCGATGGCCATGCTGATGTTGGCCGTCGGGCTCAACCTCTCCGGCGTCTATGACCTCGACCGGTTGCGACCGGTGCTGCCCGGTTTCGCGCGCGGCGGCGGCGGATCGTTCCTGACCGGTGCGCTCGCCGTGCTCGTGGCCACGCCCTGTACCGCGCCCTTCATGGCGGCGGCGCTCGGCATGGCGATGGCGGCGCCGGTCCTCGAGATGGTGGCCGTGATCCTCGCCCTTGGCCTCGGCTTCGCGACGCCCTTCGTGCTGGTGGCGCTCGTGCCGCGCCTGGGCGCCGTGCTGCCACGCCCCGGCGCGTGGATGCTGCGCCTGCGCGGCGCCCTCGCGTTTCCGATGTACGCGACGGTCGCGTGGCTGATCTGGGTTCTCGCGCAGCAGGTCGATCCCGGCGGCCTCGCGCTGGCTCTCGCGGCCCTGGTCTGCCTCGCACTCGGCGCCTGGATCTTCGGGATCGCGCCCGCCGGTGGCCGCGGCGGCTGGGCGCCGGCGCTGGCCGCGCTCGCGCTGCTGGCGGGGCTGGCATGCGTCTTCGCGCTGGCCCTGCGCGATACCGCACCAGGGCGGGCGTCGGCGGTTCCGGCCGGCGCGGCCCGCGCGACCGCAGACATGCCGTCGATCCCTTACGACGCCGACCGCCTCGCGAGCCTGCGTCGCGAGGGACGGCCGGTCTTCGTCAACATGACCGCCGCCTGGTGCATCACATGCCTGTTCAACGAAGCCAACGCGCTGGCGTCCGCGGAGATACGCGCGGCCTTCGCGGCCGGCGGCGTCACCTATGTGAAGGGCGACTGGACGCGACAGGATCCCGCGATCACGGCCTATCTGCGCAGCCACGGCCGCAGCGGCGTCCCCCTCTACGTGTTCTATCCGCCGGGCCACGCGGCGCCGGTCGTCCTGCCGCAACTGCTGACGCCCGCGATCGTGCTGGACGTGCTGCGCCAGGATTGACCCCTCCGCGAGACGACACCTGCGATCGCGGCAGACAAGCCACGGTGGAATCCGGCTAAGCTCGCAGGTGCGCGGCGATGGCCGCGACAGACAAGGGGGACTGGGCGATGCGATACGCGGGGGCGATCGCCATGGCGCTTGCGGCATGGCTGGCGACGGCAGCGGAGGCGATGGCCCAGCAGGCTGGCGAGGGCGCCGACGCCGAAAAACAGGCCCAGGCCTTGATGCGCGACGCGAGCGACCTCTGGGCGAGCCTGGACCGCTCCACGCCCATCGCACCGCATGGCGAGGCCCATGCGGCCCGGCTCGACGCCCTGCGCAGGATCGATGCCACCTTGCGCAGCATCGTCGAACGCTACCCGGCGTCGCCGCTCGCCCAGCGCCTCGCGACGGGAGGCTCCGTCGGCGATCTCTCGATGGCGCGCAGCTCGCTCGCCATCGAACAATTCCTCGCCGAAAGCTGCGACCCCTGAAAGCCGCCCGCATACCGGGCCACACATCCTGACAGAAGAGCGAACAAGCCTCATGACGACCGGAGCCCAGACTGGCGGCATTCAGATCGGCGTCGATATCGGTGGAACCTTCACCGATGTCGTCTGCCGCTTCCCGGATGGCAGCCTGAAATTCGTGAAACTGCCGACCACCCGCAAGGACGAGAGCGAGGCCGTGCTGCGCTCCGTCGCGCTGATGGCCGCGTCTTGGGGCGTCGACCCCGCGGCGATCACCCGCTTCGCGCATGGCACCACGGTCGCGACCAACGCGGTGCTGGAACGCCGGGGTGCGCGCATCGGCCTGATCGCGACCGAGGGCTTCCGCGACGTGCTCGAAATCGGGCGCCAGATGCGCCATCAGATGTACAGCGTGATCCTGGATTCCGAGACGCCGGCCTTCCTGGCGCCCGGGGCGCGGCGCAAGGAAGCCCGCGAACGCGTCGCTGCGGACGGGACCGTTCTGGTCCCGCTCGACGAGGAGTCGGTGCGCCGCGCGGCCGCCGAACTCGTCGCCGACGGCGTCGAGGCGATCGCGATCTGCTTCCTGTTCTCCTTCCGCAACCCGGCCCATGAGCGGCGCGCACGGGAGATCGTGCAGGCGGCCCACCCGTCGCTGATGGTCGCCGTGTCGCACGAGGTCGATCCCGCGTTCCGCGAGTACGAGCGCACGGGCGTGACCGCCTTCGACGCCTATGTGAAGCCGGTGATCGACCGCTACCTGTCGCGGCTGGAGACCGGGCTCGCCGGCGCCGGCGTCGCGGCGCCGCTCCAGGTCATGCAATCGCGCGGCGGCTTGATGGTGTCGGAGGTCGCGCGCCAACGCCCGGTGCGTCTTTTCCTGTCGGGGCCAGCGGCAGGCGTGATCGGAGCCAGCCTCGCCGGGGCCTCCGCCGGAACGGGCGACCTCATCACCGTCGATATCGGGGGCACCAGCTGCGACATCGCGCTGATCGACAAGGGCAAGGCGCTCATCCGCTCCGAAGGCGTGATCGACGGCTATCCCGTCCGCGTTCCGATGGTCGATGTGAATTCGATCGGCTCGGGCGGCGGATCGATCGCCTGGATCGATCGCGGCGGCGGGTTGCGGGTCGGTCCGCAATCCGCGGGATCGGAGCCGGGTCCGGCCTGCTATGGCCGCGGCGGCGAATTGCCGACCGTGACCGACGCCTCGGTCGTGCTCGGCTATCTCGATCCCGAGTTCTTTGCGGGCGGCTCGCTGAAGCTCCGGCGCGATCTCGCGGAGCGTGCGATCGCCGACCGGATCGCGCGGCCGCTCGGCATGACGATCGAGCAGGCGGCGCTCGGCATCCACCGCGTGCTCAACGCGCAGATGGCCGAGGGCATCCGTCTCGTCTCGATCCGGCAGGGTCTGGACCCGCGCCGCTTTGCCCTGTTGCCGCTCGGCGGCGGCGGTGCGGTGCATGCCACGGCCCTGGCCCGCGACCTGCACATCGCGCGCGTGGTCGTGCCGCGCATGCCGGGCGTCCTGTCGGCGGCGGGGCTGCTTGCGGCGCCGGTCGCCCACGAAGTGTCGGCGGCCTTCGGACGCGCGCTGGCCGAGGTCACGACCGCTGAATTGCAGGGCGCCCTGGCGGAGCTCGACGCCGCCTGCGCCGCGCTCATGGCGCGCGAGAGCCTAGGCGGCGCGCCGGTCACGATCCAGTACATGGCCGACATCTGTTACATCGGACAGTCCTACACGCTCGAGATCCCGCTGCCGCTGGACGGGCCCGATCCGATCGGCCGCCTCTACGAGGCCTTCCTGAGCGATCATGACCGCGTCTATGGCCATGCCACGCGCGTTCCCGCGCGCATCGTGAACCTCCGCACCGTCCATCAGGCCGGGGGGCTCGCGCAGATCGACGGTGGAGCCTTCGTCCCCAGCGGTGGCGCACCGCTCAAATCCACCCGCCGTATCCTCGCCGCCGGCCAGACCGGATTTCTGGACGCCGCCGTCTATGACCGGACCGCGATGGGCGAGGGCTTCGCCTTCGCAGGCCCCGCGATCGTGGAACAGGCCGATACGACGACCCTCGTCGAGCCCGGCTGGACCGGCACGGTCGACGCCGCGGGCAATCTTCTCCTCACCTGGCAAGCAGGCTGACCGCGATGACCGACGACACCGCCGCCACGCGCCTCGACCCGATCACCGTCGAGGTCGTCCGCCACAAGCTCGAAGGCATCGCGAACGAGATGGAATCGACGCTGCTGCGCAGCTCCTTCTCGCCGATCGTGAAGGAGGGGCTCGACGCCTCCGCCGCGCTGTTCACCATCGCGGGCGAGACCCTGGCGCAGGCCTGCGCCGTGCCCATCCACCTCGCGACGCTGATCCCGATCGTCGAGACGATGCTGCGCAGCTTTCCGCTGGAGACCATGGCGGACGGCGACGTCTACATCATGAACGACCCGTATCTCGGCGGCACGCATCTGCCGGACATCGCGCTCGTCATGCCGGTGTTCCATGACGGTCGGCCGATCGCGCTGTCGGCGACGATGACGCATCACCAGGATGTCGGCGGCATGACCCCGGGCTCGGTCCCGACCAATGCGACGGAGATCTTCCAGGAGGGGCTCCGGATACCGCCGCTCAAGCTCCGCGACGCCGGTCGCATGAACGAGACGCTGGTCGCGATGATCCGGCTGAACGTGCGCATCCCGGACACGGTCATGGGCGACCTCAACGCCCAGATCGCCGGCTGCCAGATCGGCGCGCGCCGTCTCGGCGATGTCGCGCGGACCTACGGAACGCACAGCCTGCACGACATCTTCGCGGTCCTGCTCGACCGGTCGGAGGCGATGACCCGCGACGCGCTGCGCCAGATCCCGCAAGGGACCTATCGCTATCACGACTTCCTCGACAATGACGGCATCGAGCTGGACCGTCGCATCCGGATCGAGGTCTCCGTGACGATGCGCGATGGCGCCTTCCATTGCGACTTCACGGGCACGAGCCGCCAGCTCAAGGGGCCGTTCAACGTCGTGCGCTCCG
>CAYSUY010000220.1:0-6349 GCA_964434345.1 uncultured Acetobacteraceae bacterium
ACCGACGGCGGGCACCTCGAGCGCCCCGGCGCGCAAGGCGCCGCGCGCCGTGCTGGCCAGCCTGCGCCCTGAGGATCGGCTCGGCCTCGTCGCCTTCGGCTCGAAGACCGCGTGCCTGGATGGCGGTCGCCTGCAGGCGACCGCGCCCGGTCTCGCGGCGCTCGGCGCCTTCGCCGATCGGCTGGACGCCAATCTTGGCGGCACGGAGATCGGCGCCGCGCTCGATGCTGCGGTCGCCATGGCGGCGGCGCCGGCCACGGGCCGCAAGGCGGATCTCTTCCTGGTCACCGATGGCGAGGTCGCCGGCTGGCAGGGGCTCGTGGAGCGTGCCCGCGCCGCTGGGCATCGGGTCTTCGCCGTCGGTGTCGGCCATGCCGTCGCCGAGCCCTTCCTGTCGGGCCTCGCGCTGGCGACAGGGGGTGCGGCCGAGTTCGTGACCCCGGACGAGGCGATGGCCGAGCGCGTCGCCCGCCATTTCGAGCGTATGCGCGCGCCGCGGGCGACCCGGGTCGCCATCGCCTGGCCGGAGGGCGCCGTCCCCCTGGCGCCCGCGCTCCCGCCGGCGATCTTCGATGGCGATACGGTCCATGCCTTCGCAAGGCTCGGCGCGACCGCGCATCCGGGGCACGTCGCGCTCGACTTCACGACCGCGGATGGCGCACGCCATCGTCAGGAGATCGCGCTGGACGGCGCGATAGCGGCCGGCGCCGATGGTATCCCGTCCACGCTCGCGCGGCTTGCCGCGGCCGCGCAGCTCGCCGGTCTTCCGGACGAGGCGGCAACGCGGCTCGCCTTGGCGCATCGGCTGCTCTGCGAGGGAACGGCCTGGGTCGTCGTCGACACGCGGGAGCCTGCGGAGCGGACTGACGGCATGCCGGCGTTGCGCAAGGTGCCGCATATGCTCGCGGCCGGCTGGGGTGGCAGCGCAAGCTTCTGTTCTCCCGATGTCGCGCTCAGCGCGACCGAGATGACCTGGTGTGAAACCATGCCCCGTTTTGCGGAGACGCCCAGCCGGGACCCCGTCACGCCCCGCGACGCCGTCCTCGCGCTGCTCGCCGCGACGGCAGGGACCCCGGCGCCGGGCGAGATCGCCCGGGCCGCCGGCCGCGCGGATGAGTACGCGCAGGTCTGCCAGCATGCCGATGGGCCATTCCTCGCCCGCCTCGTCGGCGTGGCCTTCGAGGTCGGCATCCTCGAAGCGCTCAGCTGCGGCGATCGCGATCTTGACGCGGCCCGCGCACGGCTCGTGTCAGAGATGGAACACGGCCTTGACCGCCTGCGCGCGCTGCGGGCGGAAGCGCAGCGCGCACTCGCCGCGATCGCCAGCCTCCTGCCCGCCATCCGCGGGGCTTCCCATCACGCGGACGCGGCCATCGACGAAGCGCTCCAGCGCATCACCCATGCCAGGGCCCTGGGCTCGCGGATGCGCCATCCAGACCGCCCATGATCGTTTCGTCGCCGGCTCAGATCGTGAGGCGACGGCGGATTTCGGTTTCCGGCAGGGCGTCGCGTGATCCCGCGAGGACGATCTCGCCGCGCTCCATGACGGCGATGTCGTCGGCGAGGGCGTGCGCGAAATCGTAGTACTGCTCGACCAGCAGGATCGCCATGTCGCCACGCTCCCGCAGCACGCGGATGACCCGCGCGATCTCCTTGATGATCGACGGCTGGATGCCTTCGGTCGGCTCGTCCAGAAGCAGCAGGCGCGGCCGGGTCACCAGCGCACGGGCGATCGCCAGCTGCTGCTGCTGGCCGCCGGACAGGTCGCCGCCGCGCCGGCGCAGCATCGTGCGCAGCACCGGGAACAGGGCGAAGATCTCGTCCGGGATCGCGCGGTCGCGCCGTGGGAGCGGCGCGAAGCCGACCTGCAGATTTTCCTCGACCGTCAGCAGCGGAAAGATGTCGCGCCCTTGCGGGACATAGGCGATGCCCCGCCGGGCGCGCATCTCGGGGGGCAGCCGCGCGATGCCGGCACCGTCCCGGGCGCTCGGGCCGCCGCTGAGCGGGGCGAGCCCGGTCAAGGCGCGCAGCAGGCTGGTCTTGCCCACGCCGTTGCGGCCGAGCAGACATGTCACGCGCCCCGGCCGCGCCTCTATCGTCACGCCCCGCAGCGCGCGACTGGCGCCGTAATGGAGTTCAAGGCCGTCCGCGCGCAGCATCGCCTCACCGTCCCAGATAGACTTCGATCACGCGCGGATCGGTCTGGACATGGTCGATCGATCCTTCCGCCAGCACCGATCCCTCGTGCAGCACGGTGACCCGGCTCGCCAGGGCGCGCACGAACTCCATGTCGTGCTCGACGACGACGACGGAGCGCTCTCCGGCGATGCGCCGCAGCAGCGCCGCCGTCGCCTCCGTCTCGCGATCGGTCATGCCCGCCACCGGTTCGTCGACCAGCAGCAGCTTGGGATCCTGCGCCAGCAGCATGCCGATCTCCAGCCATTGCTTCTGTCCGTGGCTGAGCGCGCCCGCGCGTTCGCCCTCGCGCCCGGAGAGGCCGATGAGCGCGACCGTGTCCGCGATCCGCGCGCGCGCCGCGTCGCCGAGGCGGAAGAACAGCGCCGCGCGGATCCCGCGGGCTCCCTTGAGCGCGAGTTCGAGATTGTCATGCACGCTCAGGCTCTCGATCACGCTCGGCTTCTGGAATTTGCGGCCGATGCCGAGATTGGCGATGCGCGCCTCGTCGAGACGCGTCAGGTCATGGCGGCCGTCGAAGATCGCCTTGCCGGCGTCGGGGCGCGTCTTTCCGGTGATCACGTCCATCATCGTCGTCTTGCCTGCGCCGTTGGGGCCGATGATGCTGCGCAGTTCGCCGCGCTCGACGACCAGCGACAGGCCGTTCAGCGCCCTGAACCCGTCGAAGGCGACGGTAATCCCGTCGAGATAGAGGATCGGCTCAGCCATGCGCTCCTCCGTCGCCGCGCCGGAACAGACCGGCTATCCCGCGCGGCAGGAACAGCGTGACGAGGACGAAGGTCGCGCCGAGCGCGTAGAGCCAGATGTCGGGCAAGGTCGATGTCAGCCAGGTCTTCGCCGCGTTGACCGAAAGCGCGCCGATCACCGGCCCGATCAGGGTGCCGCGGCCGCCGACCGCGACCCAGATCACCGCCTCGATCGATGCCGCGGGTGCGAATTCGCTGGGATTGATGATGCCGACCTGCGGCACGTAGAGGGCGCCGGCGATCCCGGCGAGCATTGCCGACAGCGTGAAGGCGAAGCTCTTGAACATGGCGACGCGATAGCCCAGGAACCGCGTGCGCGCCTCCGCGTCGCGGATGGCGACGAGCACGCGGCCGAGCTTGCTCGCGACCACGAAGCGACAGAGGAGCAGGGCCGCGACGAGCGTCGCGAGCGTCGCGAGGTAGAGCCCCGCCCGCGTTCCCGGCCGCTGCAGCCCGAAGCCCAGTATGTCCTTGAAATCGGTCAGCCCGTTGTTGCCGCCGAAACCCATGTCGTTCCGGAAGAAGGCGAGCATCAGGGCGTATGTCATCGCCTGGGTGATGATCGAGAAATAGACGCCGGTGATGCGCGATCGGAAGGCGAAGGCGCCGAACACGAGCGCCAGAAGGCCGGGCGCCAGCGCGGCCATCGCGATCGCGAAGAGCGGCTCGTCGAAGCCGTGCCAGTACCAGGGCAGTTCCTTCCAGTTCAGGAAGACCATGAAGTCGGGGAGGACCGGATTGCGGTAGACGCCGCGATCGCCGATCGCGCGCATCAGATGCATGCCCATCGCGTAGCCGCCGATCGCGAAGAAGGCCCCGTGCCCCAGGCTCAGGATGCCGCAATAGCCCCAGATGAGATCGATCGAGAGAGCAAGGATCGCGAAGCACATCCATTTCCCGACCACCGTCACGGCGATGTCGGGGACATGGAGCGCGCTGCCCGCCGGAGCGCCGATGTTGAGGGCAGGCAGCGCGAGCAGGAGCAGCGCGGCGCCCGCCGATGCCGTGGCCAGACCGGGTCGCGCCGCGATCAGGCTGGAGAGCGGCCCGCGGGTCATGATTCCACCGCCCGTCCCTTGAGCGCGAACAGGCCGCGCGGCCGGATCTGGATGAAGAGGATGATCGCGACGAGGACCAGGATCTTGCCGAGCACGGCGCCCGCGTGCGGCTCGAGCAGCTTGTTGACGACGCCGAGCGACAATGCGCCGATCAGCGTGCCGAGCAGGTTGCCGACGCCGCCGAAGACCACGACCATGAACGAGTCGACGATATAGGCCTGCCCGAGATTCGGGCTGACATTGTCGATCTGCGAGAGCGCCACGCCGGCGAGGCCGGCGATGCCGCAGCCCAGCCCGAAGGTCAGCGCGTCGATGCGCCCGGAATTCACGCCCATCGCGCGCGCCATGCCGCGATTCTGCACGACGGCCCGCATCTGCAGCCCGAACCATGTGAAGCGCAGCAGCAGCATCATCGCCACGAGCACGGCGACGCCGAAGCCGATGATCCAGATGCGGTTGGTGGTCAGCACGATCCCGCCCGCGATCTCGATCGCACCTGTCATCCAGCCCGGCGGCGTCACGACCCGGTTGGTCGGACCGAAGAGCGACCGCACGGCCTGCTGCAGCATCATGCTGATGCCCCAGGTCATCAGCAGCGTCTCCAGCGGCCGGCCGTAGAGGAAGCGGATCAGACCGCGCTCCAGCGCGACGCCGACCGCGCCGGCCAGCAGGAAGGCGGCCGGCAGGGCGACGAGCAGCGAGACGTCCATCCATCCCGGCGCGAGCGCGCCGAATGCCTGCTGCACGGCGAAAGTCGCATAGGCGCCGAGCATGACCATCTCGCCGTGGGCCATGTTGATGACGCCCATCACCCCGAAGGTGATGGCGAGGCCGAGCGCCGCGAGCAGGAGGACCGAGCCAAGGCTCAGCCCCTGGAAGACGGTCTGGACGAACCGCAGCCTCGCGAGCCGCGCCTCCATGGCGTCGATCGCGGCGCGTGCCGCGTCGCGCGCCGCCGGGTGCGCCGCCGGATCGAGCGCGAAGCCGCGCAGGATGTTCGCGACCTCGCCGTCGCTCGAAGCCGCCAGGGCCGCGACGCCGGCGGTCTGCACTTCGGGATCCGGGGACAGCAGGCGGCTCGCGCCGAGCGCCAGCAGCTTCGCGGCGCGCACCGCGGGATCGCGCTCGGTCTCGAGCGATTTCTCGAGCAGGGGAATGTTGTCTGCGGAGCGCGTCTTCAGGACGGCGCGGGCGGCATCCAGACGGTCCGCCGCATCCGGCGCGTAGAGCCCGAGCCGGCCAAGCGCGCCACGCAGGGCCCCGCGCACGCGATTGTTGATCCTGACCGGGTCGCCGTCGCTCGGCGCGAAGGCCACGGTCTCGCCGCTGATCGCGTCGGTCGCCTTGCCCGCGCGCAGGATGATGGGGCGGCCATCGCGCTTGCGCAGCAGGAGTTCTCCCTCGCCGAGGGCGCGCAGCAGCGGGACACCGCGCGGATCGGCGATGTCGGCGAGGCGCTCCACCACGCCGGCCGTCTCGGCGAAGCTGTCCTTCGCGAGAGGCGCGAGCGCGGCCGCGAATTCGTCCGCGCGGGCCGGACCGAGCAGCGCCGCGACCGCGAGGACGAGGCCGAGAAGCGCGGCCGGGAGGGCGTTGATACGCATGGTGCAGGGCCTCCGCCCGACCGCCCGAAGACGGCCGGGCGTCGATCGGGTCACGTCACTTGAACTTCGGCTCGGTGCAGTTTCCGCAGACCCAGGGATAGGACCAGTCCGCGACCTTGCCTTTGTTCTCGGCGATATGCGGGCTCCAGGCCTCGGCCTTGATCGGGCCCCTGGTCTGCAAGACCACGTCGAACTGCCCGTCGGCCCGGACCTCGCCGATCATCACCGGCTTCGACAGGTGATGATTGGTGAACATCTCCACCTCGTAGCCCGACAGCGACATCGCCTTCTGGCCGTACATCGCCTGCCGGACCGCGTCGACCGCGGGGGTTCCGGCCTGGGCCACCGCCTGCGACCACATCCTGAAACCGATGTAATGCGCCTCCATCGGATCGTTCGTGACGCGCTTGGGGTTCTTGATGAAGGTCTGCCAGGTCTTGATGAAGCCGTCGTTCACCGGATTCTTGACGGACTGGAAATAGTTCCAGGCCGCGAGATGGCCGACCAGCGGCTTGGTGTCGATGCCGGCCAGCTCCTCCTCGCCGACCGAGAAGGCGACGACCGGGATGTCGGTCGCCTTGATGCCCTGGTTGCCGAGTTCCTTGTAGAACGGGACGTTCGCGTCGCCATTGATCGTCGAGACGACGGCGGTCTTCTTGCCCTGGCCGGCGAACTGCTTCACCCGCGCGAAGATCGTCTGCCAGTCGGAATGGCCGAACGGCGTGTACTCTTCGAGGATATCCGC
>CAYSUY010000221.1:0-6252 GCA_964434345.1 uncultured Acetobacteraceae bacterium
TGAAGGTGACGACCTCGCAGCCATAGGTCGTCTGCAGCCATTTCAGGATGATCGAGGTGTCGAGACCGCCGGAATAGGCGAGCACCACTTTCCTGACCGGTTTACCAGTGATCGGCTGAGCCATCGTCGCATCCTCGCGCAAGGATCGGGCGCGTGTACGCCCCTCGAAAACGGCGCGGAGTATAGGGATCGCGCCCGCGCGGGCAAGGCGCGGCATCCCGGCCGGAAGCCTGGATCAGGCCTCGGCGCGCTCGGCCGCGGCGGCCGCCATCGCGCGGGCCTCGTCGCGCCTCTGCTCGCGGCGGCGCAGCAATTCGTAGAGCAGCGCGCCGGCGAGCGTGACCCCGATGATCAGGACGGCGAGCGCGCTGATCGCCGGGGTCGTGCCCTGGCGCACGCGGCCGGCGAGCGCCGTGGTCAGGGTCTTCTCGGCCAGGATGGCGAAGGTCGTGGTGTTGTAGTTCTCGAAACTCGACAGGAAGGCGAGGACCGCCGCGGACAGGATGGCCGGCTTGAGGAAGGGCAGCAGGACGTGGAAGAAGACCTGCGTGCGGGTCGCGCCCAGGTCGAGGGCGGCCTCCTCCTGCGTGCGGTCGAAGCGCTGCAGTCGCGACATGAAGATCAGCATGCAATAGGCGGAGATGAAGGTGGACTGGCCGATGGTCGCCAGGAAGATGCCGTTGTAGAGGCCCTGGGCGCCGGTCCATCGCGTCACGTCGCTCCAGAAGATGACCGTCGAGATACCGAGGATCACGCCCGGGGTCAGCACCGGAGACACGACGACGAGGTAGTAGAGCGAGCGGGCGCGGGCATGGATCTGCGACATCACGATGGCACCGGCGAGGCCGAGCGGGACGGCGAGGCACACGACCAGGGTGCCGATCAGCAGGCTGTTGCGGAAGCCCTCCATCAGGGTCCGGTCGGCGAGCAGCGCCTCGAACCAGCGCAGGGTGAAGCCCTCGAACGGGTAGACCTGCGGGTAGGTCGGCGTGTTGAACGCCGTCGCGCCCATGACCAGCAGCGGTCCGAAGAGGAAGGCGAAGAACAGGAAGATGTAGAAGCCGAGCATCGCCCGGTAGACGAGACGCGACGTCATCGGGTGATCTCGGACAGGCTGACCCTGAACAGGCGCATCATCAGCATCACGAAGACGACGCAGGTCAGGAGCAGGATGATCGCGTAGGCGGAGCCCTGCTGCCAGTTGAACGCCTGGTAGAACCGGTCATAGACGATCGGGGTGAACCAGAGCGTCTTCGGTCCGCCCAGGACCAGGGGCGCCGCGAGCGCGCCGGCCGAGAGCATGAAGACCAGGGTGCAGCCCGAGGCGATGCCCGGCTTGGCGAAGGGCATGACGACAAAGAGGTGGATATGCCACCACGGCGCGCCGAGATCGCGGGCAGCCTCGATCTGGTTGTGGTCCAGGCTCTCGATCGCGTTGTAGAGCGGGAAGACCATCAGCAGCAGATAGGCGTAGGTCAGCCCGGCATAGAGCGCCACGTTCTGGCCGATGAAGTCGATCGGGGCGGAGATCACGCCGAGCGCGAGCAGGATCTTGTTGATCGTGCCTCCGGTCCCGAACAGGACCATGAAGGCGAAGGCGCGCAGGATCTCGTTCACCCAGTACGGCACGATCAGCAGCAGCAGCAGGACGCGCAGGCGCCCGGGGCGCGCGACCTGCGCCATGTAGTAGGCGAGCGGATAGCAGAGCGCGAAATTGGCGACCGTCACGACCACGCTGACGGCGATGGTCTGCCAGAACGCGTTGATGTGGACCCAGTTGTAGCTGGTGAAGACGCGGGTGCTGCCGTAGACGAAATACCAGTAGTTCTCGAGCGTGTAGACGTCGTCAGGGCCGCCGCGCCGGCTGGGCGGCAATTTGCGGTGGAACGAGTAATCCACCATGTAGAGCAGCGGCCAGACGATCATGAACAGCGCCCAGAAGGCGACCGCGACGAAGAGATAGGTCGCGACCAGCCGGCCATTGCGTTCGACGAAGCTCGGGGCCGCCGCATCGCCGGCGGCTCGGCGCTCGCGCCAGCCCAGAAGCCAGAACAGCGCCGCGACCAGGATCGGCGCGGCGAAGAGCATCGCCGCGGTGGCCGGGTTGCTCATGCCGCCGGACCCTCGGCGTCGGTGGCCAGGACGATCGCCTCGGCGGCATCGTGGACCAGCGCGATGCGCGCGCCTGGCGCAGGGATCGCGGCGAGGTCGCGATTGCCGGCGGTCATGGTGATCGTCCGGCCGTCGTCGGCGCGCAGGAACAGATGCGTGGCGCTGCCCTCGTAGGCGGTGGTCAGGAGTTCGGCTTGCAGCGAGGGCGTCTCGTCCGCGCCGGCGATGCGCAGCGATTCGGGACGGATGAAGATCGTGCCGGCCCGGCCGGGCGCGGCGCCTTCGCCGCGGCGACCGACGAGCGTGCCAAATTGCGTGTCGATCGCCGCGCTCGCGCTGTCGACCTTCGTGACCCGTCCAGGAACGCCGTTGTTCTCGCCTACGAAGGAGGCCACGAAGGGCGTGCGGGGATGCGCGTAGATTTCGCGTCCCGTGCCCACCTGCTCGATCACCCCGTGATTCATCACCGCGATGCGGTCCGACATGGTCAGGGCCTCGCCCTGGTCGTGGGTGATGTAGATGAAGGTGATGCCGACGCGCTTCTGGATGGCGCGCAACTCGGTGCGCATGTGCTGGCGCAGCTTCAGGTCGAGCGCCGAGAGCGGTTCGTCGAGCAGCAGGACCTTGGGTTCGACGGCGAGCGCGCGCGCGATCGCGACGCGCTGCTTCTGGCCGCCGGACAATTCGCTGACCAGCTTATGGCCCTGGTCGGGCAGGGCGACCAGGCCGAGCAGTTCCTCGGCGCGGCGCTTGCGCTCGGCGCGGCCGACGCCGCGCACGCGCAGTCCGTAGCCGATATTCTCGGCGACCGTCATCAGCGGGAAGAGGGCGAGGTTCTGGAAGATCAGCGCGGTGGGGCGCTTGTTCGGCTCGATGCGGCGCATGTCCTCGCCGCCGATCCGCACGCTGCCTTCTGACGGGTGCAGGAATCCGGAGATTGTCCGCAGCAGCGTCGTCTTGCCGCATCCGGACGGGCCGAGCAGGCTGAAGAATTCGCCACCGGCGATCTTGAGCGATGCGGTCTTGACGGCCGTGAATTGCCCGAACCGGATCGTGACCCGGTCGAGTTCGACATCTGCGCTCATATGAACGTGTTTCCGCGGAGGAGGACGCCCCTCCCGCGCGGGTCGCGCGCGGGAGGGGCGCCTGTCGTCACGCCGCCTTGAACTTCTCGGCGTATTGCGTGCGCAGCTCGGCGAACCAGGACGGCTCGACCGGGCGGGCCCAGAGCTTGTCGACCGCGTCCTTGGGATAGGCTTCCTGGAAGATCGCGCGGGCCTTCTCCGACAGCAGGGAGTCGGCGCCCTTGACGACCGGATTGTAGCCCGAACCCTCGGCGACCTTGGCGGAGCCTTCGGCCGAGTGCACGTATTTCAGGAACTCGTAGGCCTGCGCGACGTTCCGCGCCGCCTTGGTCATCGACCAGCCGTCGAGCCAGCTGATCGCGCCTTCCTTCGGGGCCATGAAGGTGATCGGCGCGCCGGTCTTCTTCAGGCTGATCGGCGGGCCGTCCCAGGTCTGGCCGATGACGACGCCGTTCGACATGAAGCCGGACTTCGTGTTGTCGGCCGAATCCCAGAACTGCTTGATCCACGGCTTGCGCGCGATCGCCTCGCGCAGGAGCACGTCGTAGATCCTCTTCATCGTCGCCTCGTCCTTGTAGGCGTCGAGCATCCGGTTGGACGGCAGCTTGCCGTTGGCGTCCATCCAGAGGCCGATGCCGAGCAGGAGCGAGTGCGGGCGACCCTGCACCTTGCCGCGGTACTCGTCGTTCCACAGCGTGCCGTAGGAGAGGTTCGCGTAGGACAGCTTGGTCAGGTCGTTGCGCCAGCTGATCGCCTCGGTGCCCCAGCAATGCGGCACGTGGTAGAGGCGGCCCTTCCAGGTCCAGCTCGTCTGCGAGGTCTTGATCATCGACGGCAGCAGCCCGTCGAGGGCGAGCTGCTTCTCGTCGAAGGGCTGCAGGACGTCGATCTCCTCGAACTGCTGCGCGCGATCATGCGTCGGCTGGCAGAGGTCGAAGCCCGCGCCGCGCGTCGCCTGGAGCTTGTTGATCTGCTCCTCGTTCTGCGAGAACGGCGTCATCGTCACCTTGATGCCCGTCTTCTTCTCGAAATCCGGGATCACCGGATCCGGCAACTCGTCGTCCCAGTTGAGGAGGCTGAGCGTGCCCGAGCTCGACAATGCGTCGTGCACGATCGCGGGGCTGAGTGCCAGAGCGCTGCCGTAGAGGCTGCTCTTGAGCATGAGGCGGCGGCTGAACAGGCGCGCGGCGCGCGCCGTCTGCTCGGCCGAATTGGGACCCTTCTTGGTCGACATCGATCACCTTCCCTGGTGCAGACGTTTATGGCGGCGTTTCCAGTCCGGATGCCGCATGGCGAACGCTACCGCAGCCCAGGCTGGCCGACAACGGCGCCAGTGCCTGATTTCGAGGCAGTTTCCAGGATCGGCCCGATGCGCGAGACAGGCGCGTCCGGCCGATCGCTTCCGGTGGATCGAGGGATGCGCCGCCGTCAGCCGATCGCGCGAACGGCGCAGTCCAGCGGGCTGAGCCGGCTGCGCGGCCCGGCCCTCATGACCTGCCCGGGCAGGGAACGACCGACCAGCGTCTCCACCCGGCGGGCGACGCCGCAGAGCGCATCGAGGTCGATGCCGGTCTCGATGCCGAGTTCGTGCATCAGGTTGACGACGTCCTCGGTGCAGACATTCCCGGTCGCGCCGGGTGCGAAGGGGCATCCGCCAAGCCCGCCGACGCTGCCCTCGTAATCCGTGATGCCGAGCTCGAGCCCGGTGACGATGTTGACAAGGCCGAGCCCGCGGGTGTTGTGGAAATGCAGGGCCAATCGAAGCTCCGGACAGGCATCGCGCACCGCCTCGACCGCGGCGCGGACGATCGGCGGCGTTCCCATCCCCGTGGTGTCGCCCAGCGCGATGTGGCCGATGCCCATGGCGTGCATCGCGCGCGCCACGTGGGCGACCTGAGCCGGCGCGACATCGCCTTCGAACGGGCAGCCGAAGGCGGTCGAGATCGACCCGTGCACCGTGATGCCGTGATGCGCGGCGAGGTCCATGATCGCGCGGAAGCCATCGAGCGAGGCGGCGATCGGACGGTTGACGTTGGTACCGTTATGGGTTTCCGAGGCGGAGACGAAGAGCAGGATCGAGCGGGCCCCCGCACGGATCGCGTTCTCGGCGCCGCGTAGATTGGGCACGAGACAGACGAATTCGGCGCCGCGCGTCTTGTCGATCCCGGCCAGTACCGCGGCCGCGTCGGCCATCTGCGGCACGGCGCGGGGGCTGACGAAGGACGTCACCTCGAGCTTGCGCAGGCCCGCGACGACCAGTGCGTCGATGATCTCGATCTTCGCTGCGGTCGGAACGAAATCATGCTCGGCCTGGAACCCGTCGCGCGTTCCGACGTCGCAGATCGATACCGATTTGGGGAACGCCATCGCAGCCTCGTGCCGCGGCGAGGGGCGGCGACCGGTACCGGTCGCCGCCCCCTCCGGGGTCAGCCCACCGCGCGCAGCTGCGGGCGGTTCATCGAGCGGCGGATCGCCGCGCGCGCCTTGTCGCACATCTCGTCGATGTGCTTTTCCTCGGCGACGAATTGCGGCGCCAGAATCAGCGTGTCGTAGGTGATGCGGGCAAGCAGCCCGTTGTTGAAGAGGTCCTGCAGCATTTCGTAGCCGCGCACCCCGGGCTTGCCGTCGACCGGCTCGAAATCGACCGCGCCGAGCAGGCCGATGCCGCGCGTGTCGGTGACGATGCCGAATTCCCGGAAGCTCGCGATCTGCTCCAGGAAATAGGTGGAGAGCTTCTTGGCGCGGGCGAACAGCCCCTCGCTCTCGTAGATGTCGAGGGCGGCGAGCGAGGCGGCGCAGGCCGCCGGGTTCCCCGACCACGTATAGCCGTGGAGGAACTCGATGCCCTTGGCCGGTCCGGCCTCGGTCACCGTGCGGTAGACCTTTTCGTTGGCGACGACGGCGCCCATCGGGATCACGCCGTTGGTGATCGCCTTCGCGAGGGTCATGATGTCCGGCAGAACGCCGAAGGCGTCGGCGGCGAAATTCTCGCCGAGACGGCCGAAGCCGGTGATGACCTCGTCGTAGATCATCAGGATGCCGTGCTGGTCGCAGA
>CAYSUY010000222.1:0-6221 GCA_964434345.1 uncultured Acetobacteraceae bacterium
GCCCTGGATCAGGCCGAAGGCGACGTTTTCCCAGACGGTGAGCGAATCGAAGAGGGCTGCTCCCTGGAACAGCATGCCGAACCGGGCATTGATGCGCTCGCGCCCGGCCGCGTCGAGGCTGGTCGTCTCCTCGCCATCGATGCGTATGGAGCCTGCATCCGGCCGGATCAGGCCCAGGATCGTCTTGAGCAGGACCGACTTGCCGGTTCCCGATCCGCCGATCACGACCAGCGAGGCGCCGGGCGCGACGGAGACGTCGATCCCGTCGAGGACGCGCTTGGGGCCGAAGGCCTTCTTGAGGCCGGTCAGCTGGATCTTCGGGACGCCGTCCATCGCCGCCTCAGCGTGTCGCGAAGAAGAGTTCGGTCAGCATGTAGTCGACGACCAGGATCATGATCGACGCCGAAACGACGGAGTTCGTGGTCGCGCGTCCCACGCCCTGGGCGCCGCCGCCGGAGCTGTAGCCGTGGAAACAGCCGAGCATGGCGATCAGAAAGCCGAACACGGCCGCCTTCACGAGCCCCGAGATCACGTCCATCCATTCAAGGAAGTCGACGGTCTGCCGGAGATACGACGACATGTTGAAATTGAGCTTGTAGACGGCGACCAGATAGCCGCCGAGCACGCCGATGACGTCGGCGACCAGCACCAGGATGGGCAGCATCGCCACCGCGGCGATGACGCGCGGCACGACGAGGTACTTGAACGGATTGGTCGACAGCGTGACGAGCGCGTCGATCTGCTCCGTCACGCGCATCGTGCCGATCTCGGCGGCCATCGAAGCACCGATACGGCCTGCGACCATCAATCCCGCGATCACGGGGCCCAGTTCGCGGGTCATCGACAGGACGACGACCGTGGCGACCGCGCCTTCCGCCTGGAAGCGCGCGAAGCCGGTGTAGCTTTGAAGCGCCAGGACCATGCCTGTGAACAGAGCCGTCAGTCCGACGACCGGGAGGGAGAAGAACCCGATATCCATCATCTGCCGCCCGATCAGCGACGGATAGAAGGGGGGACGCACGCAGTGGGAGACCGTGTTCGCGGCGAAGAGGGCAATCCGTCCCAGCCCCGCGAGGAAGCCGATGAACACGCGTCCGATCGTGGCCAGCGGGTTCATGCGGGGGCGTAGATGCGGGAGAAGCGGCGGCCGAGACGCGTCAGCACTTCGTACCCGTTGGTTCCAGCCGCATCGGCGACCTGATCCACGCCGATCGCGTTCCCGAGAAGCTCGACCCGGTCACCGACCCGAAGCCCGGGCGCCGCGGTCGTGTCGACCACGATCGTGTCCATCGAGACGCGCCCGAGTATCGGAAGGCTCAGCCCCTCGTGATGGACGGCACCGCTGTTCGACAGGCTGCGCGGCCAGCCATCCGCATAGCCGCAGGCGAGCGTCGCGACGCGCATCGCGGTCGAAGCCTGGAAGGTCGCGCCGTAACCAATCGTCTCGGGCGGCGCAATATCGCGGATCTGGAGCACAGGCGCGGTCAATCTCACGACGGCAAGCTGGGGATTCGGGTGTCCCGGCACCGGATTGATCCCGTATAGCGCTGCTCCCGGCCGCGCAAGATCGAAGTGGAAGTGCGTCCCGAGGAATATGCCCGAACTGTTGGCGAGCGAGGCGCGTGCCTGGGGCCAGCGCGCGCGCAGCGCGGCGAAACGCGCCAGCTGCTCGTCATTCATCGCACACTCCTCCTCGGCGCGCGCGAGGTGGCTCATGACGAGGCGCAAGTCGAGCGGGGCCGCGATCTCGGCCTGGGCGGCCAGCGTCTGCGCCTCGCGCGGCGTCAACCCAAGGCGCGACATGCCCGTGTCGACATGCAGGACCGCGGGCAGGGGGCGACCGTGCCGGCGCGCCTGCGCCGACCAGGTCTCGACCTGTCCTGGGTCGTTGAGGACCGGCACAAGCCCCGCGGCGACGAAAATGCCCTCCTCCCCTGGCAGGCAGCCATTGAGGACATAAAGGTTCGTCGGGCCCGGAAGCAGCGGGCGCAGTGCGAGCGCTTCATCGAGTTGGGCGACGAAGAACTCGGTGCAGCCGGCCTGCGCGAGCGCCGGGGCGACCCGCGCGGCGCCGAGGCCATAGGCATCCGCCTTGACGACGCCGGCGCAGGTGGCGCTCGGCGCAAGCCGGGCGCCGAGGGCGCGCCAGTTGGCGACGATCGCGCCGAGGTCGATCTCGAGGATCGACCGGGACGGATAGGTGGCCGCAAGCTCGCCCATGGGCATCAGCCTTCGTCGTCCTGGAACTGGTCGCCGGCGGCAAGGTCGTCGAACTTGGTGTAGGTCCCGTCGAAGAACACCCGCACCGTTCCGATCGGCCCGTGGCGCTGCTTGCCGATGATCACCTCGGCGACGTTATGGATCTCCTGACCGCGCTGCTGCCATTTCTCGTAGCGATCGTGGAACTTGCCGTCGTCCTCCTCGGGCCGGCGCGCGGGCTCCGCGCGCGCGTGATAGTACTCTTCGCGGAAGACGAACATGACGACGTCGGCGTCCTGCTCGATGGAGCCGGATTCGCGCAGATCCGAGAGCTGCGGGCGCTTGTCCTCGCGCAGTTCGACGGCGCGGCTCAACTGGGACAGCGCGATGACCGGCACGTTGAGTTCCTTGGCGATCGCCTTGAGGCCGCGCGTGATGGCCGAGATTTCCTGGACGCGGCTTTCCGGCCGGATATTCGCGGGCAGCGTCAGCAGTTGAAGATAGTCGACGACGATCATGCCGAGCCCGCTCGTGCGGTGCAGGCGTCGCGCCCGGGTCCGCAGCGCCGAGACGGAAAGGGCCGGTGTGTCGTCGATATAGAGCGGCAGGCGGTGCAACTCCTGGGCAGCCTCGACGAAGCGCGGGAAATCCTCGCCGCGCACCTCGCCACGCCGGATCTTGTCGGAGGGTACCTGGGTGACCTCGGACAACAGACGGGTCGCAAGCTGCTCGGCCGACATTTCCAGCGAGAAGAAAGCCACCTTGGCGCCCTCGACGACCTGCCTGGACCCGTCCTCGCCGACGCTCTCCTTGAGCGCACCGGCGGCGGCGAATGCCATCTTGGTCGCAAGCGCGGTCTTTCCCATCGAGGGGCGGCCGGCGAGGATGATCAGGTCGGAGGGATGGAAGCCGCCCAGCTTCTTGTCGAGGTCACGCAGTCCCGTGGTGACGCCGGTGACGTGACTATCCCGTTTATAGGCCTGTTCGGCCATGTCGATCGCGGCGGCCAGCGCGACCCGGAATTCCTTGAAGCCACCTTCGTACTCGCCGCTGCGCGCGAGGTCGAAGAGCTTCTGCTCCGCACCTTCCATCTGCTCGCGTGCGGATATGTCCTCCTCGAGGGCGTAGGCGTCATTGACGACGTCGCCCCCGAGGGCGATCAGCTGCCGACGCAGATAGAGATCCTGGACGATGCGGGCATAGTCGCGGGCGTTGACGACGGCGACGACCGAGGAGGCGAGGCGGGCGAGGTACTGGACGCCGCCGATCTCGGCCAGGGCCTGGTCCTGCTCGAAGCGGGTCTTGAGCGTGATCGGATTGGCGATCATGCCGCGGGTTACCAACTGGCCGATTGCCTCGTAGATCCGGGCATGGCGGTCATCCGCGAAATGCTGCGGCAGGAGGAACTCCGAGACGCGGTCATAGGCCTTGTTGTTCGCGAGGAGCGCGCCGAGCAATTGCTGCTCGGCTTCGAAGTTCACCGGCGGCGTGCGCTCGGGAAGCTCGGTGGAACGGGCAATCGGCTTGGTGTCTGGCATAACGCAAGAGGACTACGCCCCGCGGCGCACACGCGCAATGGCACAGGGCCGTGCGCTGTGAGTCGCGGGGAAAAGGCGGTCGACGCCGGCGCGCGCGGTGCCCTGAAAAGACGAACGCCGCCGGGGTTGCCCCGGCGGCGTCCGCCACGTTCCCCGGCATTGCGGCACCGGGGGGGAATCATTCTTGGGCGCGTCAGCCTTCCTCGGTCGCCGGCTTCCTGGACTTCTTGCCCTTCTTGCCCGTACCGGCGTCGGCGTCGGTCTCCGAACCCGCCGTCTCGGCTTGCTGCGCATCGTCCTCGGCAGGCGCGGCTTCGGCCACGGGCTCTTCCGCCGCGGCGGGAATGACCTTGCCGGCCTCCGCCTGCACCTTCGCCTCGTCCTCGGACTGCGCGACGTTCACGCGCACCTCGATGGCGACCTCGGGGTGCAGGGCGACGCGAGTGGCGTGGATGCCCAGCGCCTTGATCGGCTGCTGCAGCAGCACCTGCCGGCGGTCCACCGTGAAGCCGGCCGCGGTGATCGCGTCGGAGATGTCACGGTTGCTCACCGACCCGTAGAGCTGGCCGGATTCGCCGGCCTGGCGGATGACTGCGACCATGAGGTTCGCCATCTTTTCGGCGACCGCCTCGGCCTCGCCCTTGCGCGCGAGGTTCTGGGCGACGAGCTGGGCGCGCTGCTTTTCGAAGACCGCGAGGTTTTCCTTCGTGGCGCGCATCGCCTTCTTCTGCGGCAGCAGGAAGTTGCGGGCGTATCCAGGCTTTACCCGGACGACGTCGCCCATCTGGCCGAGGGACTCGACGCGCTCGAGGAGGATGACTTGCGTGGCGCTCATTGTTCGATCTCCGGTGTCAGGATCTCTGAGGAGGTGGTTGAGGGGTCATAGCCGTGGGGCGGGGCCGGCGAAGCGTTCGCGCAACCGCACCCACGGCTCGGCGATGCCGAGAAGCATCAGGACGATGATCGCCGGGGCGAAGAGGAAGAGCGCGCCATAGGCGACAGCCAGCAGTGGCGCACGTGCCCCGGAGTTGAGAAGCATGGCGTGGATCACGGCAAGACCGGCGAAGACGAAGCCGATCGCGCAGAGCAGAGCGAGATTGCTGCCGACGATGCCCGATATGCCCGGCAGCAGGGCACCGATCCCGGCGATCGCCGCGCCCGTCGCGAACCACCCCGGCAGCGCCAGGTCGCTCATGTTCGGCGTCGGCCTGATATTCAGTCCGAACCGCACGAGCAGGGCCTGGGCAATGGCCGCGTTTGCCGCAAGGAGCACGAAGAAGCCGATGCCGAGGAAACCGGGCAGAAACCCGAGCGTGAAGCGGACCAGCCGTTCGGCCGACTCGGGCGTCAGGTCCGACGGACGCAACTCCGCCGGCAGATTGTCCAGAACGGCACGCGCTCGGGAGACCTGACCGGTGTCCGGCGACAAGGCGGCGGGCAACGCAGTGGCGGCGATGATCACCGTCAGGCCCAGCGCAACCAACAGGATGCCGGCTGGCGGATACCATTTCAGCGCTCCGTCCTCGTCGCGCGACAGCAGGGCCTGCCGGACCAGGATCGTGGCGGGCAAACCAACGGCGAGCGCGAAGAAGAACCCGAAATCCAGCCTCACCAGCAACGATGCGACCGCGAAGCTGCTTGCGGTCGCGATCGCGGCTGCCTTCGCCCCGATCGACAGCCCGATCAGAAAGATCGGCAACTGGGCAAGGCTCGACAGCACGACCCCACCGAGCGTCATGGACAACGCCGACAGGGTCAGAGCCGCCGCGGCGCCGCCAGCGACGATCGAGAGGATGAGGTGACGTCCGGGCATCGATGGGCGCTTGAGGAGTGCCCCGCGTGACGGCGCCGACCTATCGGCCGACGCCGTCCTGGCGGGATCACCCGAGCAGGTAGGGCAGCAACCCGAGGAAGCGGGCGCGCTTGATCGCCTGGGCGAGTTCGCGCTGCTTCTTGGTCGACACCGCGGTGATGCGCGACGGGACGATCTTGCCGCGCTCGGACAGGAAGCGCTGCAGCAGCTTCACGTCCTTGTAATCGATCTTCGGCGCGTTGGGGCCGGAGAACGGGCAGGATTTGCGCCGGCGGAAGAACGGACGACGGCCACCGCCGCCACCGCCACGGCCTTCGCGCTCGCGGCCTTCACCCTCGCGGCCTTCGCTGGCCGCCGCGTATCCCGAACTCATGCTTCGCCTCCCTCGCGCGGTTCGTAGTCGCGGCTGCGGCGACCCTCGCGGCTGTCACGCTCGTCGCGGCGTTGCAGCATCATGGACGGGCCTTCCTCGAGCGCCTCGACCCGGACGGTCATGTGGCGAAGGATGTCCTCGTTGATGCGCATGTTGCGCTCCATCTCGGCCACCGCAGCGGCGGGCGCGGAGATGTTCATGAGGACGTAATGGCCCTTGCGGTTCTTCTTCATGCGGAACGCGAGGTTCCGCAGGCCCCAATACTCGCGCTTGGTGACCTCGCCGCCATTGTCCTTGA
>CAYSUY010000223.1:0-6205 GCA_964434345.1 uncultured Acetobacteraceae bacterium
AATCCGTTAGGGTTACCGCGACTGGTTAAAAGGAGGCCGGCGCGCGCGCCGAGGATGGGTGAAACCACCCCCTCTGCACGTCATGGAGCGTGATCGCGGATGCCAGTCACGTGTCGCTGCCCACGCACGCAAGCCACCGCAAGTGGCCTGGGCGGGCATGGGGGAGGGAGAGGCAGAAGTGAAGACGTTACGAAGCGTTGAGCTTCAGGCTTCGCGTCGCCCGGGGCGGGAGGATGGCTGGGGGACGTGGACTCGAACCACGATAGGCAGAGTCAGAATCTGCAGTCCTACCATTAGACGATCCCCCAGCAGGGCCGCCTTGCGCGGAACGGTGCGTCGACCGCTCCGGCGGGCGCAGGGTATAATTCGCCAGCGTCATCGACACAAGCCCATCCTGGGCTAGACTGTGCGGATGCAGATCGAAGCCGAATCAGGCGCTGCCCGTATCGACGGGGACAGTGTGTCGCTTGCGCGCGAGGACGGCCATGTCCTGGCATGAGCGTAGCGCCAGCGGCGCGACCTTCGCCGCGCTCGACCTTGGGACCAACACGTGCCGCTTGCTGGTTGCGCGTCCAGCCTGGGCAGGATTCCGGGTCGTCGATGCCTTTTCGCGGATCGTCAGGCTCGGTGAAAAGGTCGCCGCGACAGGCGAATTGACGACCGATGCGATGAAGCGCGCGGCCGAAGCGCTCGAGATCTGCGCCGGGAAGCTGGAGCGGCGCGGGGTCACGCATTTCCGCGGGGTCGCGACCGAGGCGTGCCGAAAGGCGCGCAACGGCGCGGATTTCCTCGACCGCGTCCTGCGGGATACCGGGATTTCCCTGGAGATCATCGGTACACGCGAGGAGGCAGAACTGGCCTTCGCGAGTTGCGCGCCGCTTCTCGACCCGCACATTCCCCACGCCGTCCTCTTCGATATCGGGGGCGGGTCGACGGAGGTCACATGGCTCGCCCATCGCGGCCATGCCGGCTGGTCGATGCTCGACTCGATTTCGCTCGACTGCGGCGTCGTCAGCTATGCGGAGCGTTTCGGCGGCGACACCGTTCCGCAGGCGGATTACCTGCGGATGGTGGCGGAGGTCGCGGATCGGCTCGCGCCCTTCGAGCAGCGCAACAGGATCGTGCAGCGCATCGCTGCCGGTGGCGTCCAGATGCTCGGCACCTCGGGCACGGTGACGACGCTTTCCGGGCTGAAGCTGGATCTGCCGCGATACGACCGGCGCGTCGTGGATGGTTCCTGGCTCGACTTCACGGACATCGTGGGGCTGAGCCACGCGCTGGCCAGCCTGGATTTCGCCGGGCGTGCGGCCAAGCCCTGTATCGGTGCCGAGCGCGCGGATCTCGTCGTGGCAGGCTGTGCGATCCTGGAAGCGATCTGCCGGACCTGGCCGGTCGGGCGGTTGCGGGTCGCGGATCGCGGGTTGCGGGAGGGAATCATCCTTGGCCTGATGGCGCAGAGCACGCAGCGCAAGCCGCAAGGTGGCTGGCATGGCTGAAAAACGTGGCCCGGCGAATCGCCAGCGCGAAATGCTTCGCGACGGCCGCGCCCGCAGCGCCTCGTCGCGCCGCTGGCTCACCCGACAGCTCAATGACCCTTATGTCGCGCAGGCGCGGGCCGCCGGCTATCGCAGCCGGGCGGCATTCAAGCTGCTCGAGCTCGATCGCGAGTTCCGCCTCCTTCGCCCTGGCCTGTCGGTTGTCGATCTCGGTGCCGCGCCCGGGGGGTGGTCCCAGGTCGCGGCTGAACGGGTCAAGGCGCAGGACGGGCCGGGGCGCGTGCTGGCGATCGATCTGCTCCCCGTCGATCCGATACCGGGCGTCGAACTCCTGACCGGCGATTTCCTGGCCGACGACATGTTGGCGGAACTCTCCGCCCGATGCGGCGGACGCGCCGATCTGGTGCTCAGCGACATGGCACCCTCCGCGTCCGGGCAGCCGGACATCGACCATCTGCGGATCTTGAATCTCGCGGAGGCCGCCCTCGATTTCGCCTGTCGCTTCCTCGTACCCGGCGGCGCCTTCGTCACCAAGATGCTCCAGGGCAGCGGCGAGCGCGATTTCATCGCCGCGCTGCGTACCGCCTTCGCGCAGGTGACACGGGCGAAGCCACCCTCCAGCCGCCGCGAATCCTCGGAGTTCTTCCTGGTCGCGCGCGGTCGCAAGCCGTGACGCGAACCCGGCCTTGTGATGCCTCGCGGTCCGTGTAGAGTGCGGCGCCATTTTCCGGCACCCAGGAGATGGCATGCAGATCCGTGAAGCCCTGACTTTCGACGACGTTCTGCTCCAGCCCGCGAGATCCGCGGTCCTGCCGTCGGATGTCGATACGCGCACCCGGCTGACCCGGCGGATCGAGCTAGGCATCCCGCTGCTCTCCGCCGCCATGGACACGGTCACCGAGAGTGCGCTGGCCATCGCGATGGCGCAGTCGGGTGGGCTTGGCGTGATCCACCGCAATCTCGAGATCCTCCAGCAGGCGGACGAGGTGCGAAAGGTCAAGAAGTTCGAGTCCGGCATGGTGGTCAATCCGGTGACCATCGGCCCGATGGAAACGCTGGCGGACGCGCTGCGGCTCATGGCGGATCATCGCATCTCGGGGATTCCGGTGGTCGAGCCCGGGACGCGTCGCCTTGTCGGGATACTGACGAACCGGGACGTGCGTTTCGCCTCCAATGCGATGCAGCCCGTGCGCGAGTTGATGACCCATGAAGGTCTCGTGACGGTCAAGGAAGGCGTCAGCCGGGACGAGGCGAAGCGCCTCCTGCACCAGCACCGGATCGAAAAGCTTCTCGTGGTCGATGACGCATACCGCTGCATCGGGCTGATCACGGTGAAGGACATCGAGAAGGCGCAGCGTTTTCCGAACGCGTGCAAGGACGAGAAGGGGCGCCTGCGCGCCGCGGCGGCTGTCGGGGTCGGAGACAAAGCCGTGGCGCGCGCGGAAGCCTTGTTCGACGCCGAGGTCGACGTCGTCATCGTCGACACGGCGCATGGGCACTCGGAAGGCGTCTTGTCGACGGTCGACCGGGTGCGCAAGCTGCGTAATTCGACCCAGGTCGTGGCCGGCAACGTCGCGACCGCGGACGCCACCAAGGCCCTGATCGACGCGGGCGCCGACGCGGTCAAGGTCGGGATCGGCCCGGGTTCGATCTGCACGACCCGCATCGTCGCCGGCGTCGGTGTGCCGCAATTGACCGCGGTCATCGATTGCGTGGAGGCGGCGCGCGCGCGCGGCATTCCGGTGATCTCGGATGGCGGCATCAAATACTCCGGCGATCTCGCGAAGGCGATCGGCGCCGGTGCGGACTGCGCCATGCTGGGGTCGCTGTTCGCCGGCACCGACGAGGCGCCGGGCGAAGTGATCCTGTACCAGGGCCGATCCTATAAATCCTATCGGGGCATGGGCTCGGTCGGCGCGATGGCCAGGGGCTCGGCGGATCGCTACTTCCAGCAGGACATCAAGGATTCGCTGAAGCTCGTTCCCGAGGGTATCGAGGGGCGCGTCCCCTACAAGGGGCCGGTCGGGAACGTGGTCCACCAGCTTGTGGGCGGCCTGCGCGCGGCGATGGGCTATACCGGCAACGCGACGATCGCCGACATGCAGCGCAAATGCAGCTTCGTGCGCATCACCAATGCGGGTTTGCGCGAGAGTCACGTGCATGACGTGGCGATCACGCGCGAGGCGCCGAACTACCGCGTCGATCTGTGACCCCGGGAGCACGGGCCCAGGCCGCGATCGAACTGCTCGACGCGATCGAGGCCGCGCGCGGTCCGGCCGACCAGTGCGCGCAACACTACTTCCGCAGCCGCCGGTTCATCGGTGCGAAGGATCGTGCCGCAATCTCCGGGCTGGTCTATGGGGTGCTGCGTCATCGCGCCCAGCTGGACTGGTGGCATGAGCGGATCGCCGGTGGCCGCGGTACCGCGCGCAGCCGCGCGATCGCGGCGCTCCTGCTGCTTGGTGGATGGACGACGGCGACGCTGGCCGCGGCCTTCGACGGGGACCGTTTCCGCCCCTCCGTGCTGTCGATGCGCGAGCAGGCCTATGCCGAGGCGCTGGACGGGAGGTCGCTCGACCATCCCGAGCAGCCGCCGCATGTCCGGGCCAATCTTCCGGAGTGGGTCTACGCGGAACTGCGCGCGCGCTTCGGCGAGGAGACGTCCGCCGAACTCGCCGCGATGCAGGAAGAGGCGCCGCTGGATCTTCGTGTGAACCGTCTCAGGACGGACCGAGCGGCCGCCCAGCGCGCGCTGGCCGCCGAGGGGATCCGGGCCGAACCGACCGAATTGGCGCAGTCCGGGTTGCGCGTCGCGGGGCGACATCCGCTGAGCGCATCGGACGCGTATCGCGAGGGGCTCATCGAGATCCAGGACGAGGGCTCGCAGATCGCGGCGGCGCTCGTCGATGCCCGGCCCGGCATGCGGGTCTGCGATTTCTGCGCAGGCGCGGGGGGCAAGACGCTCGCCCTCGCCGCGGCCATGGAAAACGCGGGGCGCATCATCGCCTGCGACACCGTCGCGCGCCGGCTCGACGGCGCGACGGCGCGGCTGCGGCGGGCGGGCGTGTCGAATGTCGAACGCCGCCTGCTCGCGACGGAGCGCGACCCCTGGGTGAAGAAGCACAAGGCCAGCTTCGACCGCGTCCTCGTCGATGCGCCGTGCACGGGCACCGGAACGTGGCGACGCAATCCCGACGCCCGCTGGTTCCTGACCCCGACCGATCTCGACGAGCTCGTCGCCAAGCAGCGGCGCATTCTCGACAGCGCGGCCCGGCTCGTCCGGCCGGGCGGCCGGCTCGTTTACGTCACATGCTCGCTGCTTGCCCGCGAGGACGAGGAGCAGGTGAGGCATTTTCTGTCCACGCATCCCGATTTCCGGCCGCTGCCGGCGGCCGCGATCTGGGAGGGGACGATCGGCGGCGTCTGTCCGACGTCGACGGAGTTCCTCGTACTGACGCCGCGCCGTCAGGGGACCGACGGGTTTTTCGTGGCCGTGCTCGAGCGCGCCGCCGCGGCTGGCGAGGCCTGAACGCGCCTGACAGCGTCTTGTCGCGGCGGTCGTGGCGGAGTATTCCTCCCGGCCCCGCGCGGCGCGTGCGGGGCAGACTTCGCCGCGGGAGGCCACGTGGCCCAGACGACATCTCCGGAGCCTTCGGGCCCGGGCACGCCCGCCCATGAGCGGGTCTTGATCCTCGATTTCGGCAGCCAGGTCACGCAGTTGATCGCGCGACGGGTCCGCGAGGCGCATGTCTATTGCGAGATCCATCCGAACGATGTGACGGACGATTTCATCCGCGGCTTCGCACCCAAGGCGATCATCCTCTCCGGCAGCCATGCGAGCACCTACGAAGACCGGGATCTGCGCGCGCCGCAGGCCGTCTGGGATATCGGCGTCCCGGTGCTCGGGATCTGCTACGGCATGTTCGCGATGGCGGTGCAGCTCGGTGGCGAGGTCGAGCCGAGCGCGAAGCGCGAGTTCGGCTATGCCGAGGTCGAGACCTGCGCCGCGAGCCCGCTGCTCGACGGCATCTCGGATTTCGCCGGCCCGGGCGGCTCGCCGATGCTGAAGGTCTGGATGAGCCATGGCGACAAGGTGACGGCGCTTCCACCCGGATTTTCGCTGCTGGCGCGCACGCCGAACTGTCCGGTCGCCGGAATGGGCGACGACAGGCGCCGCTATTACGGCGTGCAGTTCCATCCCGAGGTGACCCATACGGTCCAGGGCCGGGCGCTGCTGGAGCGCTTCGTTCTCGGCATCGCCGGCGTGAAGCCCGATTGGATCATGCGCGACCACATCGAGGAGGCGGTGGCCGCCATCCGCGCGCAGGTCGGCGACGAGGAGGTCGTTCTCGGCCTGTCGGGCGGTGTCGATTCGAGCGTCGCGGCGGCGCTGATCCACCGTGCGATCGGCGACCGTCTGACCTGCGTCTTCGTCGATCATGGCCTGCTCCGGCTCGACGAGGGGCGCATGGTGATGGAGATGTTCGCAGGCCGGCTGCACGCGAAAGTCGTGCATGTCGATGCCGCGTCGCAATTCCTGGCCGCGCTGGACGGCGTGTCGGACCCCGAGGCCAAGCGCAAGATCATCGGTCGCGAATTCGTCGCGGTCTTCCAGCGCGAGGCGGGGCGGCTCGCGAATGCGCGCTGGCTGGCGCAGGGGACGATCTACCCCGATGTGGTCGAATCCGGCGGTGCGCGGACGAAGAAGG
>CAYSUY010000224.1:0-6204 GCA_964434345.1 uncultured Acetobacteraceae bacterium
GCTCGGGCGCGATGAACACCGCGAGCATGTTGTTGCCCTTGCCGTCGACGCGCGGGTCGCTGCAGCCGCCGCCCGTCAGCGCGCCCGCGAGCAGGTCGATCATCATGCAGAGCCCCGCGCCCTTGTGCGCGGCGATCGGCAGCAGCGCGCCCGCGGGCGGCCCGTAATAGGCGCGCGGATCGCGGCTCGGCCGACCCTCGGCGTCGACGACCGCGCCTTCGGGAAGCTCGGTGCCGCGATTGAGGGCGACGCGCACCTTGCCCTCCGGCACCACCGACGTCGTGATGTCCAGAACGAGCGGCGGGCCGTTGCTGCGCGGCACCCCGATGGCGAGCGGATTGGGAGCGAGGCGGCGCTCGCGGCCGCCTGCAGGCGCCACCTGGATGCCGCCACGGCCCGGCGAGTTGACGAAGAACAGCGAGACGAGGCCGCGCTCGGCGGCGCGCTCGGCCCAGCCGCCGATGCGGCCGAGATGGCCGCCATGGCGCAAGGCCACGATGGCGGCGCCATGCCGATCCGCGCGCGCCGCGCCCTCGGCGACCACGGTCTCGCCGACGACTTGGCCGTAGCCGAACTCGCCGTCGATCGTCACCAGCGCGCCGCTGTCGGCGACCACGCGGCCCGCCCGGTCGGGGACGACACGTCCGGCGCGCTGCCAGTCGAGATAGAGCGGCACGCGGATGACACCGTGCGATTCATGACCGGCGAGGTTCGAAGACACGAGATGGGTCGCGATGGCGCGCGCGTTGGCCGGCGCGTTGCCGGCGGCGGCGAAGATCGCGGCGACATGGGCGGTCAACGCCTCGGCCGGAACGAGGATGTCGGACAAGGGAACGTGCCTCAACCAAGGAAGAGCCGCGGCAGCGTGAGCGTCAGCGGCGGAAAGACCGAGATCAGCACGAGGACGATCCCGAGCGGAAGATAATAGGGGACGCAGGCGCGGAAGACCCGCGCCAGCGGCAGGCCCGAGATACGCGCGAGCACGAAGCACAGCGCGCCGATGGGCGGCGTCATCATGCCGATCATCAGGTTGAGCACCATCACCACGCCGAACTGCACCGGGTCGATCGCGAAGGCCTTGAGAACCGGCATCACCAGCGGCGTGAAGATCAGCAGGATCGGCAGCGGGTCCATGAACATGCCGCAGATGAGCAGCGCGACGTTGAGGACCAGCATGCATTGCCAGGGCTCGCTCGCGAAGGACAGCATGAAGGCGACGAAATTGGTGGCGAAGTTCTCGCGCACGAGCACCCAGCCGAACAGGATGGCGCCGGCGGTCATGACCATCACGACAGCCGTCGTCTCGAAGCTGTTGCGCAGCTCGGCGATGAACTGGCCCAGCGTCATCGTGCGGTACATCACGAAGCCGATCAGCAGCGCATAGAGGCAGGCGATCACCGCGGCCTCGGTGGGCGTGAACACGCCGAGCAGGATGCCGCCGAGGATGATGCCCGGCGCCGCCAGGACGGGGATCGCGCGCAGGAACGCGCGCAGCATCTGGCCGAGGCTCGCGCGCACGGCCCGGGGATAGCCCTTGCGCTTCGCGACCACGTAGACATGGGTGTGGAGCGCGATGGCCATCAAGATCCCGGGCACGATCCCGGCGATGAAGAGCGCGCCGACAGATGCATTCGCGGTGATCGCGTAGAGGATCATCGGCAGGCTGGGCGGGATGATCGGGCCCATCGTCGAGGAAGCCGCGGTGATGCCGACCGCGAATTCGTCGTCATAGCCCTGATCGCGCATCGCCTTGAGTTCGATCGTCCCGACGCCCGCCGCATCCGCCATGGCGGTCCCGCTCATGCCGGAGAAAATGAAGCTGCCGACGATGTTCACGTGCCCGAGGCCGCCGGTGACATGACCGACGAGGCTATGCGCGAAGTGATAGAGCCGGTCGGTGATGCCCGAGCTGTTCATGAGATTGCCGGCCAGGACGAAGAACGGCACGGCGAGCAGCGGGAACTTGTCGAGCGAGTCGAAGAGTTGCTGCACCACGATCAGCGGCGGCAACCCGTTGATCCAGATATAGAGAATCGCCGAGAGCGCGGTTGCGGCGAAGACGGGCACGCCCGCGAGCAGCAGGCCGAGGAAGGCAAGGAAGAGGATCGTCATCGCATCATTCCTGCCGCCCGCCGGGAATCCGCGACAGGACGAGGCGCAGCGCGGCCAGCCCGAAGCCGAGCGCGATCACGCCATAGGGGATCGCCATCGGCATGCGCATCGCCGTGCTCGGCTGGCGCCCGAGGATCGGAATGATGCCGATCGCCAGCCACGCGACATACGCGACATAACCCAGCACCACGATGTCGGTCGCGAGGGCCAGCACGCGACGCGCGCGCTCCGGCAACACGAGATCGATCACGTCGATGCGGATATGGCAGCGTCTGCGGCACCCGGTGGCGCAGCCCAGGAAGGCGATCGCCACCAGAAGGTAACGCGCCGCTTCCTCGGACCAGATCAGGCTGTCGTTGAGCACGTAGCGCAGGAAGACCTGGATCGACATGACCGCGAAGGCGGCCAGGAGGGCGAGAACCCCGAGCACGTCCTCGAGCGGAAAATCGAGGATCCGGCGCAGGACGGACCGGCGATCGTCGTCTGCCATCTGCGGCGGCGCCCGGCCCGCCAGCGACGGGCCGGGCGCCTCTCCGTCACTTGATCGCGCGGATGCGGTCGACGAGCGATTGCGGGAATTCCCCCGCCTTGACGCGGTCGTCGAAGACCGACGCGGTCGCCTTCTGGAAGGCGGCGACGTCGACGTCGATGACCTTGATCAGGTTCTTGTCCGTCATCTCCTTGCGCAGCGCGTCCTCGGCGCGGATGGTCTCCTTCTGCGCGGCCTCGGCATAGACCTTGCCGCCCTCGGTCACGCAACGCCAGTGATCGGCCGACAGGCGGCGCTTGAGATGCTGCCCGGTGAGCAGCATCGCCATCTCCATCTGGTGGAAGGTCATGGAGACGACCTTGGCGACCTCGTGCATCTTGAGGCTGAAACCGACGCCGAGCGGGAGATTGGCACCGTCGATCACGCCCTGGCGCAGCCCGAGATAGACCTCGCCCAGCGCCATCGGCGTCGGATTGGCGCCGACCGCGCGGTAGAACACCATCCAGGACGGCGCGTCGGGGACGCGGATCTTCTTGCCTTTCAGGCTTTCGGGCGAGCCGTGGCCCTCCTGGCCGTAGATGTGGAAGGCGCCGGCATAATAGGCGCCGAGCATGATCTGGCCGGATGCCTTCTCCCACCCATCCATCAATTCGCGCAGCACCGGGCTGGAGGCATAGGCGATCGCATGCGGGCGGTCGCGGAAGGCGTAGGGCAACGACGAGATGCCGAGCGGCGCGAAATCGCGCGACAGGAACGAGGCGCCGGAATTGGCGAAATCGACGGCGCCCAGCTTGGTCTGGTCGATGAGCGCGCCCTCGTTGCCGAGCTGGCCGCCGGGGAAGATGTCGATCTTCACGGCGCCGCCGGTGCATTTGCCGACATGCTCGGCCATCGCCGTGGCGCCGACATGGATGGCGTGGTCGGTCCCGACGATATGGCCGAATTTCAGGGCGGTCTGCGCCTGGGCCCCTGCGGCGAGCGCGCCGCCGAGGACGATACCGAGCAGCGCCGCGCGCGATGTGCCGATCATGCGTTTCCCCTCCTTGTTCTATATACAGAACGATTTTCTGTGGATAGAATTAGAGGCTTCCTTCGTCACGGATGTCAAGACGCCCATGGCCACCGCACGCACGCACGCCGCCCGCCGTCCCGCACAGCCCGCGGAGGTCGTCGAATTGCGGCCGCAACTCGTGCCCGCCGTCGACAAGGCGATCGCGATCGTCCGGCTGCTCAACGGCCGCGGCGCCGCCGGCGCGGCGCTGTCCGAGATCTCGGGGGCGCTCTCGATCACGCGCAGCCATTGCTACAACATCCTCCGGACGCTCGCGCAGGCCGGCTGGGTCCTCTACGAGGCCGGCGAGCGGCTCTACCGGCTCGGGCCGTCGCTCGCCGCCGATTCCACCGCCGCACTCGTCTCGCATCCCCATCTCGCGGTCCTGCGCGCCGCGACGGACCGGCTCGCCGACACGCTGGGCCTGCCCTGCACGGTCTGCGAGGCGATCGCCGACGGCTCGTTCCTCGTCGTGCATACCGCGCATTATCCGGACCCCAGCGTCTACATGGCGCCGGTGGGCTATCGCTTTCCGCCCAGCGTCGCCGCGCAGTTCAAGGCGCGGCTCGCCTGGCTCGGCCCGGCGCAGCAGGCCGCCGCGCTCGAGGCCTGGAAGCCGGTCCGCCACACGCGCACCACGATCATGGACCGCGGCGAGATGGCCCGCGATCTGGCCGCCGCGCGCGCGCGCGGCTACGCCGCGAGCCGGGGCGAGTTCGTCGACGGTTTCACCACTCTCGCGCTGCCCATCTTCGACCGGGCCGGCGAGGTCGTCATGGTGATCAGCTGCGCCGCGCGCGCCGACGGCTTCGACCGGCGCGAGACGAAGGTTGCGCGTGCGCTGGCGGGATGCGCGCAGGACATCCATGTCGCGATCGACGGCCGCCCGCCGGTCGACTTCCCGCGCCCGTGATCGGAACCGCCCGGGCCGGGAAGGCCGGAACCAGGGACGGTTGACAGGCGCGGGCCGGCACCGTCTAATCGTTCTCGCTGCAGAACATCGTTCTGCTAAAAGAATACGAGGCACGCGATGAAGCTGGGCATGTTCATGATGCCGTATCACGATCCGCGGCGGGACCTGCACCAGGCCCTGCACGAGGACGTGGAGGTCGCGGTCCACGCCGACCGCGCGGGTTTCGAGGAGTTCTGGGTCGGCGAGCACTACTCCGCGCCGAGCGAGCCGATCACCTCGCCCTTCATCTTCCTCGCCAACCTGATCGCGCGCACCGAGCGCATCCGCCTGTGCACCGGCGTCATCAACCTGCCGCAGCAGCATCCCGCGATCGTCGCGGCGCATGCCTCGCTGCTCGATCATCTCAGCCGCGGCCGCTTCACGCTCGGGATCAGCTCGGGTGGATTGCCGAGCGATTTCGAGCTGTTCAAGCGCATGGACGGGGCCGAGCGCAATTCGATGATGCTCGAATCCGCCGACATGATCCTGAAGATCTGGCAGCAGGACGGCCCCTACGAGATCAAGGGCAGGCACTGGGACATCACGCTCAAGGATTTCGTCGTGCCGGAACTCGGCATCGGCACCGTGTTGCGGCCGTTCCAGCGACCGCATCCGCCGATGGCGGTCTCCGCCGCCAGCCCCGCCTCCGGCAGCGTGCGTCACGCCGGACGCATGGGCTGGGAGTTCATCTCGGCGCATTTCTGCACCCGGCCGATCATCGCCAGCCACTGGAAGACCTATCTGGAGGGCTGCGAGGCCGCGGGCCGCGCGCCCGATCCGGAGCATTGGCGCGTCGCCCGGCTTGTCCATGTCGCGCGCGACGATGCGCAGGCGCGCGACGATTTCGCGGATCCGAACGGGCCGTACCAGGATTTCTGGCGCTATCTGATCGGCGTGCTGACCCGCGCGGGCATGCTGAGCATGCTCAAGACCGACAAGGCCATGCCCGACGCCGCGGTCACGCCCGACTACGCGCTGCGCACCTTCGCGATCTGCGGCAGCCCGCAACGCGTCGCCGAGCAGATCCGCGACCTGCGCGCGGAGGTCGGCGATTTCCGCGGCCTCGTCGCGCTCGCCGTCGAGTTCGGCGATCGCGCGAAGATCTTCGAGTCGATGTCGCTGCTGTCGGGCGAGGTGCGTCCGCTGCTCGCGGCGTGACCGCCTGCGCCCGGGCCGGGGAGGTCTGGGCCGAAGGAAAATTGGGTGCTAACGTCGCCGCTCCGGGTGGGTCGGAACGAACCCAGTCCTGCGGGAGGAGGAACCATGAATCTTCGTCGTCGTCATTTCGCCGGGGCCGCGCTCGCGGGCTTCGGCGCCAGCGCCTTCATCGGCGGCCGCGCCAGCGCCCAGGCCAAGACGCTGCGCTTCGGGCATCTGCATTCGGTCGACTCGCCGGTCCACAAGGGCATCGCGAAGGCCGCCGAGGAAATCGAGAAGGGCACGTCCGGCCGCTACAAGGTCAACATCTTCCCCTCCAGCCAGCTCGGCGCCGCGCGCGAGATGGTGTCGCAGGTGATCGACGGGTCGCTGGACTTCATTTCCGAGGGACCCGGCAGCCTGTCGAATCTCGACCGGGCGCTGTCCTTCTTCGAGGCGCCC
>CAYSUY010000225.1:0-6098 GCA_964434345.1 uncultured Acetobacteraceae bacterium
CGCTCCTTGACGATGTCGAGCGTGCTCTTCGTCTGCGCGACGGACGCGTCGAAGGCACCGAGACCGGCGACGAGACCGGCGCCGAGCGCGAGAAGTTTCATAGCTCCCATGATCAAACCTCGATTGTTGGACTGGGGGAATGGTCGAAGATAAGGACCGAAGAATTGGACACTAGCAATGTTCGCGCCATGGCGGAAACCGCAAACAGCGGTCGCCGGCCTTTGTGCTGTGCGTCGTTTGCCGAATCCGTGAGCCGGCCCGCCCGTTTTGGAGGCGGCCTCGGTTTCCGGCAAGGCTCAGGGAAGCGGGCGCGGGTCGAGGATGGTCTTCGTTTCCTGCCGGTATGGACGGAATCCCAGGCGCTGATAGAGCGGCAGGGCCTTGGGGTGATCCAGCGTGCAGGTGTTGACCACGAGGCGCCGCGGGTCGTGGCGCCAGGCCTCGCGAATGGCCCAGTCGAGCAGCCACGGACCGATGCCGCGCCCGATGAAGCGGGGTACGAGGCCGAAGAATTTCAACTCCGCCTCTTCCGGCAGGCGCCGGAAATCGAGTTCGACATAGCCGGCCGGCTGCCCCTCGGCGTGGAGCACATGGATTTCGACCCCAGGGGCCGAGACTTCCGCCGCGAGTTCGTCGTCCCCGAGCAACCGACGTTCGTGCCAGATCCAGTCGCGGCCGATCTCGGCATAGAGGAAGCGGTAATAGGCGACCGTCATCGCGTCGACCTTGAGCAGCGCGAGCTTGAGCGCCGGTGCGGGCGGATGGGCGGGACCGGGCGGCGAGGTCATCTCGAGATGCGTGATGACGACATCCAGAGAGCCAGGCATGCCACGGGTCGGTGCGGGGGGCTGTTCGCCGCCCGGCGGCGCCAGTCTCTTGCCCAGGCTCGCCCTGTCTTCCTGCACATAGCCGAGCCGGCGGTAGAACCCGATCACGGCCTCGTTGTCGCCGCGAACCTGGAGATTGACCTTGGTCACGCCCTGGCGTGCGGTGAGCCAGGCCTCCGCATGCGCCACGAGCGCGCGGCCGATCCCGGTGCCGCGTCGCTCGGCCGCGACGGCGACGTAATGCAGCCAGCCCCGGATCCCGTCGCTGCCGACCATCGCCGTCCCTGCGAGCCCCGCCGCATCGCGCGCCACGAACACGGCGCTGCTCGCCGTGGCGAGCGCGCGGCCGAGCTGGAGGGCCGGATCGTCGGCATAGCCCGGGAAGGCGCTGCGCCAGAGAGCGACCACATCGTCTCGATCCGCGGGTTGGAAGGCGGAAATGCGCAGGGTCATCGCGCGGGACCGGTCGCGACTGGCGTGTAGGGCTCCGCGCCCCATTCCGACCAGGAGCCATCATAGATGGCCGCATCGGGCTTCCCCGCGACGTGGAGCGCGAAGGCGAGAACGGCGGCCGTCACGCCGGATCCGCAACTGCAGACGAGTGGCGCATCCATGGCGACACCGGCCTGTGCGAAGGCGGCGGCGATGCGATCCGGCGGCAGCAGCGTCTTCGACATGGGGTCGAGGAGCCGGTCATAAGGCAGGTTCCGGCTGCCCGGGATGTGACCGCTGCGCAGCCCCGGACGGGGCTCGGGCAATGTCCCCTCGAAGCGTCCGGCGGCGCGGGCATCGATGACGGTTTCGCGATGGCTCGCGAGATTCGCGGCGATCTGGGCCTTGCTGCGCAGCAGGGCCGGGCGGAACCCGGCCGCGAATCGGCCCTTGGGGCGCCTGACGGCGCCAGCAGCCATCGGGCGGTTCTCGGCGCGCCATTTCGGGAGCCCGCCGTCAAGGACCGAGACGCGATCATGGCCGAAGAGACGGAACATCCACCAGGCGCGGCTTGCGCTCATCAACCCATGCGCGTCGTAGACGACGACGTGATCGCCATTCGAGATCCCCAGCGCCTCCATCGCTTCGGCGAATTCGGTGGGCGAGGGCACCATGTGCGGCAGCGGGTTCGCGTGGTCCTTGATCCCGTCGATGTCGAAGAACACGGCGCCGGGCAGATGCGCTGCCTGATATTCCGACGTCGCCTCCCGTCCCGTATGGGGCAGGTGATAGGTCGCGTCGGCGATCACGAGGTCGGGGGAGCCGAGGCGCTTGGCGAGCCACTCGGTCGAGACGAGGGACGGAATCGGGTCGGACATCTGGATCTCCTGTAGGCGTGCGACTCTAGGCCGGCTGCCAGCGCGCTTCCAGCGTCTGCCGGTTCAGCGCGAGCCATTGCAGCGCGATCAGCGTCATCGCATTGGCGATCCGGCCGTCGCCGCAGGCAATCAGGGCTTCGTCCACCGTCATGGCGACCACGCGTATATCCTCGCCCTCCTCGGCGAGGCCGTGGATCCCGCCCAGTCCGCTGGAGTCGACGCGACCGAGGAAGGTCTCGACCGTCTCGTCGGTGATGCCTGGGCTGGCGAGGTGCCGCGCGATCGGGATCAACGCATCGATCTCGGCGCCGGCTTCCTCGCGGGATTCGCGGCGCGCGACGTCGCGCGGATCTTCCCCGGGTTCCACGACCCCGGCGACGATCTCGATCACCCAGGGATCCATGCCGGCGCACAGCGCGCCGATCCGGAATTGCTCGACCAGGACCACCCGGTCGCGGACGGGGTCGAAGAGCAGCACGCCGACGGCGGGACCGCGCGCGATCACGTCGCGGCTGATCGGCGCGCTCATCCCGCCCGCATGCAGCCGGTGGCGCAGCACGCAGCGGTCGATGGCGAGGTAGTGCTTGAACAACCGCTCGCGTTGGAGGATCTGGACATCACGGGTCACGGGAGGGGGCATCCTGGCCTCGGTCGTTCTGGGCGGGCGTCGATGGGGCTGGCGTTGAAGGCGGTGGCGTCGTGGAGCGCGATATTGGCGGCTTGCGGCCCGTTGGTTATAAGCCAGTCATGAATGCGCTTCGCCTGTTCCGTCCCGTCGTCGCGGCGCTCGTCGCCCTCCAGCCTGCGCTGGCGCAGGGCAATGCGCGCTGCCTGACCCCGGCCGAGAAGACAGCCTTCGAGATGCGTGTCCTCCAGACCGAGCTGATGGTCGCGACGCTGACCTGCCGCGGTGTCGGGAACCGCGATTTCTCGGCGCAGTACAACAGCTTCGTCGAGGCGCATCGCGATGCCCTCAAATCCCATGCCACGGTGTTTCGCGAGCATTTCAAGCGCAGTTTCGGCGGCAAGGGCGAGGCGCAGCTCGATCGCTACGTGACCTCGCTCGCCAACGATCTGTCGCGCGCGAGCATGATGGGAACCGGCACATTCTGTCCGCAGCAGGACATGCTGTTCGAACGCGCGGCTCAGGTGGCACCCAAAGATCTGCGGGGCTTCGCGGCCGAGCGCGCGGCGAGCCACCCCTTGAATATCCCGGATTGCGGCGCGGCGCGCACGGCCGCGCAGAAGCCGTCGAAGTAGCGTCCGGCGCGACGCCGGAACGGCCGCCACGAAAAAGGGCGCCACGATAAACGCGCCACGAAAAAGGGCGCGGATCCAGGGATCCGCGCCCTCTTCACGTGGCCAGTGCCACCTGGCGGTGTCGCGTCGCGACGCCGCCAAGCGACCTTGTCGGCTTACTGAAGCACGATCTCGGCGCGACGGTTCTGCGCCTCGCGCACGCCGTCACCGGTCTTGACCAGCGGATCGCTCTCGCCCTTGCCGACGGTCGAGATCGCGTTCGCGGCCATGCCCTGGCGCACGAGCGCCTCGCGCACGTTCGCCGCACGACGCTCGGACAGGCGCTGGTTGTAGGCCGGCGCGCCCGAGGTGTCGGTATGGCCAGTCACGACGATGCGGGCGATGCCGCCGCGCTTGGCGTGATCGGCCGCCTGCGCAATCACGCGCGCCGCCTCGGTCGTGATGTCGGACTTGTCGAAATCGAAGAACACCAGGAAGGAGCGCTGGATGTCCACCTTGGGTGCCGGGGCGGGCGCGGGGGCCGGCGCAGGCGCGGCCTGGGCGACGGGCGCCGCGGCGGGAGCCGGCGGCGCGAAGTGATAGCGCAGGCCGAGCAGCACGCTGTGGTTGGTGTTCTCGTACTCGATGGTCCCGACATCGGCGCCGACCTTGACGTCGGGCGTCGCGAAATAGCGATAGCCGAGGTCGAGCTTGACCTGATTGTTGAGCGAGTATGCGACGCCCGCGATGCCCTGATAGGCAAGCTTCCACTTGCTGTCGCCTTCGCCATCGACCTTGCCGTTGACGCGGCTCGTGCCGAGGCCGGCGCCGAGATAGGGCACCAGGGCCGACCCGATGTTGATGTCGTAGATCGCGTTCAGCATGACCGACAGGTTGTCGAGTTTGCCGGAGAGGTTGGCTGCGGCCGCAGCACCACTGACGCCATCGATGCTGTTGCGGCGATAGCCGGGTTCGATCTCCGTGCGCAGGCCGTTGCCGTAGGCATAGCCGACGGCGCCGAGAACGGCGTAGCCGGTCTTCATGTCGAAGGTGAGATTGTTGTTGTTCACCCCAAGGCTGGTCGAATTGATCTTCGCGTCCAGGTCGCCGGTGATGTTCGCGCCGAGCGCGCCGCCGACATAGAAACCCTTCGGATGCTGATAGCCCTGGGCGAGGGCGGTGCCGGACACCGCGGTCAGCAGGGTCGCGGCGAGGAGGGCGTTACGAAGGCGCATCGGGATGTCCTCGAATGGTTGAAATGGCTGGAGCGCGCGCCGTTGTTCCAGGGCGAAGTGCCGAGAACGGAGTCGAGCCGACGCGAGTCGCAAGCTCGACACTCTTTTATCACCCCACTTTGGAGCGGCCACGGTCGTTGTTGCGGGCTTGCGTCGCATGTTGCATTTTTGCATCAGTGGAAGTCGCGGCTCGGGAAAAGCGATGGGGTCGCGGCCGTGGCCGTCATGCCGCGGCGCGTCTCCCGGGCTGGGACCTTGCCGGCCTCGTCGGCGCGCGCCAGGGGCGGGACGAGTGGCGCCTGCTTGGCGGCGCCCGTCCCGTCCAGCCGCGCGAGGAGATCGCTCGCATCGTCCAGCGTCTCGACGACGACATGCAGGACCTGCAGCGGCGCCTCGCCCTGGCATTGCAGGCGGCCTCGGGCGATCACGAGGCGACCTCCGAGGACGACCGGGCGGAACCGTTCGAACAGCGGCGGGCGGACGATGAGGTTCGCGACCCCGGTCTCGTCCTCGATGGTCATGAACACGATGCCCTTCGCCGATCCGGGCTGCTGGCGGACCAGGACCAGACCGGCGACGCAGACACGCGCACCGTCTCCGGACTGTGCCAGTTCCGCTGCCGGACGCAGCCGCGGGCGAGTGGCTGGCAGGTCGGCGCGCAGGAGCCCCATGGGATGGGCGCGCAGGGACAGGTGCAGCATGGCGTAATCGGCGACGACCGCTTCGCCCAGCGATGTCGGGGGCAGGGGGGCGGGCGGTGGAGCGGCCGCACGGTCAGGCAGGGCCGCGAAGAGGGGGGCATCCGACAATTCAGGGTGCTCGCCGGCGAGGCCCAGCGCCTGCCAGAGCGCGGGCCGCCGTCCGAGCGCGAGGCTCGAGAAGGCATCCGCGGCGGCGAGGCGCGCCAGCGTCGCGTCGCTCGTGCCGACGCGGCGGCGCAGCGCGGCAAGGTCGCCATAGCCATCGCCCCGTCCGGCGATCAGCGTCGCGATCTCGGTATCGGACAGGCCCTTGACCTGGGCGAGCCCGAGCCGGATCGCGCCATCCGCCTCCAGGATCGCGTCGCGCTGGCTGGCGTTGATGTCCGGCGGACGCACGACGACGCCATGCTCCTGCGCGTCGCGGACGATCTGGGCCGGGGCGTAGAACCCCATCGGCTGGCTGTTCAGCAGGGCCGCCGCGAAGGCGGCGGGGTGGAAGCGCTTGAGCCAGGCCGACACGTAGACGAGCTGCGCGAAGCTTGCCGCGTGGGATTCCGGGAATCCATAGGTCCCGAAGCCCTCGATCTGGCGAAAGCAGCGCTCGGCGAAATCGCGTTCGTAGCCGCGCGCGAGCATTCCTGAGACGAATTTATCGGCGAATTGATGGATCGTGCCGGTATGCCGGAACGTGGCCATCGCGCGGCGCAGCCGGTCGGCCTCGGCGGGGGTGAAGCCGGCGGCGACGATGGCGATCCGCATCGCCTGTTCCTGGAACAGCGGCACGCC
>CAYSUY010000226.1:0-4868 GCA_964434345.1 uncultured Acetobacteraceae bacterium
GCATCCAGATCCCGCAGACGGACCCGCAGGATCGCCGCCTGGACCTCGTCGAGACGGCTGTTGACCCCGGGGATGGCGCTGACATAGCGCTCGCGCCATCCGTATTGGCGCAGCGCCGCGATGCGTTCGCGCAGTTCCTGATCGCCGGTGACGACGACCCCGCCATCGCCCAGCGCACCGAGATTCTTGGTCGGATAGAGGCTGAAGGCCGCTGCGTCCCCGAGCGTGCCGACACGCGCGCCTCGCAACGTCGCGCCATGCGCCTGGGCACAGTCCTCGACGACGCGCAGCCCCGCGCCGCGCGCGATCGGCAGAATGCGGGACATGTCGGCGGGATGCCCGTAGAGATGCACGGGAACGACCGCGCGAATCGGCGGCACACCGTCGCCTCCGTCTCGCCACCGGTCGACCACCGCCGTCAGTTCGTCAGGATCGAGGCAATAGGTGCCCGGGTCGATATCGACCAGGATCGGCGTGGCGCCGACCATCTCGATCGCCGCCACCGTCGCGACGGCGGTATGCGACACCGTCACCACCGAACAACCTGGCCCGATGTCGAGGGCGCGCAACGCCAGCGCCAGGGCATCGGTGCCGTTGGCGACGCCCACCGCGCCCGCGACGCCGAGCCACTCGGCGAATTCGCGTTCGAACGCGGCGACCTCGGCACCAAGGATGTACCATCCGGACGCAAGGACGCGGGAAACCGCGGCGTCGATCTCGGCGCGCCGGGCACGGTATCCGGCGCCGACGTCGTTCTGGGGGATGCGGGGATCCTGGCTCATGGCGGGCATGATCATGGCACCACTATCGACCGGACGCATTAACGCGCTGTAAACCTTGCCGGTGGAGTGTCGTCCCATCGGACGGTTGCGCGAGGCGGCATGAGAATCATCGTCACCGGCGGCGCCGGGTTCATCGGCTCGGCGCTGTGCCGGCACCTGCTGGGCGAGGCGGGTGTGCAGGTGTTCAACATCGACAAGCTGACCTATGCGGCCAATCCGGCATCGCTGGCCAGCGTCGATCGGTCGCCGGACTACGCCTTCCTGCAAGCCGATATCTGCGACCGTACCGCAATGGACGCGGCCTTCGCGTCCTTCCGGCCCGACGCGGTCGTCCATCTCGCCGCCGAAAGCCATGTCGACAGGTCGATCACCGGGTCGGACGCCTTCGTGCGTACCAACGTCCTGGGGACGCATACGCTGCTCGAAGCCGCGCGCGCCTACTGGAACGCGCTGTCGGGCACGACGCGCGCCGCGTTCCGCTTCCTCCATGTCTCCACGGACGAGGTCTATGGCTCGCTCGGCGACCAGGGCCTGTTCACGGAAGACACGCCCTACGCCCCCCGTTCCCCATATGCCGCGAGCAAGGCGGCCTCGGACCATCTCGCGACAGCGTGGCACCACACCTACGGGATGCCGGTGCTGGTATCGAACTGCTCCAACAACTACGGCCCCTGCCAATTCCCGGAAAAGCTCATCCCGCTGGCGATCCTGAACGCGCTCGACGGACGGCCGCTGCCCGTCTACGGCACCGGGATGAACGTCAGGGACTGGCTGCATGTGGAGGATCATGCGCGGGCGCTGCACCGGATCCTGACCCAGGGTCGCCCGGGCCGGTCCTACAATGTCGGCGGGCATGCCGAGCGGACCAACATCGCCGTGGTGTCGTCAATCTGCGCGATCATGGACAGGCTGCATCCGGCCGGCGCGCCGCATGACCGGCTGATCACCCATGTCGCGGATCGTCCGGGCCACGACCATCGCTACGCGATCGATGCGACCCGCATCGAAACCGAACTCGGCTGGCGGCCACAGGTCGATTTCGAAACCGGACTGGAGAACACGATCCGCTGGTATCTCGGCAACGACGCGTGGTGGCGCCCGCTGCGCGAGAGGGTCTACGGTGGCGAGCGACTCGGCCTTCCCGCCGACGCGGACGCATCCAGGGAGGAGCGACGGAGATGAAGGGGATCATCCTCGCCGGAGGCCGTGGCACGCGGCTCTACCCCACGACGCTGGCGGTCTCGAAGCAGTTGCTGCCGGTCTACGACAAGCCGATGATCTACTATCCGCTGTCGACGCTGATGCTGGCCGGCATCCGCGAGATCCTCCTGATCTCGACGCCGGAGGATCTTCCGAGCTACCGGCGTCTGCTCGGCGATGGCGGCAAATGGGGCCTTCGTATCGGCTACGCCGAGCAGAGCGCGCCGCGCGGCCTCGCGGAGGCCTATGTGATCGGCGCCGAGTTCGTCGCCGGAGGTCCGTCGGCGCTGATCCTTGGCGACAACATCTTCTTCGGTCACGGCCTGCAATTCCTGCTTTCACGCGCCGCGGAACGCACCTCCGGCGCAACGGTATTCGCCTACCGGGTCAACGATCCCGGACGTTACGGCGTCGTCGAACTGGATCGCCAGCAGCGTCCCCTCGGCCTGGTCGAGAAGCCCACGGAGCCACGCTCGAACTGGGCGGTCACGGGTCTCTATTTCTACGACCGTCGCGTGGTCGAGATCGCCGCCGGCATCAAGCCCTCTCCACGTGGCGAGGTCGAAATCACGGACGTCAACCGCGCCTATCTCGAGATGGGCATGCTGAACGTCGAACTGATGGGCCGCGGATTCGCCTGGCTCGACACGGGCACGGTCGACAGCCTGGGAGAGGCCGGCGACTTCGTGCGCGCCCTGCAGAAGCGTCAGGGGTTCATGATCGCCTGCCCCGAGGAGATCGCCTTCCTCAAGGGGTTCATCGACCGTCCGCAACTGGTCGATCTGGCGCGGTCCCTGGGCAGTTCGGATTACGGGCGCTATCTGGAGTCCATTTCGCGGCGAACCGACTGAGCGCGTGGCACGGCCGCCTCTGTCGATCCGGACATCGACCACTGCCCCCGAAACGTCGAAGGCCGGTACCCTGGGGTACCGGCCTTCGGTCTTGGTGGAGCCGAACGGGATCGAACCGTCGACCTCGTGAATGCCATTCACGCGCTCTCCCAGCTGAGCTACGGCCCCGAAACAGAGCGGCGGTACTGGGCACCGCCGCGGCGCGCACTAAGCGGCTTCGACCACCCGCGCGCAAGAAAAAAATGCATCTCTGCGTTCAACGGTCCTCGCGCGGCCCGTCAGACCCGTCGACCACGTCGTCGACATCGTCCGAGTCGCCACCGAGTTCGGAGGTGTCCTCCATGACGCCCTCCTCGTCTTCCGCCTTGTCGTCGGCGTCGACGCCCACGTCGCCGTCCTCCGCCTCGACCTCATCCTCGGGGGCGGACTTGAGGCCGGCGATCTTCGTCCGCCGCGCCTTCATCAACGCCTCGGGATCGAACGCCGCACCGCATTTCGGGCACACGATCGGTGTCCGATTCATGTCGTAGAACTTCGCGTTGCAGGATTGACAGGTCCGCTTGAGACCCCATTCGGCCTTCGCCACGTGCCGAGCTCCCTAACTGTGATCGCTCATGAATACGTATCGCTTGAAACGGCTGGCCTCTTGCCACGCAGGATCAGCGCTTGTCAATTATGGCTCCCGCGCCCTCGCCGCGCCCTCGCCGCGCAAGGCGCCGTGTGCTAAACGCGCTTGCAGTCGCCGCACCGAGAAGGGATTCCGCGTGAGCCGCTCCGATACCGCCATGCCGCGCGCGCGCGTCGCGCGGGCCCCCGGCCAACCGCTGCGCGGCGCGATCAGCGCGCCCGGCGACAAGTCGATCTCCCATCGCGCCCTGATGATCGGCGGGCTGGCGGTGGGCGAGACCGCGATCCATGGCCTCCTGGAGGGCGAGGACGTCCTGCGGACCGCCGCCGCGATGCGCGCGATGGGTGCCGAGATCGTCCGCGATGCCGACGGGACATGGCGCGTCCACGGGCGTGGTATCGGCGGGCTGCGCGAGCCGGAGGATGTCCTCGACATGGGCAATGCCGGCACCGGCACCCGCCTGCTCATGGGCGTGGTCGCGACCTATCCGTTCACCAGCTTCTTCACCGGGGACGCGAGCCTCCGCTCGCGGCCGATGGCGCGCGTGATAAAGCCTCTGGAGGCGATGGGCGCACGCTTCGTCAGCCGCGCCGGCGGCCGCCTTCCCGCCGCCGTGATCGGGACCACCACGCCCGTGCCGATCGCCTACCGGCTGCCGGTCGCTTCGGCGCAGGTCAAATCGGCGATCCTGCTCGCCGGGCTGAACACGCCGGGCAAGACCGTGGTGATCGAACCGGAGCCCACACGTGACCATACCGAACTGATGCTGAGACATTTCGGCGTCGAGATCGCCGTCGAGCCAGGCGCCGAGGGCGACCGGATCTCGCTGACCGGCCAGCCGGAACTCGCCGGCCGCATCGTGCGCGTTCCTGGCGACCCGTCCTCCGCCGCCTTCCCGCTGGTCGCCGCGCTGGTTGTTCCGGGATCGGATGTCACCATCCGCGATGTCGGACTCAACCCGCGCCGCACCGGCCTCATCGACACGCTCATCGAGATGGGGGGCGACATCACCATCGCCAATCGCCGGATCGAGGCGGGCGAACCCGTCGGCGACCTCGTCGTCCGGGGCAGCGACCTGACGGGGATCGAGGTTCCGGCGGCGCGCGCACCGTCGATGATCGACGAATATCTGGTCCTGTCGGTCGCCGCGGCCTGTGCGCGTGGCCGCAGCGTCCTGCGCGGCCTCGCCGAGTTGCGCGTCAAGGAGAGCGACCGGCTCGCGGCGATCGCCCGCGGCCTCGCCGCCTGCGGTGTATCCGCGCAGGTCGACGGCGACGACATGACGATCGAGGGCTGCGGCGGTCCCCCGCCGGGAGGGGCCACGATCGCCACCCGGCTCGACCACCGGATCGCCATGAGCTTCCTCGTGATGGGCCTCGCCGCGCGCGCGCCTGTCGCGATCGACGA
>CAYSUY010000226.1:4878-6097 GCA_964434345.1 uncultured Acetobacteraceae bacterium
TCGACGACGCCAGCCCGATCGAGACCAGCTTTCCGGGTTTCGAGCGGCTGATGACGGGACTCGGCGCGGTGATCGAGCCGGTCCAGGGTTGACCGGCTCCGGACGGCGATGATCGTCGCGATCGACGGCCCGTCGGCTGCGGGCAAAGGCACGCTCGCACGCCGGCTCGCCCAGGCGCTCGGCTTCCACCATCTGGACACCGGGATGATCTATCGCGCCGTCGGGGCACGGCTGCTGGCTGATGGCACCGACCCGGCGGATCCTCGGTGCGCGGCGACAGCGGCGCGCGCGCTCGAGGCCTCGGATCTGGAGCGCGACGGTCTGCGCAGCGAGTCCGTCGGACGCGCCGCATCGATCGTCGCCGCGAACCCGGAGGTCCGCGCAGCCCTCATCGAGTTCCAGCGGCGATTCGCGCGCCAGGCGCCGGGGGCGATCCTCGACGGCCGCGACATCGGAACGGTCATCTGCCCCGACGCCGCGGTCAAACTCTACGTCACCGCACGGTCCGAAATCCGGGCCCGTCGTCGATTCGACGAGTTGCAGGCGCGCGGCGAGTCGGCTACATACGCGGCCGTTTTCCAGGATCTCCAGGAGCGCGACGCCCGCGACCAAGCCCGCGGGACCGCTCCGGCGAAACCGGCCGGGGATGCGATCATCCTCGACACGTCGGACCTCACCTCCGATCAGGTTTTCGCCCACGCGCTCGGCCTCGTCATGGCCAGGCGCGGATAGATCCCCGGAAAACCCGCTGCGCGGACGGTCCGCGCCGCGGAATCCCCGCCCCGGCATCGGCGGCTCCGCATGGCGCGGGGCGGATGATCGGGCCAAAGAAAGGCGCTTCACCCAAATGGCAAGCAACACCGCCGCCGGCGCGGCCACCGAGAATTTCGCCGACCTGCTCGAAGAGTCGCTGCGCACGTCGAGCGGCTTCGACGGCCGCGTCACCACCGGACGCGTGATTTCGATCGAGGGCGATTTCGCCATCATCGATGTCGGCCTCAAGGCCGAAGGCCGCGTCCAACTCAAGGAATTCGCGACCGCCGGGAAGGCTGCCGAGATCAAGGTCGGCGATTTCGTCGACGTGTTCGTCGAGCGCATGGAAGACAAGAACGGCGAAGCGATGCTGAGCCGCGAGAAGGCCAAGCGCGAGGAGGCCTGGGGCCTGCTCGAGAAGTCCTACTCGACCAACGCGCGCGTCAACGGCGTGATCTTCGGCCGC
>CAYSUY010000227.1:0-6008 GCA_964434345.1 uncultured Acetobacteraceae bacterium
CGAGGCGCGGGCACGGAGCGCCGCTCTGGACGCGGCCCGCGCCCAGCTCGCCGATGGCTTCGCCCGCCTCGCGATCCCGGTCTGGCGACGCTCGCCGGAGCTGCGCATCGTCGATTGCAACCCGGCCTTTGCCGCCGCCGTCGAGGCGAGCACCGAGCAGGTCGTCGCCGAAGGCCGCATGCTCGGCGGGCCGCAGGTCGCCCAGCGCGGCCGCGAACTCGCCGAAGCCGCGCTGGCCGGCGGCGCGGCGGCGCGCGCCGAGCTTCATGTCGTCGTCGGCGGCGAGCGTCGCCGGCTGGAACTTGCCGAGGCGCCGCTCCAGTCGGGCGGCACGATCGGCTTCGCGGTCGACGTCACGGCGCGCGAGGCGCTGCAGGCCGAGCTGCGCCGCGTGGTCGCCGCGCATGCCGACGTGCTCGAGAATCTCGAGACCGCGATCGCCATTTTCGGCGCCGATCAGCGGCTGCGCTTCTTCAACGGCGCCTATGCGCGGCTGTGGAAGCTCGAGGAAAGCTGGCTGCGGAGCGAGCCGGATTTCGGCACCGTGATGGAGGAGCTGCGCGCCCAGCGCCGTCTGCCGGAGCACGCCAATTTCCGCGACTTCAAGCGCCAGCGGCTCAAGCTGTTCACCTCGCTGATCGAGCCGCTGGAGGAGCTGATCTACATCCCCGACGGGACGACGCTGCGCGCGCGCATCCTGCCGCATCCGCTCGGCGGGCTGCTGCTGACCTACGAGGACGTCACCGACAACCTCGTCCTCGAGCGGTCCTACAACACGCTGATGGCGGTGCAGCGCGAGACCATCGACAACCTCCAGGAGGGCGTCGCGGTCATCGGACCGGACGGGCGCATCAAGCTCTGGAACCCCGCCTTCCAGCGGCTCTGGACGCTGTCCGACGAGGAGCTCGCGGCGGAGATGCATGTCGGCGAGCTCGTCGACCGGATGCAGCGTTTCCAGCCGCCGCCCGCAGACCCGCAGGCCGAGCGCGAGCGGCTGATCGCGCGGCTGATCGACCGCACCCCGCGTCACGAGCGCGCCGAGCGCGGCGACGGCATGGTGCTGGAGCTCAGCTCGGTGCCCCTGCCCGATGGCGGCGTCCTGCTCAGCTATGTCGACGTCACCGACACGACCCGGGTGGAGGAGGCGCTGCGCGCGCGCGCGGCGGCGCTCGAGACGGCGGACCGCCTGAAATCGGAGTTCATCTCCTCGGTCAGCTACGAGCTGCGCACGCCGCTCAACGGCATCATCGGTTTCACCGAGGTGCTGGCGAACCAGTATTTCGGCGAGCTCAACGAGCGCCAGCAGGATTACTGCCGCGACATCATCACCGCCTCCCATCGGCTGCTGACGATCATCAACGACATCCTCGACCTCGCCTCGATCGAAGCCGGGCGACTGGTGATGGAGCGCGCGCCGGTCGATGCGCGCACGGTGCTGGACGGTACGGCGCAGGTGATGGCCGATCTGGCGCGCGAGGCCAGGATGACGATCCGCGTGGAGCCGGTGCCGGACCTGCCGCCGCTGGACGCCGACGAGCGACGCCTCAAGCAGGCGCTGTGCAATCTCGTGTCGAACGCGATCAAGTTCGCGCCGGCCGGCGGCACGGTCACGCTCTCCGCCGCGCGCGATCCCGGCGGCATGGTGGCGCTCGCGGTGAGGGATACCGGGCCCGGGATCGGACCCGAGGATCATGAGCGGATCTTCCGCGCCTTCGAGCGCACGCGTCGCGCCGATCAGCCCGGCCAGGGCGCGGGGCTCGGGCTCAGCCTGGTGCGGCGCATCGTCGAACTCCACGGCGGCGAGGTGCGCCTCGATTCGACGCCGGGCGTCGGTACGACGGTGGCCTGTCTCGTGCCGGTCCTGGCCGGGCAAGGCTCCGCGCGCGCCGTCTGACGCCGCCCGCCGCCGCGCCGGCGGTCAGGCCGCAAAGCCGGCCACGCCCTTGCTGGTCGAATACTCGAAATGCAGCGCCGTGCCCGGATGCACGCGGCCATGGATGGCATGCGCCGCGGAGGCCGCCTCGGCGAAGCCGGTCAAGATCAGCTTGAGCTTTCCGGGATAGGTCGCGATGTCGCCGATCGCGTGGATGCCCGCGGTCGAGGTCGCGCAGGTCGCGGGATCGACCGTGATCAGGTTGCGTTCGAGCGCGAGCCCCCATTGGGCGATCGGCCCCAGATTCTGCGACAGGCCGAAGAACGCCAGCAGATGGTCGGCCGGCAGGCGGCGCGTGCCGCCGTCGAGATCCTTGACCACCACGGCCTCCAGCGCGCCGGCCTCGCCTTCGAGCGCGTCGAGCTGATAGGGCGTCACGATGTCGATGCGGCCAGCCGCCGCCAAGGCCTTCATGCGCGCGACCGTTTCCGGCGCGGCGCGGAACTTGTCGCGGCGATGCACGACGTCGATATGCGCCGCGATGTCGGCGAGGGCGAGCGTCCAGTCGAGCGCCGAATCGCCGCCGCCCGCGATCACCAGGCGTTTGCCGCGGAACGCTTCGCGCTGGCGGACCAGGTAGTGGACGCAATCCGGCTCGAATTCCGCGAGCCGCGTCACCGGCGGCCGGTTCGGGCCGAAGGCGCCGACGCCAGCCGCGACGATCACGGCGCGTGCCGCGATGCGCGTCCCGCGCGAGGTGGTCACGATCCAGTCCTCGCCGTCGCGCGCCAGCTCCTCGACCCGGGCGCCGAGGTGAAAGACCGGCGCGAAGGGCGCGGCCTGCTCCTCCAGCCTGCGGATCAGGTCGATCGCGTCGATGCTCGGATGGCCGGGAATGTCGTAGATCGGCTTCTCGGGGTAGAGCGCCGCGCATTGTCCGCCGATGACGTCGAGCGCGTCGACGACGTGGCAGCGCATCTTCAGCATGCCGCATTCGAAGACCGCGAACAGCCCGACGGGGCCTGCGCCGATGATCGCGACGTCCGTGCGCTCGATGGTCATGTCGTCTCCCGGGGACGGTGAGGGCGGGGAAGATGAAGCCTCGCCGCCCGGCGATCAACCCTGCCCGTTGGACGCGCCCGCGCGGCCCGGCCACATGCGATGGAACACGCCGTCGCGCGCGGCGAACAGGTGATGCAGGGCCATCGCCGCGTGCCCGGCTGCCAGCGCGCCCAGGAGCAGGGCGAGCGTGCCGTGGATGCCGAACAGCCGCGCGGCCAGCGCGCTGTCCTGCGGGACCAGCGGCATCGCCGGCAGATCGACGCCGCCGACCGTCACCAGCGCCGGATAGGCGGTGACGCCCGCCCAGCCGAGGAGCGGCACGGCGACGAGCAGCGTATAGAACACGTGGTTGAGCGCGACCGCGAGGCGCCGGCGCATCGGCGACAGGGTGCCAGGGTAGGGCGGCACGCCCAGGCGCAGCCGGATCACGATGCGCAGCGCCGTGAGAAGCAGCACGCAGATCCCGATCGCCTTGTGCCAGGCATAGAGGGTGTTCGTGATCCCGTCCCAGATCCCGGCGCCGCCGCGCGCCGTCATCCACAGCCCGGCGGTCAGCAGCGCCGCCACGGCAACCGCCGTGGCCCAATGCAGCGCGCGCCAGCCCGCAGGGTAGGTCGCCTGGGGCGGCGTCGTCCGGGAGACGTCCATGGAACACCTCGATGGCAGGCTTCGGGGGCGAGACGATGCGAGCAAAGCACGCCCGGCCGCCCCGCGTATATGGCGGCTCGCGCGAAGACCGCGAAATGCGCCTGCGCCCGGCGTCGCGCGCGAGGTTGCCCCCGGCGCCTCCGCGCGGATAGAACCTCGGCTGCGATGACCGAGGATCCTGACCCGACGCGGCGGTTCGATCTCGCCGACGAGACCGCGACCGTGAGGCTGGCCTGGCATGTGGCGATGCTGGCGCGGCCCGGGGACGTGCTGGCCCTGCATGGCGGTCTGGGCAGCGGCAAGACCAGCTTCGCGCGTGCCTTCCTGCGCGCCCGGGCCGGCGATCCGCTGCTGGAGGTGCCCAGCCCGACCTTCACGCTGGTCCAGGTCTACGATCTGCCGGGGGGCGCGATCTGGCATCTCGACCTGTACCGTCTCGCCGCCCCCGAGGAGGTCTGGGAACTCGGCATCGAGGAGGCCTATGGCGACGCGATCCTGCTCGTCGAATGGGCCGAGCGACTCGGTCCGCTCCTGCCGGCCGAGCGGCTCGATGTCGAGCTCGCGCCCGGTGCGACGCCGCAGGCCCGCATCGCGACACTCGCGCCGTCGCCCGCCTGGCGCGGGCGCATCGCGACGATCCCGGCCCATGTCTGAGCGTGGCCCACAGCTCGATGCCTTTCTCGCGCGCTGCGGCCTCGCGGCGGCCGCGCGCGCGCCGATCCCCGGCGACGCATCCTTCCGTCGCTACCTGCGCGTCGCCGACGGCGCGGGGCGATACATCGTCATGGACGCGCCGCCGCCGGTCGAGGACGTGCGGCCATTCCTGCGCGTGGCCCGCCATCTGCGCGCACTCGGCCTGTCGGCGCCCTTGATCCACGCCGCCGACGAGGACCGGGGTTTCCTGCTGCTCGAGGATCTCGGCGATGCGACCTTCACGCGGGTTCTGGCCGCCGGCGAGACGGAGGCGCCGCTCTACGATCTCGCCCTCGATGCGCTGATCGCGCTGCAGACCCATCCCGATGCGACGCGCATCGACGTTCCGGCGCAGGACGCGGCGATGCTGGCCGACGACGGCGCGGCGCTGTTCGTCGACTGGTACTTGCCCGAGGTCACCGGTCGCGCGACCTCGCCGGACCTGCGCGCCGCGTATGTCGCGCTGTGGCACGACGCGCTGGCAGCGGCGCTCGCCCTGCCGCCGACCCTGGCGCTGCGCGATTTCCACGTCGACAACCTCATGGTCCTCGATGGCCGGCGCGGCGCGGCGCGCTGCGGTCTTCTGGATTTCCAGGACGCGGCGATCGGCTCGCCGGCCTACGACCTGATCTCGCTGCTCGAGGATGCGCGCCGGGACGTGTCCCCGGCGGTCGTCGCCGCGATGCGCGCCCGGCACCGCGCCGCCCTGCCGCATCTTCCCGGCGACGAGCTGGCGCGGTCCTGCGCGGTCCTCGCGGCGGCGCGCCATGCGCGCATCGCTGGCCTGTGGATCCGGCTCTGGCGCCGCGACGGCAAGCCCGGCTATCTCGCCTTCCTGCCGCGCACGTGGCGGTTGCTGGAGGCGGCGCTGCGCCATCCGGCGCTCGACGCGCTGCGCGCCTGGTTCGACCGCCACGCGCCGGCGGAGCTGCGCCGCGTCGCGCGGGAGGGGGAACGATGATCGACCGTGCCGCCATCCACGGCCTCGGCCTCGCCGCGGGGCGCCGTCCTCTGACCGGCGACGCGCCGGCCGCGCTGACCGCCATCGGCGGCATCCCGCTGCTCGGCCACGCGCTCGACCGCCTCGCCGCGCAGGGCGTGCGCCGCGCCGTGCTCTGCGCGCATCATCACCGTGCCGCGCTTGCGGCCTATCTCGCCGGTCGCGCGACCGGGCCCGATGCGGACATCCTCGCCGAGGCGGAACCGCTGGGCAGCGCGGCCGCGCTTGCCGCCGCTGCGGCGCGGCTGGGCGACGCGCCATTCTACGCCGTGGCCGCCGACCAGATCTGGTTCGACGGCTTCCGGCCGGCGCTGGCGCGGCTGGCCGCGAAATGGGACGAGGGGCGCATGGACGCGCTGATCCTGGTCCATCCGGTCGCGCGGGCCATCGGCTATGACGGTCGTGGCGACATCTTCCTTGATCCGACCGGCCGGGCACGTCCGCGCGTCGGCGGCGAGATCGCAAGCCATGCCGCCTGCGGCGTCGCGGTGCTCCACCCGCGCGCTCTCGCCGGCGTCGCCGGACCTGGCGATGATCTCGCGGACGTGATCGCGACGGCCGCGGGCCGGGGTCGCCTCTATGCCGTCGTGCATGACGGCGAATGGTCGCGCGCGCCCGACGCCGAGGCCGCGCTGGCCCTCGAAGTCGCGATTGGCTATCGCCCCGTGCCGGCCACCGAGGCGGAGCGCCTCGCGCCGCGCCCCGGCTTCGCCGCCGCCGATCCCGCCGCTT
>CAYSUY010000228.1:0-5967 GCA_964434345.1 uncultured Acetobacteraceae bacterium
CGCGGTCGTAGACCGCCCAGGCGTGCTGGAACCACCCGGCCTCGCCCGAGCTCTGCACGTAGTCGCGCGCCGAGGATCCGCCGGCGGCGATCGCGCGCGTCAGCACGTCCTTCACCGCCGCGACCAGCCTCGCCAGGCGCTCCGGCCCCAGGCTTCCGGCGCGACGGCGCGGGGAGATCCCGGCGAGATGAAGCGCCTCGCAGGCGTAGATGTTGCCGATCCCCGCGACCCGGGTCTGGTCGAGCAGCGCCGCCTTGATGGATGTCCGGCTGCCGGCGATGGCGGCGGCAAGGGTGGCCGCAGAAAAATCGTCGCACAGCGGCTCCGGGCCGAGTGCGGCGAAGCGCGGATCCTCGCCGAGCCGCGCGGTCGCGAGAAGGTCGACCATGCCGAAGCGCCGCGGATCGGAGAAGCGGAACTCGGTGCCGCGGTCGGTGGCGAAGGCGATATGTTCGTGGCGCCCCGGCGCGCTGCCATCGGGCTGACGCAGGACGAGACGGCCGCTCATGCCGAGATGGACCACCAGCGTCTCGGCTTCCGCCGCGCTCGTCGCTTCGAGATCCACCAGGATGTATTTCGCGCGGCGCCGCACGACGAGGACGCGGCGCCCGGCGACACGCTCGGCGAGCCGTGCGGGCAGCGGCGCGCGCAGATCCGGGCGGCGGGTCTCGAAGCGGAGGATGCGCGCGCCGGCGAGGTGGGGCGCGATGCCGCGGCAGACGGTCTCGACCTCCGGCAATTCGGGCATGGCAGGCGCGCGCCGTCAGTCGACGGCCGCGAGATCGGGCAGGCCGCGCCACCGCTTGGCATGGTCGAGGCCGTAGCCGACGACGAAGCGGTCATCGATCGCGAAGCCGACATGCTCGGCCTCGATCGCGGCGGCGCGGCGTGCCGGCTTGTCGAGGAAGACGCAGAGGCGGACCGGCGCGGCGCCCAGCCCGGCGAGCAGCGCCCGCGCGAAATGCATGGTGCGGCCGGTGTCGAGGATGTCGTCGACGATCAGCACCGCGCGCCCGTCGAGCCGTTCGGGCAGGGTGCCGAGGACGCGCACCTGGCCGCTGCTCTCGGTCGCGTCGCCGTAGCTCTTGAGGTTGACGAACTCCATCGTCGGGTGGCTGCCGTGGCGCGCCAGGGCGCGGGCGAGGTCGGCGGCGAACATGAAGGCGCCGTTGAGGATCACCACCATCACATAGTCCGGCGGCATCGCCGCGACGATGTCGCGGGCCATCGTGTCGACGCGCGCGGCGATCGCGGCGGCATCGATCAGGGTCGCGGGCGGGGTCTGGGGTCCGGGCGGGGTCTGGGACATGATGACGCCTCCATACCCTGCCGCGCGCCGCCGTTCCAGACCGTCCGGCATCGCTCCTGGCGGGGCGGGGCCGGCGGCGCTATTTTGCCCGCGCCCATGACCGATACCGCCTCCTTCGGCTTCCGAACCGTGCCTGCCGACGCCAAGGCGTCGATGGTGCGCCGCGTCTTCGATTCCGTCGCCGACCGCTACGACATCATGAACGACCTGATGTCGGCCGGGATCCATCGCGTCTGGAAGGCGGCGCTGATCGACATGCTGGCGCCGCGTTCCGGCGAACTCGTCCTCGACGTCGCCGGCGGCACTGGCGATGTCGCCCAGGCGATCGTCGCCGCCGCGCCCGGCGCGCGCGCGATCGTCTGTGACATCAACGCCGCGATGGTGGCGCGCGGTCGCGACCGGCTGCTCGACGGGGGCGAGGTCCCGGGCCTGGCGCGCTGCGGGATCGGCCTCGTGGTCGGCGATGCCGAGTGTCTGCCGCTGCCCGACCGGAGCGTCGACGCCTATACGATCGCCTTCGGGCTGCGCAACGTGACGCGGCTCGACGCCGCGCTCGCCGAGGCGCGGCGCGTGCTCAGGCCCGGCGGCCGGTTCTTCTGCCTCGAGTTCAGCCATGTCGTGGTGCCCGGGCTCGACCGACTCTACGACGCCTATTCCTTCGGTCTTCTGCCTGCGTTGGGTCAGGCGGTCGCCGGCGACCGCGACGCCTATGTCTATCTCGTCGAGTCGATCCGCCGCTTTCCGCGCCAGCCCGACCTCGCCGAACGGATGCGCGCGGCGGGACTCGATCGGCCGCGCTGGCGCAATCTCTCCGGCGGGATCGCCGCCATCCATGCCGCCTGGCGGCTCTGACGGCGCGCCGCCTTGTTCCGCAGCCTCCGCAATCTCCGCCGCCTCGCCACGATCCTGCGTACGCTGGCGCGTCATGACGCGCTGGTCTGGATCGCGGATCTCAATCCGCCGGCGCCGGTGGCCGCGGCGCTCGGCGCCTTGCGCCCGCGCCTGCCCGTGTCCGGCCGGCCTGGCGAGCGCCTCGCGCGCGCGCTGGCCTCGCTGGGCCCGGGCTTCGTCAAGCTGGGCCAGGCGCTCTCGACGCGCGCCGATCTCGTCGGCGAGGAGGTCGCGGCCGATCTCTCGCGCCTCCAGGACCGGCTCGATCCCTTTCCCGCCGCCGCAGCCCACGCGACGATCGAGGCCGAACTCGGCCGCCGGATGGATGAACTGTTCGCCGCCTTCGACGACGTGCCGGTCGCGGCAGCCTCGATCGCGCAGGTCCATTTCGCACGCACCCTCGACGGCCGCGACGTCGCGGTGAAGATCCTGCGCCCGGGCGTCGAGCAGGCCTTTGCCGAGGATATCGCGCTGCTCGACTGGCTGGCACGGCTGGCGATCCGCGTCGTGCCGCGCATCCGGCGGCTCCGGCCGGTCGAGGTCGTGGCGACCCTCGCCGCGACCGTGGCGCGGGAAATGGACCTGCGGCTCGAAGCCGCCGCCGCTTCGGAGATGGCGGAGAATTTCCGCGACGATCCCGATCTGCGCGTACCTGCGGTCGACTGGTCCCTGACCGCGCGCCGCACCATGGCGACCGAGCGCGTCGACGGCATTCCGATCGACGAGCGCGCGCGCCTGATGGCGGCCGGGATCGATCCCGACGCGGTCGTCGCGGCGGCGGCGCGCGTGTTCTTCAAGATGGTCTTTCGCGACGGCTTCTTCCACGCGGACATGCACCCCGGCAACGTCTTCGTCGCGCCGGACGGGGCGCTCGTGGCGGTCGATTACGGCATCGTCGGGCGCATCGACCAGCCCACGCGCGCCTATCTCGCCGACATGCTCATGGGCTTCCTCACGGGGGACTACCGCGCCGTGGCGGAGGTGCATTTCCGCGCCGGCTACGTGCCCGCCGACCAGGACATGGACGCCTTCATGCAGGCCACGCGCGCCATCGGCGAGCCGATCTTCGGCAAGAAGCTGGCCGAGATCTCGCTGGCGCGGCTGCTGGCGCAGCTCTTCGCCGTGACCGAGCAGTTCCGCATGGAGACGCAGCCGCAGCTGCTGCTGCTCCAGAAATCGATGCTGGTCTGCGAGGGCGTCGGACGCAGCCTCAACCCCGAGGTCAATATGTGGACGCTGGCGCGGCCGCTGATCGAGGAGTGGATGGTGGCCCATCGCGGGCCGGCGGCGCGCGTCGCCGATTTCGCGCGCGCGGCCCTCGCGCGGCTCGATTCATTGCCCACGCTGGTCCAGAATCTCGAGCGCGCGACTGCGGTGATCGCCACCGGCGGCGTGCGCCTCGACCGCGAGACGCTGGCCGCGCTGTCGCGGCGTGGCGGCTTCGGCTGGCGCGCGCTGGTCCTCGCGGCGCTGGCGGGCGCGTTCGCCATGCATCTTCTCGGCTGAGAGGCGGGGCCATGCTCCAGGGACGACGGATCCTGCTCGTGATCGCCGGCGGCATCGCCGCCTACAAGTCGCTCGACCTCGTGCGTCGCCTGCGCGAGCGCGGCGCGGCGGTGCGCTGCATCCTGACCCGCGCGGCGCAGGAATTCGTGACGCCGCTCTCGGTCTCGACGCTGTCGCGCGAGCGCGTCTTCACGGACCTGTTCTCGCTGACCGACGAGCACGAGATCGGCCATATCCGCCTCGCGCGCGACTGCGATCTGGTCGTGGTGGCGCCGGCCACCGCCGACCTCGTGACCAAGGCCGCGCTCGGCATCGCCGACGATCTCGCCTCGACGGTGCTGCTGGCGACCGACCGGCCGCTGCTGCTGGCGCCGGCGATGAACCATGTGATGTGGAACGCGGCCTCGACGCAGACGAATATCGCGACGCTGGTCGCGCGCGGCGCGACGCTGGCCGGGCCGAATGCCGGGCCGCTCGCGGAGGGCGAGACCGGGATCGGCCGCATGGCCGAGCCGCACGAGATTCTTGCCGCGATCGAGGCGCGTCTGGGTGGCCCCGGTCCGCTCGCCGGACTGCACGCGCTGGTGACCTCCGGGCCCACGCATGAACCGATCGACCCCGTGCGCTACATCGCCAATCGCTCCTCGGGCAAGCAGGGCCACGCCATCGCCGCGGCGCTCGCGGCCACGGGTGCGCGCACGACCCTGGTTTCGGGGCCGACGCGTCTCGCCGATCCGCAGGGTGTCGCGGTCGTGCATGTCGAGACGGCAGCCGAGATGCTCGCGGCCTGCGAGGCGGCGCTGCCTGCGGACATCGCGGTCTGCGCCGCCGCCGTCGCCGATTGGCGGGTCGCGACGGCCGCGACGCAGAAGCTCAAGAAGACCGGCGACGCGCCGGCCCCCGTGCTGCACCTCGCACCCAATCCCGACATCCTGGCGACCCTGGCTCGACATGCGCGTCATCGCCCGCGTCTGGTCGTCGGCTTCGCCGCGGAGACCGAGGACCTGATCGCCCATGCCCGCGCCAAGCTGGCGAAGAAAGGCTGCGACTGGATCCTCGCCAATGACGTCTCGCCGGGCACGGGCATTTTCGGCGGCGATGCCAACACCGTGCATGTCGTCGATGCCGCGGGCGTGGAGCCCTGGCCGCCCTTGTCCAAGGACGAGGTCGCGCGCCGTCTGGCCGCGCGCATCGCGGCTGCGCTGGGCCGGCCATGAGCGGCGGTCCGGACATCGCCGCCGCGATCCGGCGCCTGCCGCATGGCGCGGGGCTGGAGCTTCCGGCCTATGCGACCGCGGGCAGCGCGGGCTGCGACCTGATGGCGGCGGTCGCGGAGGATCTCGTCCTCGCGCCGGGCGCGCGGGCCCTGGTGCCGACGGGTATCGCGATCGCCCTGCCGCCGGGCACGGAGGCGCAGGTGCGCCCGCGTTCCGGCCTCGCGCTGCGCCACGGCGTCACCTGCCTCAATACGCCGGGCACGATCGACAGCGATTATCGCGGCGAGGTCGGCGTGATCCTGATCAATCATGGTGCCGAGCCGTTCCGGATCACGCGCGGCCTGCGCATCGCGCAGCTGGTCGTGGCGCCGGTGTCGCGCGTGGCCTGGACCGAGGTCGACGCCCTGCCGGACACCGCGCGCGGCGCGGGCGGGTTCGGCTCGACCGGGGGGATCGGATGACCGCGGAGCTGAGCGAGGCGCAGGAGCTGCGCTATGCGCGCCATCTGATCCTTGGCGAGATCGGCGAGGAGGGGCAGGCGAAGCTGCTCGCCGCGCGCGTGCTGGTGGTCGGCGCGGGGGGGCTGGGCAGCCCGGCGCTGCTCTATCTCGCGGCCGCCGGCATCGGCACGATCGGCATCGTCGATGACGACGTCGTCGATCTTTCGAATCTCCAGCGCCAGATCGCGCATGCGACCGCGCGAATCGGTGCGCCGAAGGCCGAGAGCGCGGCGGCGGCGATCGCGGCGCTGGATCCGGCGATCGGCGTCGAGATCCATCGCGTGCGGCTGACCGAGGCGAATGCGCGCGACCTCGTCGGGGCCTACGACCTCGTTCTCGACGGCAGCGACAATTTCGCCACGCGCTATCTGCTCAACGATGTCTGCGCCGCGCTGCGCAAGCCGCTGGTGGCTGCCTCGCTGCTGCGTTTCGAGGGTCAGCTCTCGACCTTCAAGCCGTGGACAGGCGGCCCGTGCTATCGCTGCCTCCACCCTGCGCCGCCGCGCCCGGGCATCGTCCCGCGCTGCGAGGAGGCCGGCATCCT
>CAYSUY010000229.1:0-5832 GCA_964434345.1 uncultured Acetobacteraceae bacterium
CCGCTCTCCTCCGCCGAAGAGGGCGCGATACGGGGACACGTCGAAAAACATTGGTTGAAGGATCGTGGCGCGAAGGGGATCGAGAGTTTCGTGGTCGACATCCGCGTCTGGGTCCAGCCGGGTGGTCAGGTCGAAAGGGCCGAGATCCTCAAGACGACGGGCGCCCCGGCCGAGCCGCTGCGTGCCTTCGCGGAAGGCGCGCGCCGCGCCGTGCTGAAGGCCGAGTCGCTGCCGATCCCGCCCACGCGGTCGGATCTCGGTGGGGGCAATCTGATCCTGACTTTCCGCGGGGCGGAGCAATGACTGGGCCGCGCTCCGTCCGCACCTCAACACGGGTCGATCGAGGGACCGAAACATGATGCCAGAATCTGGATTTTCGCGGTTTCGCCGGAGCCGCCGCGGTTTCCTGGCTGCGGCTGCCGCCGGGCTTGCCGCGACGGCCACGCTGACGCCGCGTTTCGCGGCAGGCCAGGCGCGCATCGACATCACGCGCGGGCAGGTCCAGCCGATGCCGATCGCCCTGTCGCCATTCCACGGCACGGGCGGGGAGGCGTCGACGGGACGGCAGATCCGCGACGTCGTCGCCGGCAATCTGGAGCGCTGCGGGCTGTTCCGGCCGATCGAGGAGGGGGCCTATATCCAGAGCCCCGAGCAACTCCGCAGTGCGATCGAACCGCGTTTCGTCGACTGGCGCCAGATCGGTGCGCAGGCGTTGGCCCATGGCTTCGTCGAGCAGCAACCCGATGGCCGCCTGCGCGTCGGGTTCCGGCTATGGGACGTCGTGCATGGGGGGTATGTGACCGGCGGCGTCTACACCGCGCAGTCCGCGAACTGGCGACGCGTGGCGCATATCGTGTCGGACGCGATCTACAAGGCGCTGACCGGCGAGGATGGGTATTTCGACACGCGAATCGTCTACATTTCCGAAACCGGACCGCTGCAACGGCGCGTGAAGCGGCTTGCGATCATGGACCAGGACGGCGCGAACCACCGGTTCCTGACCGATGGGCGCAACCTTGTCCTGACGCCGCGCTTCTCCCCCTCGGCGCAGGAAATCGCCTATCTCAGCTACGTCAACAACCGGCCGCGCGTCCTGCTGCAGAACATCGATACCGGTCGGCAGGAAGTGGTCGGCGATTTTCCGGGGATGACCTTTGCCCCCCGGTTCTCGCCGGATGGCAACCGGGTCATCATGTCGATGTCCCAGGACGGTGCCACCAGCATCTTCACGATGGATCTGCGCACCAAGCGCGCCCAGCGGCTCACGAATTCGGGGGCGATCGACACGTCGCCGTCCTACGCGCCGGACGCCAGCGAGATCGCGTTCAATTCGGATCGCGGCGGCGCCGGCCAACTCTATGTGATGGACGCGCAGGGTGGAAATGCGCGGCGGATCAGCTTCGGCAGCGGCCGCTACTTCACCCCGGTCTGGTCGCCGCGCGGTGACTTGATCGCGTTCACCAAGCAGGAGGCTGGCGAGTTCCTCATCGGGGTCATGAAGCCGGATGGATCCCAGGAGCGCCTGATCGACAGGGCCTTCCATGTCGAGGGACCGACCTGGGCCCCGAACGGACGCGTCTTGATGTATTTCTCGGAGGGGCGCGCCGATGCGCGTGGGATGGGCCGGAATACGAGGCTCTATTCGATCGATCTTACGGGCTACAACAAACGTGAGGTCGTTACGCCGACGGAAGCATCGGATCCAGCGTGGTCGCCCTTGATTCCATGAGCAGAATTCAACATATTGCGCGGCGTTTCGAGGGTGCCGGCCTTCAAGCCGCTACCTGGGTTACGTTTTTTCGGGCGGCGCCATGTCGCGGAAGCGTGGCTCGGGTCAAAGAGACCGGTTGATCGGACCGTGGCGAGGTGGGACAAGCCCGCAAAGCCGCGTAACCGCGAGTCGATTCTTGGATGCTCACCGGAAGGAGTTCACCATCATGCGTCTGAAGGTTCTTACCGCATTTGCCGCCCTTGCCATGCTTGCGGCGTGCGAAACCCCCACCGAAACCGCCGCGACCCAGGGCAGCACGGGTGCCGCGCAGCGTGCGCAGACCCTGCAGGAGCAGCTGGTCGCCGTCGGCGATCGGGTGTTCTTCGACTACGACAAGTCGGATCTGAAGCCCGAGGCTCGCCGCCAGATCGAGCGCTGGGCCGCGTTCCTGAAGACCAATGCCAACGCCACGATCACCATCGAGGGACATTGCGACGAGCGCGGCACGCGCGAGTACAACCTCGGTCTGGGTGAGCGCCGCGCGAATGCCGCGAAGAACTTCCTCGTGTCGCAGGGCATCGAAGCGCGCCGCGTCGCCACGATCAGCTACGGCAAGGAGCGCCCGGCTGTGAACGGCTCCAACGAAGCGGCTTGGTCGCAGAACCGCCGCAGCGTCGCGGTCGTGAACTGAGGTTGGCTTGAACCGCACGCGGTCGTGACCGTGGGCGGTTCGAACCAGGAGCGGCATGTTGTCGCTCCAACGCGTGCTTTGCGCGACTGACAAGACGCCCGTCAACGCAAGTTGACGGGCGTTCGCGTTTGTGGCGCGGGACCGGGCGGAGTGTCGCGGCTCTCGGTATTGCCGATGACGATCCAGTGTCCTGGCCGTTCGCCTTTGTTTTGCCGTCTGCTCCCAGGATAGTCAGCGCAACGTCTGTCCAACCGCGAGTCGAGCCATGCGCCATCGTGTCAGAGCCGCCATTTTCGCCGCCGCCCTGCTGGCCGGGCTGCCGTCGGGCTTCATGAGCGCCGGCGACGCTCATGCCCAGGATACCCGTAGCCTCGCCGATCAGATCATGCGTCTGCAGCGCGATGTGGACGTGCTGCAGCGTCGTCTTGCCACTGGTGGCGGCGCGGCGCCGGCCCAGGGCGCGCCTGCCCAGGGCGCGCCCGTGGCGCCGGGACCTGCCGTCGCGCCCGAAGGCTTTGCCGGTCAGGTCGATCAGCGTTTTTCGCTGCTCGAGGGGCAGGCGCGCGAGCAGACGGGACGTGTCGAGGAACTCCAGTTCAAGCTCCGCCAGATCGAGAGCAAGCTCGATAAGCTGATCCAGGACGTGGAGTTCCGGTTCCAGCAGTTGGAGCGTGGGCCCGCGGCGCAGGGGCAGGGCTCGCAACCGCAGTCGCCCGCGGCGTCGCCGCCATCGGCGCCTGCTGCTGCGTCGACCGCCGTTCCGACCGCGCCGTCGGCCCCTGCGCCCACCACCGGGGCAGCTCCGTCGGGACAGCGGCTCGTGCTGGTGCCGAGCGGGACGTCCGCGCAAGCCTTGCAGCAGCAGATGTCAGCACCCGCGGCAGGTTCCGTGCCCGCGACGCCTGGGGCGGCACCGGCTCAAGCCGCGCCGGTACCCGCCGCCCAGGCACCCGCCGCCCAGGCTGCCGCCACGGCGCGCTTGCCCGCGGGCCCGCCGGAAGCTCAGTACGAGCACGCCTATGGCTTGCTGGTCCAGGCACAGCGCGGACTGGCCGACTTCGGTCCCGCCGAGCAGGCCCTGAAGGCCTTCGTCGAGCAGAACCCGACCCATCGCCTCGCGGGGAATGCACAATATTGGTTCGGTGAAACGCTCTTCGCGCGACAGGACTGGCAAGGGGCGGCTCTGGCCTTCGGCGAAGGTCTGAAGCGCTATCCCAACGCCGAACGTGCCGCGCACAACATGCTCGGCTTCGGTCGCTCTCTCGCGCGTCTCAACCGCAAGCAGGACGCATGCGGGGCCTTTGCGGAACTCGTGAAGCGACACCCCAACGCCAGCAAGGACGTCAAGGACGCGACCCAGCGCGAGCGCCAGCGCAACGGGTGCTGACCCATGGGCGCGGCGCGCGCCCAGGACCCGGCTGCGGCCTTCGCCGCGGCGATGGAGGAGGCGGGTCCTTTCGAGCGTAATCCTGAACTCGCGGTCGCGCTGTCGGGCGGTCCCGATTCGACCTGCCTTCTCCGGCTCGCGGATGGCTGGGCGCGCGCGCGCAGCGGCAGGGTCGTCGCACTGACGGTCGATCACGGGCTACGGGTCGATTCCGCCGCCGAGGCTGCGCGGGTCGGTCGTGACTGTGCCGCGCTTGGCATCCGGCATGTCATCCTCGCCTGGACAGGCGCGAAGCCCGCGCGCGCGGTGCAGGAGCGCGCGCGCGTGGCGCGCCATGCACTTCTCGAGGAATGGTGCCGGGCGGCGGGGATCCTGCATCTGCTGCTCGGTCATCATGCCGATGACCAGGACGAGACGATCGCCATGCGCGCCGCGCGCCGGAGCGGATCCCTCGGTCTCGCGGGGATGGCCGCGATTTCCGAACGGCGTCACCTGCGTCTGCTGCGTCCCCTTCTTGCCGTGCGCGCGGACCGCATCAAGGCATGGCTGACGGAGCGCGGGATCGGTTGGATCGACGATCCGAGCAATCGCGATCCCCGCTTTCTGCGCGCCCGCATGCGCGCCGCCCCCGAACCGCCGACGTGGGCGCCGCGCTGGCCGGATCGCGCCGTCCTGGAACGCTCGCTTGCCTCCTGGCTAGGCGTGCACGCCGCGATCCACCCCGAGGGCTGGGTCTCTCTCGCCGCGGCCGAATTCCTTCGCCTGCCGCATGATGTCGCGACGCTCGCTTTGCGCGCCTGCGTGATGGCGGTCGGCGGCGCGATACATCCACCGCGCCAGGAGGGGCTCGGGTCAGCCGCCACATGGATCACGACGACCCCCACGGGAACGCGCGACGTCGGCGGCTGCCGCCTCTACCGGCGCGATGGTGAGTTGGTCGTCCTCCGCGCCCCGCCACGCCGCTCCGTCTCCGCGACGCAGCAGTCAGGCGGCGAAACCATCTGGGATGGGCGCTTCCTGGTGCGTCTGCTGCCAGCCGATGTCGCGCCCGCGGAGATCCTGCCGGCTGGAACAGCGTCTCCCGGCATGGGGCGGATGATCGAGGATGGCCTCTTGCGGCGTGTCGCAGACGCATTGCCGGTGATGCGCGGCCTTGACGGGGAGGCAAGGCTGTCCCACGTCTTGTGTGGACGCAGATCCGTGGCGCTTGTTAGCGTCGCGGACGTTTCAGTGATCTTCCGTCCGCCCCGCCCGTTCGCGGGGGCCGCTTTCGCCGGTTCACCGGCGCAGATCTGAGTGCAACCCACGCGTCGTTTCCGGGTCACGTCGAAGATGGAAACGCCGATTTCCGGAGAAAGTGTGACGCCGTGAACAATATCGGCAAGAACCTGACCCTCTGGGTCGTGATCATCGTTCTCCTGGTCGCGCTGTACAGCGTGTTCCAGAGCGGGACGCCCCGCGGGTCGTCGCAGGCGATCGCATACTCCGATTTCATGGTCGAGGTCGACCGCAACCAGGTCAGTTCCGTCAAGATCAAGGGGCCGAGCATCTCGGGAACGTTCCGCGATGGCCGCGGGTTCGTCACCTATGCGCCGTCCGATCCCGCGCTCGTCGATCGCCTCCGCGACAAGAATGTTCGCATCGAGGCAGGCCCGGAGCAGGAGCCGACCAACATCTTCATTTCCTCGATCATCTCCTGGCTGCCTTTCCTGGTGGTGCTCGGCCTGTGGGTGTTCTTCATGCGCCAGATGCAGAGCGGCGGCCGTGGCGCCATGGGTTGCGGCAAGTCTCGTGCCAAGCTGCTCACCGAGAAAGTCGGGCGCGTCACGTTCGATGACGTGGCCGGGATCGACGAGGCCAAGCTCGAGCTCGAGGAAATCGTCGAGTTCCTTCGCGATCCGCAGAAATTCCAGCGCCTCGGTGGCAAGATTCCTAAGGGCGTGCTGCTCGTCGGGCCGCCGGGAACCGGCAAGACGCTTCTCGCGCGTTCGATCGCCGGCGAGGCCAACGTGCCTTTCTTCACCATCTCCGGTTCGGACTTTG
>CAYSUY010000230.1:0-5804 GCA_964434345.1 uncultured Acetobacteraceae bacterium
AGGGCCGGCTGGGCCTCACCTATCTGTTCATCGCGCATGATCTGGCCGTGGTGCGGCACGTCTCGGATCGGATCGTCGTCCTCTATCTCGGCAAGGTGATGGAGATCGCGACGGCGGCCGACCTCTTCGAGCAGCCGCTGCACCCCTACACGGTGGCGCTGCTCTCTGCGGTTCCGATTCCCGACGTGGCGGTCGAGCGCTCTCGCCGACGCATGATTCTCGGCGGGGAGCCGCCAAGCGCCATCGATCCGCCGAGCGGCTGCCGTTTCCGGACGCGCTGCCCGATCGCGAAGCCGATCTGCGGCGAGCAGGCGCCGGCGCTCGCCGAGCATCGTCCGGGGCGTTTTGCAGCCTGCCATTTCCCCGGCGACCTGACGCAGTGACCCGCCGCGAGGCGTGCGGGCAGGAGCCCTCATGACGACGATGAATCGCCAATGGCGCCTGCGGGCGCGCCCCGCCGGCATGCCGACCGCGGAGACCTGGGAGTTCGCCGAGACGCCGGTTCCCGCGCCCGGGGATGGCCAGGTGGTCGCGCGGGCCTGCTGGCTGTCCGTCGATCCCTATATGCGCGGACGGATCTCCGCGGGCCCCAGCTATGCGCGGCCGGTCGAGCCCGGCGAGGTGATGCAGGGCGGCGGCGTGGGCGTCGTCGTGGCGTCCCGCAACCCGGCGCTGAAGCCTGGCGACATCGTCGAGAGCATGGCCTGGGGATGGCAGGACTACGCGACCCTCGATCCGCGAGGAACGCGCAAGGTCGATCCCGCGCTTGGTCCGATGCGTCACGCGCTCGGCCTGCTCGGGATGCCGGGCCTGACCGCCTATTTCGCCTTTCTCGATGTCGGGGCGCCGCGCGTGGGCGATGTCGTCGTCGTGTCCTCCGCGTCGGGAGCGGTCGGGCAGGTGGTCGGCCAGATCGCGAAGCTGATGGGTTGCCGGGCTATCGCGATCGCCGGTGGCGCCGAAAAACTCGCCTGGTGTCGCGAGCTCGGTTACGACGCGGCCATCGACTACAAGGCCGGGGCGCTGCGCGAGCAGTTCGCCGCAGCGACGCCTGCGGGCGTGGACGTCTATTTCGACAACACCGCCGGACCGATCTTCGACGCCGTGATGGAGCGCATCAACCTGCGCGCCCGCATCGTCCAGTGCGGAACCATCGATACCTACAACCGGCCCGGTCAGCCGGATGTCGGCCTGCGCCACCACCGCCACATGCTGGTCAAGCGCGCGCGATGGCAGGGTTTCCTGTTCACCGACTACGTGCACCGCACCGACGAGGGTCTGGAGCGGCTGTCGGCCTGGCTGCGCGAGGGCAGGCTGCGCTACCGCGAGGATATCGTCGACGGAATCGAGCGCATGCCCGAGGCGCTGCTGCGCGTGCTGTCCGGCGCGAATTTCGGCAAGCAACTGGTGCGCGTGTCGCCGGAGCCATGAACGCAGCGCAGTTCAACCGCGCGTGATTTCAGGTCATGATCCCATCCGGTCGCGCATGGAGACGCGCCGGGGAGACTAGTCGATGTCCGATACGCTTCCGATCATCGATCTCGCGCCGCTCGCGGAGGGAGAACCGGGGCTTCGCCGCGTTGCGGCGGCGCTGGCCAGCGCGTTCGAAGAGATCGGCTTCGCCTACATCGTCAATCACGGCGTCCCGGCCGGGTTGATCGAGGAGACCTTCGCGGCGTCGCGGGCATTCCATGCGCTCCCGATCGAGCGCAAGCTGGCGATCCGCATGAACGCGTCGCATCGCGGCTACATGCCTTTCGCCTCGTCGAAGATCGTGACCTCGACGATCCAGAAGGCGACCCGACCGAACCAGAGCGAATCGTTCATGCTGATGCACGAGGTGCCGCCGGACGATCCGCGGATCGCGGCCGGCGTCCCTCTCGCCGGTCCGAACCAGTGGCCCGACGACCTGCCGGGTTTCCGGCCGGCCGTGGAGGCCTACGACACGGCGATGCAGGGTCTGGCCCTGCGTTTCCTGCCGATCTTCGAGCAGGCCCTGGGGCTCGCGGGCGGGGCTTTGGCGCCGCTCTTCCGGCAGCCGACGACGTTCCTGCGGATGCTGCATTACCCGCCGCAACCGCCAGACAGTCCCGACGATCTCTTCGGCTCCCAGCCGCATACCGATTACGGCTTCATCACGCTGCTGGTCCAGGACGATGCCGGTGGGCTCCAGGTTCGGACCCGCGCGGGACATTGGATCGACGCGCCCCCCATCCCCGGCAGCTTCGTCATGAACGTGGGCGACATCACGCAGCGCTGGACCAATGACCGCTTCGTCTCGACACCGCATCGCGTCCGCAATTTCAGCGGCCGCGACCGCTATTCGATCCCGTATTTCTTCGATCCGAACATGGACGCGCTGATCGAATGCATCGTCGATGCGGGGCAGGCGGCGCGCCACGCGCCGGTCGTGTTCGGCGCGTATCTGATGAACCGTCTCGACGCGAACTACGACTACCGCAAGCGCGCGACCGCCGGGGCGTGACCGCCCCCGGGCTTCAATCGGTTGCCTGAGCCGGCACCTGGGTCCAGCCCTCGACCGTGGTGCGGTAGGTGACGCGCCGGTGGCCGCGGTAGTCGTCGATCGCCGTATGCAGGACCAGCGGGTTGTTCCACAGCAGCAGCGTCCCGCGTTGCCAGCGCACGCGGCACATGAACTCGGGGCGCAGCGCTGCCGCGAGCAGGTGGTCGATGATCGGCCTGCTCTCCGCCTCCGTCAGGCCGTCGAAGCGCGTCATGACGTTGTTGATCAGCAGATACTCGCGGCCGGTCTCCGGCTGCGTGCAGAGCACGGGATGGAGCGTCTCGATACGATCGAGCTCGCGCTGGTCGCCGCTCAGGCCCAGCCTGCCGGAGCGCGCGTTCACCGCGTAGACGCCGCGCGCGCTGTGGACCCCCCGCAACGGCCCCAGCAGCCGCCGCATGCCGGGGGACAGCGACTTGGCGGCCTGGACCAGGCTTGCGAAGCAGGTGTCGCCGCCGACCGGCGGGATGGTCTCGCCGTAGAGCATGACGATGCCCGGCGGCTTCGGCATCCAGGCGAGGTCCATGTGCCAGTGATCGCCCACGACGTTGTCGCTGTCCGTGGGTTCGCGCACGAAGGCGACGATGTCGTCCAGTCCGGGTAGGGGCGTATGCACGGGATTGCCGCTGAACGGTCCGAAGCTGCGCGCGACGTGATGGAGCGTCTGCGGATCGAGGTCCTGATCGCGGATCGCGAGCACGAGATGGCGCGCGAGGGCGGCCTTGAGGGCGGCTATCGTCGCCGGTCCGTGGTCACGCGCAAGATCGACGCCGCGTATCTCGGCGCCGAGGACACCGGTCAGGGGCGCGACGTCGAAACGGTCGAAATCCGGGTCGCGGTGCATCGCAAGGCCTGCCGTCAGAGACGGCCCGCGAGCGCGGCCTCGTACATCGCGCGCATCTCCAGGACGCCGGCCTTCACTGGGTTGCCGCCTGCCGTCGGATCCTCGGCCGCCATCGTGGAGAACAGGTCGAGATGTTCCGGCTTCACGCCGATCTCGGCGAGGGTATGCGGGATGCCGACCTCGCGTCGCAGCGCCAGCGCCCAGTCCATGAAGCCGTCGAAGCCGGGTTTCGGCAGATCGAGATACCGCGCGAGGCGCACGATCTTCGCCTCGATCGCCGGACGGTTGAACAGCAGCACGTAGGGCATCGCCACCGCGTTGGTCAGCCCATGATGGGTGTCGAGCACGGCGCCGACGGGGTGGGACAGCGAGTGGATGGCGCCCAGCCCCTTCTGGAACGCCGTCGATCCCATCTGGGATGCCGCCAGCATGTGCGCCCGGGCCTCGATGTCGCGGCCATCGGCGACCGCGCGCGCGAGGTTCTCCTTCACGAGGCGCATGCCCTCGATGGCGATGCCGTCGGCATAGGGATGGTGGAACGGCGCGCAATAGGCTTCCAGAAGGTGGATGAACGCGTCCAGACCGGTGCCCGCCGTCAGCTTCGCGGGCAGACCGACCGTCAGTTCGGGATCCGCGACGACCACGGCAGGCATCATCTTCGGATGGAAGATGACCTTCTTGGTCTTCGTCGCCTCGTTGGTGATGACGCCCGCGCGCCCGGTTTCCGATCCCGTACCGGCGGTCGTCGGCACCGCGATGACCGGCGCGATGGCGTCGGCGTCGGCGCGGGTCCACCAGTCGCCGACATCCTCGAAATCCCACATCGGCCGGGTCTGGCGCGCCATGAAGGCGATGACCTTGCCGCAATCGAGCGCGCTGCCGCCGCCCACCGCGACGACGCCGTCATGGCCCCCGGCGCGCAGCATCGCGAGCCCGTCCTCGACGTTGCGCGCGACAGGGTTCGGCTTGACGTCGCTGAACACGGCGTCGCCGAGGCCGGCATCGCGGCAGATGCCGCGGATACGGGCAAAGACGTCGAGCCGGGCGAGCCCGGGATCGGTGACGATCAGCGGCCGTGCGATCCGCGCGGCGGCACAGGCCTGGGGCAATTCGGCGACGCGTCCGGCGCCGAAGCGGATCGCGGTCGGATAGTTCCAGTTGCCCTTGAGTTCGATCGTCACGGTGTCCTCGTGCTGTTGGGCATCACGCGATTGCGGTGCGCAGGTGGAAGGATTTGGGCCGCGTCAGGTAGTCGAAGCCGAGGCGCGACAGGGTACAGCCGCGCCCCGAATCCTTGACCCCGGTCCAGGCGAGTTCGGGGTCGAGATAGTCGCACCGGTTCATGAACCAGGTGCCGGTCGCCACGCGATCCCCGATCGCGATCGCGGCGTCGGCGTCCGACGTCCAGATGGCGGCGGTCAGGCCATAGGCGCTGTCGTTCATCAGCGCCACCGCCTCGTCGTCCGATGCGACCTTCATGATGCCGATCACCGGGCCGAAGCTTTCCTCGGTCATCACCCGCATCGCATGGGTGACACCGACAAGCACATGAGGCGCGAGATAGGCGGTCCCCGGCGCATCCGCGGCGAAGGCTTTCGGATCGACCAGCGAGCGCGCGCCCGCGGCGACGGCGTCGGCGATCTGGCCACGCACGAAATCGGCTGCGGAGGCGCGCACCATCGGACCCAGCGTCGTCTCCGGTCTGGTCGGGTCGCCGAGGACATAGGTCCGCGTCAGATCGACGAACCCGTCGACGAAGCGGTCATAGACATCCGCGTGCACGTAGATGCGCTCGATGCCGCAGCAGCTCTGGCCGGAATTGAAGAAGGCGCCGTCGACCAGATTCTCGACCGCATGGCCGAGATCGCAATCGGCGCGGACATAGGCCGGATCCTTGCCGCCGAGTTCGAGGCCGAGGCCGATGAAGCGGTCCTTCGCGGCGCGCGTCACCGCGTGGCCGCCGGGCACGGATCCCGTGAAGGCGACGAAATCGATGCCCTCGCTGGCGACCAGCATTTCCGTGTCGGCATGGCCGAGATGGAGGATCTGGAAGACGCCGTCCGGCAAACCCGCCCTTGCTAACCCGTCGCGGAAGGCCTCCGCCACGAGCGGCGTCTGGTGCGAGTGCTTGAGGATCACCGCGTTGCCCGCGATCAGCGCAGGGACGATCGCGTTGACCGCCGTCAGGTAGGGATAGTTCCAGGGCGCGATCACGAAGACCACGCCGAGCGGCTCCTTGCGGATGAGGCGGGTGAAGCCGGGCTTTTCGGAGGCGGGCAGATCCGCGAGCGCGCCCGGCGCGAGTTCCACCATCTTGCGCGTCCGCTCGACCAGTCCGCCGCCGATCTCGTTCGGCGTGTAGCGGATCGGGCGTCCCATCTGGCGCGTCAGGTCGGCGCCAAGCCGGGCCTTGTCCGCGCCCATCACGTCGGCGAA
>CAYSUY010000231.1:0-5796 GCA_964434345.1 uncultured Acetobacteraceae bacterium
TAGCATTTCATCATCAGATCGTATTGTCCCGAGATCGAATGGATCTCGGAGACCTGTTCCACGGTCTGAACGGCGGCATCGGCCACGTCGTAGGCGCGGCCGAGTTCGCATTTCACCATCACGAAGATCGTCTGCATCGCGCGTCTCTCCGAAAGGGACGGGTCAGCCGCCGGTACGCCGGCCACGCATGAGAAAAGCGGGGACGTGATCGCCTAGCCCCATCGGGCTCGGTTCGTCATCGCCATCCCGGCGACGCGTCCGCGGCGCGGGTTCCGGGCGCGGCTGCGGTCGTGTGGCCTCGGCATCATCGCGCGGCGCACGTGGTGGGCGCGGGGCGGGTGGCGCATCGGCCTCCTGTTTCGGCGCGCGCTCGCGGCCACGTTCGCGCTCGCTGCCACGCTCCCGCTCGCCGCCACGTTCGCGCTCGCCGCCGCGTTCGCGGCGCCGTCCGCGACCACGCTGTTCCGGGCGGGGTTCGTCCGCCGCGTGGGCGGCCGCTTCGCCGGCGACCGGCTCCGGCGCATCGGCTGGCTGCTCCGCGGGGGGAGCAGCAACGCCCGGCAGATCGACGCGCGGGATCGGCTTTCCGATGAGTTTCTCGATCAGCGCCAGGAATTTGCCGTCGGCCCGCGTCGCGAGCGTGAATGCCGCGCCAGAGCGCCCGGCGCGCCCGGTGCGACCGATGCGGTGGACGTAGTCCTCGGCGTGGATCGGGACGTCGAAATTGAAGACATGGCTGAGGTCGTCGATGTCGAGGCCGCGGGCCGCGACGTCGGAACAGACCAGCAGCGTGATTTCGCCGCGCTTGAAGGATTCGAGGGTCGCCGTGCGCTGCGCCTGGTCCATGTCGCCATGCAGTTGGCCCGCGTTGAACCCGTGCCGGCGCAGCGACTTGAACAGCGTGTCCACGTCGCGCTTGCGGTTGCAGAAGATCAGCGCGTTGCGCACGGGCTCGGTCCGCAGGAGCGCGCGCAGCGCCTCGCGCTTCTCGCGCTCGTCCACCGTCACCAGGGCCTGCTTGACCGTCTCCGCCGTCGTCGCGGGGCGCGCGACGGTGATTTCCTTGGGATTGGTCAGGAACGCGTCCGCGAGGCGCTTGATCTCCGGCGGCATCGTCGCGGAGAAGAACAGGGTCTGCCGGCTCTTTGGCAGCAGGGACACGATGCGTTCGACATCCGGAATGAATCCCATGTCGAGCATGCGATCCGCTTCGTCGATGACCAGCATCTTGACGTCGGTGAGCAGCAGCCGGCCGCGCTCGAAATGGTCCAGCAGGCGGCCTGGCGTCGCGATCAGGACATCGACGCCGCGGTCGAGCACCTTCTCCTGGTCGCCATATTGCACGCCGCCGATCAGCAAGGCCTTCGAAAGCTTGTGGTACTTGCCGTAGACGTCGAAATTCTCGGCGACCTGAGCGGCCAGTTCCCGGGTCGGTTCGATGATCAGGGAGCGGGGCATCCGAGCGCGGGCCCGCGATCCGAACAGGATGTCGATCATCGGCAGGGTGAAGCTCGCGGTCTTCCCGGTGCCGGTCTGCGCGCATCCCAGGATGTCGCGCCCCATCAGCACTTGGGGGATGGCCTGACGCTGGATCGGGGTCGGCTCCTTGTACCCGGCATCGGCGACTGCGCGGAGAACATCGGCGCCCAGGCCGAGATCGCTGAAACTCATCGTGTGGAATTCAACCTTTCGTTCGGGCTCGCGACCGACATGTGGCCCGACCCATAGACAAAAGGGGCCGCGGCTATCTCGCCCGGCCCCCCTGACGCGTCCGGGATTATCGGCAGAAACGCCGCCAAGTCAACGCAACCGGCGATGGCGCGCACGGCGGCGCTTGGGTAGTTTGCCGTCGATGCTGCTGCGCGCCGACGCTTCGCTCCTGTTCGTGGTCGATATCCAGGATCGCCTCCTGCCGGCGATGGCCGATCCCGGACTGGTCGAGGCCGGAGCATCGCGCCTGATGCGCGCCGCGCGACGGCTCGGCGTGCCGCTCCTTGTCTCGGAGCAATATCCCAAGGGGATCGGACCGACCGTTCCAGCGCTCGCCGCCCTGGCGACGCCGGAGGAGATCTTCGAGAAGATCCATTTTTCCTGCGCTGCCGAGCCTGCGATCCAGGCGCAGCTGGCGCTCATGGGACCGCGTCGGCAGGCCGTTCTGTGCGGCATCGAAGCGCATGTCTGCGTGCTGCAATCGGCGCTCGGCCTCGCGGCGGCGGGGTGGTCGGTGACGGTGGTCGAAGACGCGGTGTCGTCGCGCCGCGCGGCCGATCGCGAGGCCGGGTTGCGTCGCCTTGCCTCTGCGGGTGTCGTCGTCGCGACCGTCGAGATGGTGATGTTCGAGTGGCTCGGCCGCGCCGGTACCGACGCGTTCCGTGACCTTCTGAAGCTGATCAAATGAGCCGCATTCCGCTCGTCCTGCTGCCTGGCCTGCTGTGCGACGCGGCGATCTGGGCGCCCCAATCGGCCGCCTTCGCCGCGATCGCCGACATCCGGATCGGTGACCTGACCCGGCACGACAGCGTGGCCGGGATGGCCACGGCGGTCCTCGACGCGGCGCCGGCGCGTTTCGCGCTCGCCGGTTTCTCAATGGGCGGATATGTCGCGTTCGAGATCATGCGACAGGCACCGGGCCGGATCGAGAGGCTGGCGCTTCTCGATACCTCGGCGCGTCCGGATCCTCCCGAACGGGCGCAGCAGCGCCGCGACCTGATCGCGCTGGCCCAGCGCGGCGACTTCAAGGGCGTGACGCCGCGGCTCCTGCCTCAATGGGTGCATCCGGAGCGCATGGGCGACGCCGCGTTCGTCGCGGATGTCGGGGCGATGACGATGCGCGTCGGCCGGGAGGCCTTCATCCGGCAGCAGATGGCGATCCTCGGCCGGCCGGACAGCCGCCCTGGCCTGTCGCGCATCCAAGTGCCGACCCTGGTGCTCTGCGGCCGCCAGGACATGGCCACGCCGGTCGAGGCCGCACGCGAGATCGCCGCTGACATCGACGGGGCACGCCTGGTGGTGATCGAATCCTGCGGCCACCTGTCGACGCTCGAGCGCCCCGAGGCGGTGAACGCCGCGCTGGGCGACTGGCTCGCGTCATGATGCCCGCTTTCAGGCCGGCGACCTCGTCCGATCTCGCCGCGCTGATCGCCCTCAACGATGCGTCGGTCCCGCATGTGAACGCGCTGACTTCGGAAGGCTGGCTGCGCTTCCTCGGCGGCGACGCGCGGGTTCGCGTCGCCGCGTCGACGACCGGCGCGCTCGACGCCCTGACCGTCACGCTGCCCCCGGGGCGCGCCTATGGAAGCGAGAACTACGCCTGGTTCCAGCGCAACCTGCCGGATTTCGTCTATGTCGACCGGATCGTGGTCGCGGCGGATCGGCGCGGGCAGGGTCTCGGGCGCGCCGCCTATGCGGACATCTTCGCGGCGGTCGCTCGCGATGGGCCCCCGGTGGTCTGCGAGGTCAATCTCGCGCCGCCGAACGACACCAGCCTGGCGTTCCACGGCAATCTCGGGTTCCGCGAACTGGCCGTCGAGAGCGTCTATGGCGGCAGCAAGCGCGTCGCGATGCTAGGCCGCCGGTGTGACGGCATGGCCGAACCCTCCTTGCCCGGGCCGCGCGACGGGGCGGTGCTCCGGCGCGCCGCGCGCGGTGTGGCGGTGGCGGCAGAGGATGCGCATGGGGCGTGGGTCGGAGGCGCCGAGGCCGTCGACGGCATCGCCGGGCAGGGCGTCCTTGTCGCTCTCGAAGTGGCCGCGTCGCATCGCGGGCGCGGTCTGGGGGCACGCCTGCTGGCCGCGCTGCGGCGCGAGGGCAAGACGGCGGGGTGGAGCGGGCTGTCGGTTCGCGCGGACGCCCAACCGGCGGCGGCGCGCGCCTTTCTGCTCTCGAACGGTTTCGAAGCGCGCGACGATCGCCTCGATCTGGCGTTCGGCTGAATTCACCCGGCCGCGTTGGCCGTTTCGGGGAAGTTCAGTTCGATCGTCAGGCCGTTGGGATCCTCGACGAAGACCTGGGTGATGCCGGTGCGTGGCACCACGCGCTGGGTCCAGGCGACGCCTTCGCGGGCGAGGGTCGCCAGCATGGCCGGAAGATCGGCGGCCTCGAAGGCGACATGATCGAGCGCGCCGGTGCCGTGCTGACCGGCGCGCGGCGTGCTGTAGGTGCCCGAGACGTCGACGAGGTGGATGACCGGTACGTCGCCGAGATAGATCCACGCGCCGGGGAACGGGAAGGGGGGGCGGTCGCCCGGCTTCATCCCGAGGACGCGGTCGTAGAACGCCACCGTCTCGGCGAGCTTCTGGGTATGGATGTTGTAGTGCTCGATGCGTCGCAGCGGCATGGCGTGGCCCCTCGGTCTATGGCGCAGGTGATGATCTTCTTACTCGATCAGATATCCAGATCGCGCGCCAGCCGGGCGTTCTCCTGGATGAACCGCAGGCGCAACTCCGGCTTGCGGCCCATCAGGCTCTCCACCAGCTGCTGCGTGGGCTCCGCCGCCCCGGGATCGATCTGGACTTGCAGCAGGATGCGCTTGCCCGGCGCCATGGTCGTATCCTTGAGTTGCGCGGGCGGCATCTCGCCGAGCCCCTTGAAGCGGCTGATCTCGACCTTGCCCCGGCCCTTGAACCGGGTCGCCATCAACTCGTCCTTGTGCCGGTCGTCGCGCGCATAGGCGACCTGTCCGCCCTGGGCGAGGCGATAGAGCGGCGGCATGGCGAGGAAAAGGCGTCCGTCGGTGATCAGGCGGGGCATCTCCCGGTAGAAGAAGGTCATCAGGAGCGACGCGATATGCGCGCCGTCGACGTCTGCGTCGGTCATGATGATGACCCGCTCGTAGCGCAGCTTCTCGCCGTCGTAGCTGTCTCCGGTGCCGCATCCCAGCGCCTGGATGAGATCCGCGAGTTCCTGGTTCTGGCGCAGCTTGTCGGCGGAGGCGCTCGCGACGTTCAGGATCTTGCCGCGCAAGGGCAGTACCGCCTGCATCGCGCGGTCGCGCGCCTGCTTGGCCGAGCCGCCGGCGCTGTCGCCCTCGACGAGGAAGATCTCCGTGCCGCCGGCGGCGTTGGCCGAGCAGTCCGCGAGCTTGCCTGGCAGGCGCAGCTTGCGCGTCGCGCTCTTGCGCTGCATCTCCTTCTCGCTGCGCCGCCGGATGCGGTCCTCGGCGCGCTCGATGATCGCGTCGAGAAGCTGCCGGCCGGTCGCCGGATCGTCGGCGAGCCAGTGGTCGAAATGGTCCTTGATGACGGCGTCGACGACGCGCTGCGCCTCGGGCATGCCGAGGCGGTCCTTGGTCTGGCCCTGGAACTGCGGCTCGCGGATGAACAGCGACAGGAAGACGACGGCGCCGTCGCCGACGTCCTCCGCGGTGATCTGCTGCGCGCGCTTGTTGGAGACGCGCTCGCCATAGGCGCGCAGGCCGCGCGACAGCGCCGCGCGCAGGCCGAGCTCGTGCGACCCGCCCTGCGGCGTGGGCACGGTGTTGACGTAGGAATGCGTCTCGCCGCGCTCGTCGCCCGGCCAGGCGACGGCCCATTCGATGCGGCCGAGGCCGTCGGGGAGCTTCTCCTCGCCGGAGAAGACCTTGCCGACGCAGGGCCGCTTGCCGAGCACCTCGGCGAGCGAGTCCGCGAGGCCGCCGGGGAAGCGCAGCACCGCCTCGGCAGGGACCTCCCCGTCCTTGACCAGCGACGGGTCGCAGGACCAGCGCAGCTCGACGCCGCGGAACAGGAAGGCCTTGGCGCGCGCCATGCGGAAGATCGTCGCGGCCTTGAGCCGCGCGGCCTTGCCGAAGATCTCCGG
>CAYSUY010000232.1:0-5742 GCA_964434345.1 uncultured Acetobacteraceae bacterium
CGCTGCATCGTGATCCTGTGCCCGCGCGGCGAGAAATTCAGCGATGACCTGGTCGAGGCTGCGCGACCTCAAGGGCATGCCGGCCCTGCGCTTCAGGTCGATCTGGTCCAGCGCTCGCATGCCTTGGCGCAAGGCCTCCGCGCGGTCGGTCGTGCGTAGGCTGCGCCAAACGTAACGGCCCCCGCCGAGGTGAATGCGGGCCTGCCAGATCCCGTTGCGCGGAAAAAGGACGAGGCGCCCGTGCTCGAGCCGCTCGACCGACGGTTCGATGGCGGCAGGCTGCACATCCGAGGACGCCTCGGCCGGAGGCGCGATGCCAGCGGGCTGCGTAGTGTCCGATTTTCCTACCCAGGACCCCACCCAGCGCATCAGGCGCTGCGTCAGGGATTTCATCGCCGGAGGATCATCGAACATCTGGCGCTCCGAACGATCCGAAAGTCCGGGTGAGACCTGGGCAGTTCCCTGCGGATCGATGAATTCGCGCGTTTACACAGGGACTTGGACGTGTGTCGCGGCAACTCTCATGTACAAGCTTCTTGCTACGTCCGCGCTCGTCGCGGCGGGCATGTGGGGCATGACCGAGGCGGCGTCCGCGCAGGCCAAGGTTGCGCCGATCACCGCGGTCGTCGGCGGCTACCACCAGCAGAATTTCGGTTTCGCGTCGAACAAGAGCGGCGTGAACTACGGCACGGCCTATGCCAACCCGTCGGGCAAGATCAACAACACCCTGAACTACTCCGACTCGGAGATCTGGTTCGGTGGTCGTACGACCCTCGCCAACGGCATCACCGTCGGCTTCGACGTGCAGCTCGAAGGCAATACCTCGTCTGACCAGATCGACGAGTCGTATCTGTTCATCGACGGTGCCTTCGGCCGTATCGTGATCGGCTCCGAGAACGCCGCCGATTACATCATGAACTACTCGATCCCCGGCGCGGGCGTCGCGTTCGGTGCGAACGAGTCGCAGGTCGGCGACTTCATCCTCCGCCCGACAAACGTGACGACCATCCACACGCTGGCTTCCGGTCGTAACGCCAACGGCGCCAACACGGCGGCGACCAACCACGCCCTGACCTACGGCACCGGCAACGACCAGCAGCGCGTGACGTACTTCACGCCGCGCATGGCCGGCTTCCAGGTCGGCGTGTCGTTCACGCCGAACCTCGACCGCGAAGACTCGGTCGCCTTCACCGACAAGTCGCTGCAGCGCGCCAACGCGATGCACGGCGCGATCAACTTCACGAACAACTTCAGCGGCGTGCAGGTCAATGCCTCGCTCGGCGCGAGCATGTACCCGAGCGTCAATGGCGCTGCCGCGACCACCGCGGCCGGCAACGACGTCAAGGACTACTCGGTCGGCGCGCAGATCGGCATGTCCGGCCTGATGGTCGGCGGCGGCTACCGCAAGATCGACGCGGATCGCGCGGCTGAGAACGGCACCGCCTACGGTCTCGGCGCTGCCTACACCTCCGGCCCGTTCTCGGTCGGCCTCAGCTACCTGACCTCGAAGGTCGACGGTCAAAACCTGACCGCCGCCGGCGACGACAAGTACAAGCAGATCCTGTTCTCGGCGGCCTATTCCATCGGGCCGGGCGTCGATCTCATCGGCGCTCTGTTCAATGCGAAGTACGAGGACGAGGGTGGCGCTGTCGCGAACGAGAACAGCGGCACCGGCGGCGCGGTTGGCATCCACCTGCGCTTCTGAGACCGGTTCGTCTCTCGCAGACGGGAAGAGGGCGGCTTCGGCCGCCCTCTTTTTTTGTGGCGGCCTGCGTGACTGAAGCGAACCCGCGTTGTCGCCGCGGTCACGCCCCACGTTTCCGCACAATTGCATTGCTCCCCATAACCCGGCGCGTTCATGCGCTCTGATGCGGCTGTTATTGCGGATCATGCCTGCCCTGAAAATCCGTACATCTACGGTGGGACTCCCCGCAGGCGCCTCGCTAAAAACTCAGCCGCATCCCCGAGACCGCGCCGAAGCCCTGGTTGCGGTCCTCGGCGCCATAGGGCGATTGGCCGTTCGTGAAGCGGGCGGCGAAGAGCGCACCGGTGAGGTGGACGCCGGGCCCCAGCCGATAGCTGCCGGAGAGCAGGGCGAGGTCGCCGCGATCGGCGCCCGGGCTGGTCTGGGTGCCGGCGGTCTCGGAGCGCAGGACGCCGACCCCGGCGGCGATCGCGCCGTCCTCCCAGGCGAGGCCCAGCGCCATGGCGCGGCCATGCTGGGCACCGCCAGGATTGACCAGGCGACGATACCCGGCCCCGATGGACAGGCCGCGATGGCGCAGCTCGGCGCCCAGCGCCGCGTCGTCGATAGGCGCGCGGCGCTCGGCCGTCGTGGCGCGCAGGGCGGCGCCCCCACGAACCCAGCCGGCGGACAGGGACAGCCTGGTCTCGCCCCAGCCCCAGCGTCCCATCGCCGACAAGGTCCCGGTATTGGTGCGCTCGCGGGCACGATCGGCGACGTCCCGTCCGGTCTCGCTCTCCGCCGGCGTCAGGGACAGGCCTAGCTGCATCCCGGCCATGCGCGGCGTGAAATAGGTCACCTTGCGGTCGTCACCGGCCGTGGTCGGGGCGGTCGTCGAGAGGAAGGAAACGTAGCGGGGCTTGTAGACCCAGCCCGTCGCCGCCGATTCCAGCACGCCCCAGGCGGCGCCGGCGCGCGGTGCCGAGACATGCTGGAGATAGGCGGCGTCGTTCTCGGCCCCGAGCACGAGGCGTCCGGGACGACCGGTGAGGAACAGATAGGATTCGTCGATCTGACGGTCCGGCTGGCTGTCGGCCTCCAGCTGAACGACGAAGCCGATGGCGATGTCGTCGGTCAGCTGCCCTCGGCCGGAGAACCAGATCTCGCTGTCGGAACGCTGGCCCGTCGGGTTGGGTGTCGCGACCACGACGGGTGCGCCGGTCTGGCGGGAGACCCGCACGCCGGGCTGGTTCAGCGCCACCCCGACGCTCTGCTCCATGTAGCCGCCGATCTCGACTGCGATGGTCGGGGCCGGCCGCGCGGCGGCCGGCCCGGGCATCCCGCCCGCGGCCAGGAGCGCAAGAACAAGAGCGGGCATCCCGCCCCGATGGAACCCAGCGACCTCCAGCATGGCGTCCTCCCCGATTGCGCGGAGAGGATGGTGCCGGCGAGGGCGGCGCGGCAAAGGCGCAGGCGGCGTGCGCCGCCGGCGCTACGCCGGAGGAAGGGGGCGCAGGAGAACGGGGATACCGGGTATCAGCGCTGCGCGAGGCGCATCTCGCGCGCGCGGGTGAGGATCGCATCCTCGAGCCGGGCGACGGTGCCGTCGTCCACCGCGACATCGGTCCAGGCGCCGGCGCGGTCGCGACGCTGGCGGAACACCGCCGCGCGCACGCCATCCGCGCGCAGGTCGCGGCCGAGGATGAAGAGATTGACCTTGAAGCGCTCGTCCGGCGCCTCGGGCAGGGCATGCCAGTCGGTGACGATGACGCCGCCGAAGGGATCGGCCGAGGCCAGCGGCATGAAGGCGAGCGAGTCGAGGGCGGCGCGCCACAGGAAGCTGTTGACCCCGATCCCGCCGCCGCCGGCGCCCTGCTGGTTGCCGGAGGAGCGACCGAAGATCCCGCCCTCGCCGAAGACCGAGGGCTCGCCCATGCGCGTCTCGCCATAGCCGTAGCGCGGGCCGCTGTCGCCGCGGCGGCGCGCCGGGCTGGGATACAGCGCCTCGGAGCCCTCGCAGGCGACGAGCAGCGGCGCCAGGATGGACGCCAGCATGGCCGCCGCCAGGAAGCCGCGGAACCCTCTATGCACGCGCGTGACCGAACCGTCCATGACCGCTCTCCCGAAACGCCCCTCGTATCGCATCAACCAGGGCAAAGATCCACTCCCGCCGCCGTGACCGGTCAGCCGGCCTGGCGCGGCAGGCGGACCATCCACACGCAGTCCCGGGCACCGGCGCCGAAGCGGATATTCGATTCGCCCTGGCGCGGATTGTTGCGCGTCGGATCGATCGCCGCCTCGGTCATCAACTGGCCGTCGAAGCGGGTCTCGCGGAACCGGCCGCGCAGGACGAAGACATCGCCGAGGGCGCGCAGGAGCGTGGCCATGCCGCCATCGGTCTCAAGATAGCCGTCGAAGCGCCCGGCCGGCGCGGCGGCGTGGCGTGGGTCGGCGACTTCGCCCTCCAGCCGGCCATTGACGACGCGCAGGCTCATGCGCAGCTGGCGCGCGCAATGATCCGGACCCTGTGCATAGGTCGCGACGCCCGCATAGCGGCCATCGAGGGCGCGCAGATCGGCCACCTGCTCGCCACCGAAGGGCGTGATCGCGCCCTCCAGGCGGGCACAACCGGTGGCGGCGCCCAGCGCCAGGAGGAGGACAAGGGGACGGAGATCGCGCATCGCCACGGTTCTAATCCGCCGCCCGCGCCAAGGAAAGCGCCGCCGGGGTCATCGCGGCAGGCCGGCGACACGGCTGCGCGCGGCCTGGGCGCCGGCAATGGCGTAGAGGGCACGCTGTGCGACCAGCGTCCCGGCGCGGCCGAGACCGGATTTCGCGCTGCGCTCGGCGGCCAGCAACAGGGCCAGCGCACGCCCGAGCGCGCGATCGTCGAGCCGGCGCAGCGCGCGCTTGTAGGCGTCCTGCTCCTTCCAGAACACCGGCGGGCGCAGCTTCGCCATCGCCGCGCCGGGATCCGCGCCCTCGGCGACATGGCAGGCGCAGAGATGCAGGCGCGTGAACAGGCGTTGCGCGGCGCGCAGCACGGCGACGGCGTTGGTGCCCTCGGCGTCGAGCCGGTCAAGCGCGCGGGCGAGGCCAGCCACATCGCCAAGCGCCGCGGCCATGGCGGCGTCGTCCGCTTCGACCTCCGCGGTCTCGCCGACCACGGCGCGCGCCTGATCGAGATCGATCTCCGCCCCGCGCCCGGCGTAGAGGGCGAGTTTGGCGAGTTCGCCGCGCGTGGCGGCGCGGTCGCCCCCCAGGCGCTGCGCCAGCCAGACCAGGGCCTCGTCGCTCGCGCGCACGCCATCCTGCTGGAGCGTGGCGCGGATCAGCGCGGCGAGGTCGCGGCCCTCGTCGGGATAGCAGGCGAGCGCCGCGGCGTTCTCCGCGCCCTCGAAAAGCTTGCGCAGCGCCGAGCGCGTGTCGAGTTCGCCGGCATCGGCGACCACCAGCGCATCGCCTATCGGCGCGTCGAGAAAGGACTTGAAGGCCGGCGCGGCGGCGTTGCCGCAGCCGCGCACCCGCACGACGCGCCGCCCGCCGCCGAAGGCGAGCGCAGCCGCCTCGTCGCCAAGCTTCGCGGGATCCGAGGCGAGCACGTCTCCCGAGAACTCGGCGACGCGGAACGGGTCGCCGAGATCGGGAACGACGGTCCGCGCGAGCGCCGCGGCGCGCTCGCGCACCAGCCCGTCATCCGCCCCGAAGACCAGGATGGCGCGGGCCGCGGGGTCCGGCGCCTTGATGAAACGCTCGACGCTCTTGAAGTCGATCTTCATCCGCGGCGGTCAGACGACCACGTTGACGATGCGGTTGGGGACGACGATGACCTTGCGCGGCGGCTTGCCGGCCATGGCAGCGGCGACATTGGGCGCCGCAAGCGCGGCCGCGCGGGCCGCGTCCTCGGCGGCGTCGCGCGGCAGATCGATGGTCGCGCGCAGCTTGCCGTTGACCTGCACCGCGACCTTGACCGTGTCGTCGACCAGCAGCGCGGGATCGGCCGCGGGCCAGGCGCGCTCGCAGAGCAGGCCCGTGCCGCCCAGCGCCACCCACATCTC
>CAYSUY010000233.1:0-5481 GCA_964434345.1 uncultured Acetobacteraceae bacterium
GAGAAACACAAAGAGAACCGGCCCGGCTATCGCTGCTAAGTTCGCTGCTAAGCCCCCTGCCTCACCTGTTAGCCACCTGATAATCAGGTGTTCAACATTGTGCGCAATTGCGCACAAGAAAATCGTATTAGAGCCCCCAGATTGATCGATACCCGGCCTTACGTCAATCCGATCGCTCTAATAGCGGGGACAAGGGACATAACCCCCCTAGGTTTCATGTCCCCGCGATATGTCCCCGGCCCGCCCGTCGCCCCTGATTTCATGGCTCCCTGTGATCATTAAACCATGAATTCATAAGAACATGAGCCCATGCCGGCCTGATGTCATGTCATCATGATTTCATGATGATAGGGCAACATGAAAACCGATAATGAGGATGACATGGAATCATGAAGTCATGAATTCATCGGCTCAGGGAAAATGGACGCCCTGGGCTCAGGGGCCCATGAAAGCCTGATAGCCTGAGAGCCTGAGAACATGGCTGCGAAGAAAAAAAGTAACGAGCCCGCCCCGAAGAAAGTTCCTTTACAGGCTCTTTTCGATCCGAAGATTGCTTTTCATATCAAAGTCACTGCCCTAGCACGTGGCCAAGATATAGGCGAATTCCTTACCGGCCTGTTTCTTGAAAAGCATAGCGGCGTCCATGTTCGCGGCCTTCCGGGTGATACTGGGGAAGGGCAGGGGCCCCCGGCGGGCTCTGTGACTGTATCCATACCGAAGAGCCCTCAAGCAGCCCTAAACCGCATAGGCACTATCGCTGCTCGTGCTCACGAAGTCCCCGATACGGCTCTCGATAGCTTCGTGAAAGATTGACGCCCTGGGCTCTGTCGACTCACCTGCTTATTCATCTGCTCGCAGGTAAGCTCGTGGATTATTCCGGCGGCGGCGGGCTCTGGGTACAAGCCCCCAATGCCCCCCATGGGCAGAGCCCCTCTTAACCCCATGGCAGAGGGCTTAAAAACATTCTTTTTATCATGGCATTATTCTACCGTTTTCATGCTCTGATTCAAAACAACCGGCCTCAAGGCTCTTGCTCACGTTCAATCTGTCGAGTTCGCCCAGAAACCACGCCCGCAAATTCACCCCGGCGGCGGCGGCTTCGCTCAGGTCTTTCCCGCTGGGCAACGTGAGAGAAACCGCCCGGCGGCTATACCGTCGCCACGCTTCGCGACACTTCTGCCCGGCCTCGTCGTCGTCGGCTGCTATCAGAATCTTCGTTATGTCTGAGAGCTGGGCCCGCTCGTCACCGTCGAGCCCGCCTGGGCCCGCCGTGGCACTGCCCAAGGTTTTCACTGCACAGAGCCCGCCCAGAGCTTGCTGGGCCACCATGCAATCAAGTTCGCCCTCTGTGACAAGCAGGGGCCCGCGATAGCTCCAAGTGTGATCCCACCCGCATAGCGGCCCCGGCCAAAGCCACCGGCGGCGGCTCCCGCTGATCATGATGTATTTTGAGGGCAGGGGCTCATGAAGTTCTCTCACGTTGCCCCCCGCATACCCGCCCGGCTTTGTCCATGGAATCAATATTCCAGGGGCCACGCTCAACTTGCGGCCCTGAATAACGCTGGTAGTGATATGCCAGTGTTCAAGCACGCCCAGCCCGTACGCCCGCATTATCTCTACTGATAACTTTCGTTCGTGGTACAGGTAAGCACGAGCCCGGCGGCCCAGCTCGCTCCCTCTGTTCCATAGCTCAGCCTGGGCTTTCTCAACTATCTCAGATAGCCAAGTCTGATAGGCTGGATCGTCGATAATTTCGGGCTCGTCAGAAACGGCCCTGAGATTCGATCCTAGGGGCTTTGGAGCACGTGAGGAAGAATCTACCGGCTCGCTAATCAATCGGCCTATCCAGCGGCCTTTATCGTCCTTTTCTACTACTGTTCTCTTAACGTCAATCAGTCGATACGCGGCGGCGGTTAAATCGACTTTCCAAGCTGCTGATGCCAAGCCCAAAGCATCACGCCCGGCTATTTCGTGACAATTCCCGGCCCAGCACGTCCACGCCTTATCAGTCTTTCCCACCTGAAACCGGCTGCTATCACAGATAGGGCAGGGTGCGAACTTGCCCGCCTGAGCTTCGCGGCCTGTCAGTAAGTGATAAATCTTCGTGACTGTGTTTTCTCGCCTGATTCGACCAAACAGACTTTCCATGGTTGCCCCTCTTCCATCGGGGACATATCAGGGACATATCTTTATGGACATGTCCCCGGCTCTATGTCCCCGGCTTTGTCGCTTAGAAAGTCGAGACATCCACGCCCGGCGGCTGCTGGCCTGATGCGTACCACTGTTTTTCATGATTGACGGCCCGCCCTTGTTCCCTGAGCTTTTCCAATACTCGCTGGGCGGCTTTCTTGGCGGCGTCTGCTGTTCGTCCGTCTGTCTCAAGTGCTTTGCTTACTTCGCCCAGGCTTGCCCCGTTTTTATTGGCGGATGTAAGCACCAGAGAAACGGCTGCAAGGTCTCTGTCTGTCTTTACCCCTCTGGGCAACGCCCCTGAGCCTTCCTTTGCCTCTTCGTAAGGATCACAATACGTATAGCCTTTACGGTCGTAAACTATGCCGAAACTACGCGTAAATTCGTGCTGTCGGCTTCGCCTGCAATGCAGATTCCTAGGGCTCGACGTATCGCCCTTGTCCGTTAAAACAAGGCTCATGGTGTGCTCTGTCTTTCGCTCAAGGGCTTTACCATAGATTCGGCCCTCGCTGTTTGTGTGACAGAGAAGAATGATAGCCACGTTGTAAGTTATGGCTATGTCGAGCAGTTGCATCGTAATAGGATTGATAACTTCCGGCTTTGACTGCTCACCTGAGCCCATACTGCTTGTGAAGGTATCCACAATAACGGCCCAAGGCTCGATGTCTTTAACCATCTTCCTGAGCCTATCCATCGCGGCCTGTTCGTTAAACAGTAGCGGCACGGTTGGACTGTCTTTTTCGGCTGCTATCACAATGCTTTTCAGAGGCACGCCCATATTGTTCGCGGCGTCTCTGAGCTGGCCTAGCCTCTGATCAGACATAAGCCATATAGCACGCTTGCCCGGCTCTTCAATCGGCTTGTCATCTGGCCACGCAAGATTGAACCATTGGCGGCGGTGCAAATCCATCGTAAGCACGGTTTTTCCGGCTCCCACATCGCCCGCTATGGCATTAAGCCCGGCTTTCATGATGTAGGGCCCCCAGATGTACTCTGTTTTTTTCAGCGTTTCATCCAGGTCTGCCAGAGTCGGATAGACTTCCTGCTCTGGTTGATCTGGGCAGGGCTCACCGGGCAACCATGAATCAAGCAGCCCTCGCAGAGAGCCTAGCTGTATTAAGCCGTTCCCGTCTCCGTGGAATTCCTTTTTGAGCCCCTCAAATATCTGTTCTCGTGCTTCGCGGCTGTCACCTGCTTTAAGCTGGGCGACTGCATAGCCCAGAGCCTCAAACGGCCCGCCCGGTGAAAACTCCGGGCTTTTGGCGTCGAATCTCACGCCCTGGGGCTTTGGCTCGCCTGTAATCTTGCAATATGCAGCCTTTACATAATCGGCTATGCCGTAAGGATTTGACGCTTTCACCTTGTCATTCAAGGTGCTTTGATCGATAATATTGTCATGGGCCACATGTTGCCCGGCGTGCAAGTTTTCAGAGGGGTCAGGCTCGTTACCAGCGGCCTGATCCTCATTTTTTTTCTTACTCATGCTTTACCTGTCCGCTCCCTTCCTTTTCGAGCAGTTTCTTGTATTTGTCGATGTACATTAAAAGCATGTCCTTTTCATCCTGCTGGCGTGTTAGATATGCCTGTAATAGGCCTATTTCTTGGCTGTACTCCTCTATTGTTTTGTTAAGCTCTTCCATCCTGCTTTTCAGCTCAGTCTCAAACGGCTTTGACGAGTCGAGCAGGGGGACAAATTCGGACTCAGGGCCCAGGGCTCTGACTGCGACAATTCCAAACCCTGTGCATATCCGGTCAAGCACGCTCGATGTAATGTCTTTCTTGCCATTTAACCAGCCTGAGAGAGTCGTTTTTGGTACACCTGTTTTGGTGCTTATCCATGTCAGAGGCACATTAAGCTCAAGCAGAAACTTTCTGATAAGTTCGCTTAAACCGGGCTTATTTGTTATGGCGGCGGCGGTGCTCTGAATTGCTTCGCTCATTCTGCTCTACCTTGCTTATAGCTGTTCTTATGTCTGTCGGATTAAGTTTTTCAAGCTGCTCAAATAGAGCCGCCCTTTTCTTTTCAAGGGCGGCTATCCTGAGATTCAAGACGCCCTTTTGAGCACCCTTGCCACTGTCGTTAAATGCCATTTATCGCCCTTCCTCGCTGCTGGAACACCCCGGCGGTTTAACTCTTCCACGATTGCCCGCATAGAGAGCCCTGTCGCTCTCAGCTCCGTAATAAGGGCGACGGCCTGAGCCTCTCCCTTGTTCTCTGTGTGCTGTTTGTCGCTCCACTGCTTGCCCAGAGGAGCAGCCCCGCCCTTGACTTCTCCCCGGCGTGCTTTGGCGTCAAGGGCGGCGGCTGTCCGTTCTCCAATGGCTTCGCGTTCCCATTGGGCGACTGACATCAAAATGTTGATACCCAGACGCCCGGCGGCGGTGCTTGTGTCGAGCTGATCGGATACGCTCAAAAGGGCTTTCCCGCCCTTTTCAGAGAAAAACTTGGTAACAAGCCCGGCCATGTCTGCGACGTTGCGGCTCAGCCTGTCGAGCTTGTGGATAACAAGCCCATCAACTTCGCTTCGCGAGAGAGATTCCAGGGCGGCCTGAATTCCAGGGCGGCTCAGACTCTTTCCACTGAAACCGGCGTCTGTCACCACTTCCACAAGCTCATGACCGTAAAGGTCACAATATGCCTGTAATTTGGCTTTCTGGTTTTCAAGGCTCAGACCGCTCTGGGCTTGTTCCTCGCTGCTCACTCTCACGTATCCGATTAATCGCATGGCTTGTTACCTTTGGTTCGTGGCTTTCTTCTGCCTGATATAAACAATGTACTCAACTAAGAACAAACAGTCAATACCCAAGTAAGAACAATTTCATTTTTTGGTATCGTGTACACAAAATCGGGCCTTATCGTGAACAGAACCAAAATCGGACATATCGGTAATGTTCTGGGGACATCGGGGACAAGGGACATAAACCCTAGGGGTCTCATGTCCATGTCCCCATGTCCCTTGCCGTTAAAATCATTTTATTCTTCCTAAATTACCAATCCCTCGCGTGCGTAGATAATAATAATACATTTGTTATATGTTTAAGTATTTAATATATAAATACTTAAATAGTGGACATATAAGTATCAAAAACAATATAATTAATTATATATAAAGCACTTAGAACAATAGACATATATATAACAGTAGTAAGATATTCAATCACGATGCCAAGGACTGAGAAGAAACCACCGGCCCCCCGGCTTTTTCTCACGTGCTCCCCTGCTTTTCTCGCTGTTCTTTCACTGTTTTTATCACTGATAAACAGTGATACGGCTCTCGGTGTTCCCACGGT
>CAYSUY010000234.1:0-1684 GCA_964434345.1 uncultured Acetobacteraceae bacterium
GCGACGCGAGCCTCGCGTCGAGATCGGCGCAGAACCGCGCCTGCATCGCGCCCTGCATGGAGCCCTGCATGGAGCCCTGCATGGAGCCCTGCATGGAGCCATGTCCGCCGGCATGTCCCGGCATGGGCTGGCCCTGCCCGAGGCCAGGCTGGGCGGGCTGGGCCGCGGCGAGCGCCGGCGCGGCGAGGGCGGCGGCGAGGACGAAGGCGGCGAGACGGGTCGACATGGCAAGGCCTCCAGGTCAGTGACGATGACGATGGTATAGCGCGCGCCGCGGCGCCGACGATGACGGCGAGGTTTCGCGACGTAACCATCGGTTACAAGCCGGCGTCTTGCCGCGCCGCGCGCGGCGGCTAGTCTGCCGCCCATGCCGCGCGCGCCCCATGTGCTCATCGTCGACGACGACCGCGAGATCCGCCGCCTCGTCTCGCGCTTCCTGACCGAGAACGGCCTGCGCGCCACCGCCGTCGGCGACGCGGCGGAAGCCGAGGCCGCGCTCGGCGGCGGCGGCATCGACCTCGTCGTGCTGGACCTGATGCTGCCCGGCGAGGACGGCCTGTCCTTCGCGCGCCGCCTGCGCCAATCCAGCGCCGTGCCGATCCTGATGCTGACGGCGCGCGGCGACGATACCGACCGCATCGTCGGGCTGGAGATCGGCGCCGACGACTATGTCGCCAAGCCCTTCAATCCGCGCGAGCTGCTCGCCCGCATCCGCGCCGTCCTGCGCCGCAGCGGCGAGGGTACCGCGCGACCGACCAAGGCGCGGCTCCACGGCTTCGCCGGCTGGCGCCTCGACACCACGCGGCGCGAGCTGCGGCGCGCCGACGGCACGCTCGTGCCGATGACCGACACCGAATTCGACCTTCTGACCGTCTTCGCGGAACAGCCGCAGCGCGTGCTGTCGCGCGACCAGCTGCTCGATCGGCTGCGCGGGCGCGTCGCCCAGGCCTTCGACCGCTCGATCGACGTCGCGGTGATGCGGCTGCGGCGCAAGATCGAGATCGATCCCGCGCATCCCGAGCTGATCAAGACCGTGCGCAACGGCGGCTATGTCTTCACCGCCACCGTCGCGTCGGAGGCGTCGTGACGCGCGCGCCGCTTGCCGGTATCGCCGCGCGCATCGCGCTGGTCGCCATCGTCGGGCTGATCGGCGCGCAGCTTCTGTCGGTCGCCGTCGCGCTGCTGATGCGGCCGGCCGATGTGCGCGTCTACGCCGTCGGCTGGCTGGTCGAACGCAGCGCCGACATCGCGCGCGGCGCCTTCGCGCGGCCACCCGAGGCGCGGCGCGGCTTCCTGCGCGCGCGGCCGGAGAGCGAGCATCTCGCCCTCGACTGGAGCCAGTCCTGGAGCCCCGCCGAGGACGGTCCGCGGCGACCGCGCCAGGGCGTGCGTCTGGCGCGCGCGATCGGCGAGCGCCTGCCCGAGGGCTTCGTCGTGGCTGTCGAGTTCCACCGCCCGGGCCATGGCGGGACCGCCGGGGCGTGGCAGCGGCTGCCGCGGCTTGGCGAGGGCCAGGTCCTGCGCGTGCCGCGCGACGAGACCGCGCCCGGGGATGCCGGCACCGACAACGTCCTGCCCGGCATCTTCACGATCGTGATCCGCGGCCCCGATGGCACCCATGTCGTGCTGCGCCCGCAGGGGCCCACGCATGGCTGGGCGTGGACGGTGCTCTGCGCCTGGCTCG
>CAYSUY010000234.1:1694-5448 GCA_964434345.1 uncultured Acetobacteraceae bacterium
CAGCAGCAGCAGCAGCAGCCTGGGGGGCGGCGCGGCGCGTCGCGCGGCCGCTGGAGATCCTCGCCCAGGGCGCGGCGGGCGCGGGCGCGGGCCTCGCCCCCGATTTCGCGGTGCCCGAGCCCGCGCCGCGCGAGGTCGGCGCCATCGCCAGCGCGCTCGCCAGCATGCATGCGCGGCTGCGCGGCGTCGTCGACGACCGCACGCGCATGCTGGCCGCGATCAGCCACGATCTGCGCACGCCGCTGACGCGGCTGCGCCTGCGCGCCGAGCAGATCCCGGATCCGGAGGAGCGCGCGAAGGCCGCCGCCGACATCGACGAGATGGAGCGGATGATCGCCGAGACGCTGGCCTTCGCGCGGGCCGACGCGCTGGAGACCGGGGCCGAGCGTTTCGATCTCGCCGCGCTGGTGCACAGCCTCGTCGACGACCGCGTCGATCTGGGAGCCGATGTCGCGCTGGAGGGGGCGGATGCGCCACCGCCCGGCGGTCTCGTCGTCGAGGGGCGGCCCGGCGCGCTGCGCCGCGCGCTCGACAATCTGGTCAGCAACGCGCTCGCCCATGGCACGCATGCACGCCTGTCGCTCGAAGCCGGCGCGGCGCACATCCGCATCCATGTGGACGACGAGGGCCCGGGCGTGCCGCCGCACGAGCTGGAGCGCGTCTTCGCGCCCTTCTACCGCCTGGAGGCGTCGCGCTCGCGCAGCACCGGCGGCGCGGGGCTCGGCCTCGCCGTCGCGCGCGACATCGCGCGCGCCCATGGCGGCGATGTCGTGCTCGTCAACCGGCCCGGCGGCGGGCTGCGCGCAACCCTCTCCCTGCCCCAAAAACCTCCCCAGCTTTGATTTCGTCCCTCCCGACGCCCCCGGCGGGCGCGGCCTCCCGACGAAATCAAAGCTGGGGAGGTTTTTGGGAGGTTTTTGAGAGCGACCCTTCAGCCGCCGTCCCGCGTCTCCCGCCGCGGCCGCCCCGCCGGCCGGGGCGTGACGCGGCGGCCCAGCGCGCTGGCGGCGCGCTCCTGGAACGCCACATCGCCCAGCGCATGGTTGCCGTTCGTCGCGTCACGGATCGCCGCGACCTCCGCCTGGTCCGGCGCGCTCTCGAACAGCGCGCGATAAGCCGCGCCGCGCGTCACGGCATCGGCGCCCAGCGCGAGGAAACGCTCATGCGGCGCAAGCAGCCCACCCGACGGCGCGCCGGTGGCGTTCATCCGGTGGCTGGACCAGGGATAGGCGCGCGGCGCGTCGACCATGCGCGCGCGCACCGGATTGGCCTCGATATACCGATAGCAGGCCAGGACATATCCGTCGTCCATCGCGACGGTCGACCGGAACCGCCCCTCCCACAACGTGCCCGTTCGCCCGCGCGCCCGGTTGACGGCGCGGACATAGCGCTGCCCCAGTCGCATCATCAGACGCGACGGACCATCGTCCGAATCCGGCGTCAGCAGCAGATGCACATGGTTCGTCATGAGCGCGTAGGCGTGCAGGGCGCAGCCGCACTCCGCCGTCAGCCTGGCCAGCTGCTCGATATAGAAAACGCGATCCTCGTCGCAGAAGAAGCAGGCCTGCCGGTTGACGCCGCGCTGCACGACATGGACGGGCACGCCCGCCATCGTCAGGCGCGGCCGCGTGCCCATGCCCATGTCGCGAGGCGCCCCACGCGCCGATGCCGATCCGTCCCGCCCATCGCGCGAGACTGCCCGCCTCGCGCCGACCGCGAAAGCGCGCGGACAGCGTAAACCGGGCTTAATCCCGCAGACCGAGAAAAACCTCCCCAGCTTTGGTTCCGTCAAGGACCCGGCGATCGCACCGGGGGCGCGGCGCGGGACGGAACCAAAGCTGGGGAGGTTTTTCTCCGGGTGGGGTTCAGGGCGCGGCGCGGGACGGAACCAAAGCTGGGGAGGTTTTTCTCCGGGTGGGGTTCAGGTCGCGGCGCGCTTCTGGCCGGGCTCTTCGAAGAACTTGTTCTTGAGCTCGCGCTGGTTCTCGTAGATCGAGCCCTGATGCGCGGCCACCGGCAGCGGCAGGCGCACCGGGCAGGGCGTCATGCGCGGCGTCAGCGTCTCCTCGCCCGACACCAGCTGGCTCGTCCAGGTCGCCCAGTCCGGCGTCTGGATCAGCGGCCACGCATCGGCGGCGCGGAACTGCATCAGCAGGAAGCGGCGCGAGCGGTTCGAGGTGTTGGGCGCCGAGCCATGTATGGCGCGCGCATGGTGGATCGTGATCGAGCCCGCCTTGCCCTTGCAGTACACGGCCTTGTCGAAATCGATGCCGTCGCGGGTCGGGTCGATGGCGCCGCAGAAACGGCCATCGACATGGTGGTCGTAGATCGGACCCTTGTGCGAGCCGGGGATCACCATCATCGCGCCGTTATGCTCGTCGATGTCGTCGATCATCACGCCGACCGCGGCGAGGTCGTCGTTGGTATGCGGGTAGAAGGCCCAGTCCTGATGCCATTCCACCGGCGACCCGAAGCCCGCCGATTTCAGGTTCAGCTTCGACACGTCGAAGCGGATGTTCGGACCCCAGAGCGACTTGAGGCAGGACAGGATCCCGGGATGGCGCACGCAGGCGGCATAGGCGGGGTCCCATTGATGCGGCGTCTTGATCCGGCGCACCCGCGGCATCGCGGCGCTGTGGCCGGGCTCCAGGTCGTAGCAATCGTCGTGATCGGTCACCGCGCGCGACTTCTCGACCAGCCCGTCGGTCGCCCGGCGCAGCGCCTCGACCTCGGCCTGGGACAGCACGTTCGGGACGACGATGAAGCCGTCGCGGTTGTAGCGTTCGATATCGGCCGGGCTGAGCATGGGATCCTCCGCTGGTCGACCGCGCGCTTGCCTCGCGGTCGTGGTTATCGATAACATCGGTGCCAACGGTAGCCCCAGGCGCGGAGGAATTCAAGCGGTGACGAGACGCATGGGCGGCGGCGCCATCCGCATGCAGGACGTCGCGCGCGCCGCCGGCGTCTCGGCGATCACGGTGTCGCGCGCGCTCGGCGCGCCGGACCGGGTCTCACCCGAGACGCGCGCGCGCGTCGAGGCGGCGGTGCGCGCGCTGGGCTATGTGCCCAACCTCGCCGCGGGCACGCTGAAATCGCAGCGCAGCCGGATCGTCGTCGCCATCGTCCCCACGCTCGCCAACGCGATCTTCGCCGAGACGGTGGAGGGCATGACCGAGGCCCTGCGCGCCGAGGGCTATCAGCTGCTGCTCGCCCATTCCGGCTATGCGCCGGAGACCGAGGAGAGCCTGGTGACCGCCTTCCTCGGCCGCCGTCCCGACGCGATCGTCCTGACCGGCCTCCACCATACCGCCGCCGCGCGGGCGCAGATCCGCGCCGCCGGGATCCCGGTGGTCGAGACCTGGGAACTGGGCGGCGCGGCGATCGACATGAATGTCGGCTTTTCCAATCGCGACGCCGCGCGCGCCCTCACCGCCGCCCTCGTCGCGCGCGGCTATCGCCGCATCGCCTTCGTCGGCGTCGATCCGGCGGCCGAGCCGCGCGCGCGCCGGCGCGAGCAGGGCTATCGCGACGCGATGGCCGAGGCCGGACGGCGCCCGCTGATCCACCGCCTGGTCGAGGATCGCGGCATCAGCATGCGAAGCGGCGCGGGCATGCTGGACGCGCTGCTCGCCGGCACGCGGCCCGCCGACGCGGTGATGTTCACCAACGACTACATCGCCTTCGGAGCCCTGGCCGAATGCGCGCGCCGCGGCATCGCCGTCCCGGGGCGCCTCGCCATCGCGGGCTTCGGCGA
>CAYSUY010000235.1:0-2835 GCA_964434345.1 uncultured Acetobacteraceae bacterium
CCAGCTTCATGAGCCATCTCGTCGCCGTGGCGACACTGAACATCCCCGAGATGATCCTGGCGGAGACCGCGCTCTCCTTCCTCGGCCTCGGCCTGCGTCCGCCGGTGACGTCCTGGGGCGTGCTGCTGACCGAGGCGCAGAACATCAACGCGGTCGCGCTCTATCCCTGGCTGCTGCTGCCGATCGTGCCGGTGGTCGTCACCGTGCTGGCGTTCAACTTCCTCGGCGACGGGCTGCGCGACGCGGCGGATCCGTACAAGTGATCGGCGCCTAAAGCCGCTCCAGCCACAGGCTCGTCTCGTGGGCGCCGGCCGGAAGCGGCAGGGCGCCCAGCGGTGACGCGGCGATCTCCGCGGCGAGCCGGGTCGCGGCGTAGCGCGAACTCCACAAGATCCGCCAGCCGCCCGCCGCGAGCGCCGGGGCCAGCGCGTTCTGCTCGTTGTAGCCCCGCCACGTCCAGGCGTCGGGATAGGCGTCGGGCAGAAAGATGTCGTGCACATGCACGATCGCCCCGGCGGGCAGGGCCGGCATCACGTCGTTGAACAGCAGGTCGACATCGCTGCCGGGCATCAGCACATGGCTGGAGTCCACGACCAGGACGTCGCCGGCACGCAACTCCGCGAAGAGCGCGCGTGGGGCGCGCTGTACCGGCATCCGGGACAAGGCGACCGGCAGGGCGGAGATGTCCGCGCGCGGCGCCGGGTCGATGGCCGTGAGCCGGGTGGGGAGGCCGCCGTCGGCGATCGCGCGGGCGAAGACGCGGGTGGAATGTCCCGACCCGACCTCGATCAGCCGCGCGGGACGCCGCAGGCGGAGCATCGTGTAGCCGATCGCGGCATCGAGACGCGGGAACCAGTCCTGCGCGAAGCGCGGCGCGGGCGGCGCGCCGCCGAAGCGCGCGAATTCGGCCATGAATCCACCGGCCGCATCGAGCAGCATGCGCATCTCGGGCACGGCGGCGGCGAAGAGCGGCTCCAGGGCAGGATAGGATCGCGGCGGGATGGCGGCATCGGCGTGACGGTGGGGCAGGAACCAGCCGCGCTTCGCCCCGCACAGCGTCGCGAGGCCGAGCCCCAGGCGCCGCAGCGCGGGCATGGTCATGGCGCGGCGCTCATCGGTTCGCGATCATGGAACCAGGGTCATGCCTTCCATGGCGACGACCGTGCCTGGGCGCATCTCCTCGGCCGCGGCGGCGATCTCGTCCATGCGGGCGTCGTCGTTGGTCGGATCGTGGTGGAAGATCGCGAGCCGGTGGACATTGGCATCCTCGCAGAGCCGGATGCCTTCCTCCCAGGTGGAATGGCCCCAGCCGACCCGCGCGGCGAATTGCGCGTCGCCGTAGGTGCAGTCATAGACCAGCAGATCCGCGTCGCGGACCAGCTCCAGTACCGCCTTGTCGCGCGTTCCGGGCACATGCTCGGTATCGGTGACGTAGCAGATCGACTTGCCGGCGTGCTCGATGCGGTAGCCGGTGGCGCCGTTGGGATGGTTGAGCGCCGCCGTGCGCACGACGAGGCCACGCCCGAGATCGAGCGGCGTGCCGGCCCTGAAATCGTTCAATTCGCGCGCGGCCGCGAGATTGGCCATCGGCACCGGAAAGAAGGGATCGCGCATCAGCTCGGAGACGATCTCGCGCAGCGTATGGTCCGGCAGCAGATGCCCCGCCCAGAGCCGGAAATTATTGGCCGGATTGTAGATCGAGCTGAAGAAGGGCAGGCCGCAGATATGGTCGAAATGCGTATGCGAGAAGAGCAGATCCGCGTCGATCACGCCGTGGCGGTCGAGCTTCGCGCCGAGGCGGCGGAGCCCCGTGCCGGCATCCAGGATCAGGAGCCGCCCGCCGACCCGGATCTCCAGGCATGGCGTGTTGCCGCCATAGCGCATCGTGTCGGGGCCGGGACACGCGATCGAGCCGCGCACGCCCCAGAAGGTCACGGATAGAGCCGGCATCGCGCGCTCCTCATGTCGCCAGGCGATAGCCGCCCGGCGCGGTCAGCAGGATCGTGGCCTTCGTCGCATCTTCTTCAATTTTCTGACGAAGGCGATAGATATGGGTCTCAAGTGTATGCGTGTTCACGCAGGCGTTGTAGCCCCATATCGCCCCGAGGAGCGAGTCGCGCGACACGACCGCGCCGGCGGCGCGGTGAAGCTGGCGAAGGATCGCCGTCTCCTTGTCCGTCAGCCGGATCCGCACACCCGTCCGCGTGTCGACGATCGTCCGGCGTGCCGGCTGGAAAAGATGGGGCCCGATCCTGAATTCGGTGCCGGAGATCGCGGCGTGCTGGCGCAGCTGCGCACGCAACCGCGCCATCAGCTCGCCGAGCCGGAACGGCTTGGTGATGTAGTCGCTCGCGCCGGCATCGAGCCCCGCGATCGTCGCCTGCTCTCCGACATCGCCGGTCAGCATGATGACCGGACAGTCGATGCCGGCGCCGCGCAGCTTGCGGCAGAGGGCACGCCCATCCATGTCGGGCAGGCCGACATCGAGGAGGATGGCATCGAAGGTCTCGCGCGTGGCGAGGTCGAGGCCTTCGGCGGCCGAAGACGCCTCCACGGGCTCGAAATCCTCCGCCAGCTGCTCGGTCAGCGCCGCACGCAGATTGGGCTCGTCATCGACGAGCAGGACGCGTTTCTTCGCAACCATGGGCGGACTGTCCTTCACCGGGGTACCCATCGGCAAGCCTGTCCGGACGGCATGGCAGAATCTGCCGCGATATGTCGCGGCATGACGGGCGGGGCCTCGACAAGCCGTTGATATCATTAACGTCGGGAAATGGGCTGACTATTGCATAGCCCTACGCATGCAGATCGTCGCGCATGAATTTTTGACATCCG
>CAYSUY010000235.1:2935-5326 GCA_964434345.1 uncultured Acetobacteraceae bacterium
CGCGCCGGCGCGCGCCGGGGACGCGGTTCCCGACGCAGGGACAGGCCCCGGGTTCCGCGACATGCTCGCGGCCTTGAACCCTCTGCAAGGTCTGCCCGTGGTCGGCGCGATCTACCGGCACGTCACCGGCGACGTTCCGCATCCCGCCGCCCAGGTCGTCAGCAGTCTGATTTTCGGAGGCCCGATCGGGCTGATGCTCGGCGCGCTCACGGCGACCTTCGAGCAGACGACCGGCAAGACACCGGTCCAGATGGCGATGGACGCGATCTCGCCCGGACGCCCCGATCCGGGGGCCACGACCCTCGCCGAGGCCCTGATGCCCGCGGAGCCGGAACCGCCGGCGGTTCCGCCTCCGTCCATGGTGGCCGCCCAGGCACCGCTCCAGGCCCAGGCCCTCGCCATGGCGTCGCGCCCCGCGAACCCGGCTCCGGCGCGGCCGGCCCGGATGGCCGAGCCGCCATCCCAACCCGCGCAGACTGCCGACACCGCCGCACGCCCCCGGGCCTCCGGGGGGCGCGACCTTGCCTTCTATCAGGCGCATGCCGGGGCAAGGCTGCCCCCCGCCGGCGCCACGGGTACGGCGCCGGTCCAGCTCGCCGGGCTGGTGCCGCCGCGCCTCCTGCCCCAGGCCCCGATGCCGGAGCCGGTGCGCGACGATGCCCCGGCCCCCTCCCGGCCCGCGCGACCCGCCCCCACCGTACCCGCGTCTGCGCCATCGGCACCGTCCGCACCGTCGGCATCGGATGCACCACAGGCCGAGGCCACACCGCCAGCGCCGGCGCGCGCGACACAGGATTTCTCGGCGCGCATGCTGGAAGGGCTCGAACGGTATCGCGCGATGTCCCGCGGCGCGGAGGCGCGCGGCCAGACCGTGACGCTTGCACCATGAGACATCTGCGGCCTTCGGTTAGGATCCCGGCATGGAGATCGCGATTCGCGCAACCGCGCCAGCCGCCGGCCGCCTCGTCTGGGCGGGCCGCGAGGTCGTCTGCACGCTGGGCCATGGCGGCATTCGCGCCGACAAGCGCGAGGGCGACGGCGCCACACCCGCAGGGCTCTTCACCCTGCGCCGCGTCCTGTGGCGCGCCGACCGTCTGGCCGATCCACCCGTCACGCGCCTGCCATGCGCGCCGATCCTCCCCACCGACGGCTGGTGCGACTGGCCGGAGGACCCGCTCTACAACCGTCCGGTGACCCTGCCCTACCCGGCACGGCATGAACGCATGTGGCGCGACGACGCGCTCTACGACATCGTCGTCATCATCGGCCATAACGACGATCCGGTCGTGCCCGGCGCCGGCAGCGCGGTGTTCATGCACCTCGCGCGGGCCGATGGCGGCCCGACCGAGGGTTGCGTCGGTCTGGCGCGCGGCGATCTGCTGGACCTTCTGGCGGCCTGCGGGCCGGGCGACGCGCTGCGGATCGGTTGATCAGCCCGCTGTGGCGGGCGCCGGAGCGGGTCGTCCGCCGAAAATCGCCGAGCCGACCCGCACATGGGTCGCGCCCGCGGCGATCGCGGCGGGGTAGTCGCCGCTCATGCCCATGCTCAGCTTTTCCAGCCCATGCGTCCGGGCAAGGGCCGAAAGCTGCGCGAAATAGGGCTCCGGCGGGCTGTCGGCCGGCGGAATGCACATCAGACCCTCGATCGCGAGACCCAGCGTCGTGCAGAGCGCGAGCAGCGCCGGCAGATCGGCGACCGCGACGCCGGCCTTCTGCGGCTCGGCGCCGATATTGACTTGGATATAGAGACGCGGCCGGCGACCGCTACGCGTCATCTCGGTGGCCAGCGCCTGCGCCAGCCTGTCGCGGTCCAGCGACTGTATGACGTCGAACAGCGCCACGGCATCCCGTGCTTTATTGGTCTGGAGAGGGCCGATGAGGTGAAGTTCGAGATCGCCATGGAGCGTGCGAAGCGCCGGAAACTTCCCGGCGGCTTCCTGGACGCGGTTCTCGCCGAAGACGCGCTGCCCCGCGGCGATGGCGGTCGCGACCGCCTGGGCATCGAAGGTCTTGGACACGGCCACCAGGGTGACGGTCGCGGGATCGCGCCCGGCCTGGGTCGCGGCGGCGGCGATGCGCGCGCGCACCACCGCGAGCATGTCGGCGATCGGATCGGTCATGACGCGGCGGCTATAGCATGGCCGCGCGGGCGCTGACGAGAATGCGGCCGCGCATGACGGACGCCGACGCGACGCAGCCTGTCCCGGGATGGTGTTACCGTTCGTTACGCATACGCACGTGACAATCCCGGCGGCGCGGTCCGAACATGACGCACATGGTGAGCAGTCTGACCCGCCCACACGCGCCGACGATCATCGGCGCAGCTCGATTTCGCCGGATCTGCTTTACACGGGCAGGGTCCGGATAGCAGTTGTTACGCACGGCCTTGTC